>DATNKB010000364.1:0-20678 GCA_035603595.1 Candidatus Dormiibacterota bacterium
AGGGCAGTCGAGATGCCTACAATCGGCCTAACGAAGCGGTTAACAAGATGGGATACAATTCTGATCTGATAGTGTTTCGGGCCTAAACTTCCTTTAAGACCGAGGTGCAATGGGCAAGTCTGAAACACCAAGCACGCCACCGGGCGGCCTGGGAGTTTATCCGCAAACCATTGAAGCGACCGCCTCGGTTGCTGTTGCTTCCCAGCGGCGTCCATTCCTAAAAAAGATCCTGTCGGCGCTACGACTCTTCGCAATCAATTTCGCAATTTTCGCGGTTCTCACCGAATTGGCGTCTCTGATTTACATCAATGTGACGAAGTGGCCCGGAAGCAAGCCCAGTTATCACGTGGAATACAACGAGTTTTGGGTGGATAACAACCCTTCGTTCGGGATGTGGCACCGGGCGAACGGCCATTTCATTCATAAGTCAGGCTGTTACAGCGTCGCCTACGATACGAACAGCTACGGAGCGCGCGATGTGGAGCGAAGCGTGCATTCTTCGGCTCCTCGAACAGTCGTCCTTGGAGATTCGATGATCGAGGGCGTTGGGCAGCCAGCAGATAAGCGATTGACGAATATCCTTGAGAAGGACACGGGCCGCGAATACCTCAACTTCGGAAGCGGAAGCTTTGGGCCATTGCAATATGCGCTTAGCTACAAGACGCTGGCTTCGAAATTCGACCACGATTTGGTGCTGGTAGGCTTCGTACCGGACAATGATTTTCACGACATGGATATTGCCTACTGGAAGGCACACGGACGAAACGGCGAGTATCGACCATTCTACGCGGATGATCTCTCTGTTTTTTACACAGGTCATTTCGACCCGAATGCCGGAGAAAGTTTTTCGGATCACGCCAAGGCAATCCTGCGAGCCTATCTCGCCTCCTATCACATAGGCCTCTTCGTTAATTCGCGGTTGTATTGGTGGCAGCTCAGTCCTTATTCGGGGTACCACGATTACAACAGTACGGATATTGCGCGCCTCGAAAAGGCGCTCGACGACATCAAGTCTACTGCCGACGCACGCGGCGCGAAGATGGCCGTGGTCCTAATACCGCACGCCATCGATTTCCAGCGCGTGCACAACACTGGGACGAACCCGTTGGGCCCGCTGGTTGAAAAATGGGGAGAACAACGCAATGTTCCAGTGAAGGACTTGCTGCCCGAAATGGATGCGATGTCGGGCGGCAATTTTCTCGCATATTCGCTATGCGATGGTCACTGGTCGGAGAGAGGCGGGGCTGTTGCCGCACAAATTCTAGAGCCGTGGATCCAGCAGATCTATTCCAATAAGACGGCGCAAACGGCAGACGCGAAGCCTCCAGCAAAAGCCGGAGGCAAGCCAACTACGAACAATTAATCTAATCCAAAATTTTTGATCCTGCAGAGGATTTCGAGCATTCCACCGCAAGGCTGCAGCATCCAAGAAGGTGTATTCTCGTGGTACGTAGGGCCGGCCCTGCATCAACTTCACGTTTGAGGAGATCCCCTATGTCTTACAGCAAGCTTGTACTCGTTTTCCTTTCGGCGTTGCTCTGCTCTACGGTGGCATTTGGGCAAGGGGCGCCGAAATCAGCACACGCGGATATCGTCAACGCACAGGGGCAGAACATCGGCAGTGCCAAGGTAGTGCCCGCGAAAAAAGGCGTTAAAATTGAAGTGAACGTTTCGCAACTGCCGCCAGGCGAACACGGAATTCATGTTCACGCAGTGGGGAAGTGCGACGGACCAGCTTTCACGACCGCAGGCGGACACTTGAACCCGGACACGAAGAAACACGGCAAAGATAATCCGGACGGGCCGCACGCCGGTGATCTTTTGATGATTGAAGTAAAAGCCGACGGGACGGGAAAAGCGACACTGCTCGACACGATGGTGACTCTGGGCGACGGCCCGAATTCAGTTTTCCATGAGGGCGGAACTTCAATCGTGATCCACGAAAAAGAGGATGATTACAAGACCGACCCCGCAGGAAATTCCGGCGCCCGCATTGCCTGCGGCGTTATTCAGAAATAGGCGGCTCGGCCGAGCGATCCATGCGGGGCGGGCGATCGTCCCCGAGCGAGACGAGAAGGCGGCGAAGCTTGGAGCGATCTTCGAGATTCATGCCGACCATTTCGAAGCCGGCTTGATGGGAACGCACGAACCGAACCACAGCGCGCATGCTGATGGAGCGGAGGCCAGCGGGAATCTTCAGGGTCGCTTCTGTGCCGACGGGTATCTGTATATCGCCGCTGAGGAGGCCGCCTTCGAGGCTCAGCACGCTGATGGCGGATGAATATTTTCCGCGAGCTGAAGTAATCACAGCGGGCACGTTGCGCGGCAACCGCACGCGGCGGTAACGGCGGTGGCGCACGAAATCACGTTCGGGGATGGCGTCTAGCGGCGCGAGAGCCATCACCGACGCGTCCAACCCGCACTGCGGCAGGAAAGCCTGCATCCAGGCAGGGTCGAGTTTCATGAGAGCTTGCGCTGCGGCCATGCGAATCTCTTCCGGATAGACCCAGCCGAAGGTTTTGCGGGCTTCGACGAAATGCCGCAGGTGACCCGCAGCAGCGGGCGCGCGCATGCGGCCCAGCGCTTCGATTGCCTTCACGCGGAGGTAGTCGGAATTCTCGGGCAGAAGATCTCCTTCCGCCAGTCTCAGAAGCTTTGAAGCAGTTGCCGGATCGCCGCACATTCCGATTTCGTCGAGCGCCAGAGGCAAAATCACGGGATCGATCAGTTCGATACAGTTTGCAAGAACCTGCCCGCGCTCGGGTGCCCCTGCTGTGGAAAGCTGCCGCACCACAGCGTCGTGGAAGCTGCGCTGGCCTTCCTTCAAGCGCACGGGAAGGACTTCGTCAACCGCGAAAACATCGAGGCGGCTAAGTAATCCGACGGCGGCGGCTGCTTTCGGGAATGGCTCGTTCTTTAGAGTTTCTCTGAGATGGCGCGCGCACGGAGCGCCGACAGACTTCGCGAGGTCAACGATTGCTTCGCGCTCGGTGCGACGCGCGCAGCGCGAGAGTCGAACGCCCAATTGCTCAGCTGACGCCTGCGGAATGCGCATCAGCACGCCGATGAGGCCCTCGGGCATCGTCTCGGCGGTGAGCGCTTCTTCGATGAAGTCAGCGACCCGATTCTCGACACCCAGCCGCGGCCGCAGACTCGCCACCCAGCTTGGTTTCGAATTCTCGAGTTCGGCGATCGAATCGAGCGCCTGCTGCATCGCGCGATAGTAACGGCGCGCGGCGGATTCCTGGCTGAGACGGACGAAAGCAGCGCTGAGCAGTGTTTGCAGCTCAACGTCTCTCTCCTCCGCCATCTGCTGGCCAATTTGCACCAGAGCATCTTGCAGCCGCTGGCTCGCTGCTTTGCTGTAAAGCTCGGCGAGTTGACCAAGGCCGATGGCGGCTTTCTTGCGGGCCTCGGCGTCCTTGTTGCGAACGCACGAAGCGTATTGAAGCAAGATATCGCCGGCGGCGTCCGATTCACCGCGGCCAAGCAATTCTTCCACGTACTGCTGAACGTTGCGCGGCGGAATGCACCAGGCCTCTCCAGACATCAGCACCTGGCGTTTGCCGGATTCCGGAACAGCTGCCCAGAACTGGCGATCGAGCACGTCGGCATGCGATTCGAGATTCACGCCGGCGTTCGCCAATTTTTCTTCGCGCGCTTTCAGAAGTTTGCGTAGAGTCCCAAGCTCGTGGCCCATGCGGTCGAGCATCTGTCGCACCGCATTCACGCGCACTTCGCCGCGCTGGAAGCGATCGAGCGCGAATTTGATGGCGAGGTCTTCCGCGAGGCGCAGCAACGTGGCCTCGTCCATTTTCGCGGATGGGGAAGTAGCTGCGACGCCGGCAAGCGCCTGGCGCAGCGTGATCTGCGCGTTGGGAGGCAGGGCCGACATGCGCTGCTTCCAGATGTCTGGATTTTGCTGGGGAGTTTTCGCGTGTTGTGCCTCGCCGAATTGCACGAGCAGCCGCAGCAGGCTTTGCAGATCGGCTTCTTCAAGCTTGGAAATCGCAGCCTGATTCGCAATTGGAGCTCCGGAGACATAGCTTCCTCCGAGCACTCCGCCAGTGCCGGTGCCTGGTCCGCCGGGAACCGCTCCGGCGCCAACTGCTGAACCGACTCCGCCGCCAATGCCGCCGCCAGTTCCTGTACCACCTACCCCGAGGCCGACCGCCCCCGCACCGCCAACAGCTGTGCCGCCAGCACCTGCGCCGCCCGATCCTGCTGCGTGTGTCCCTTCACCTGATCCCGCTGCATACGGACCGCCCGCTCCCGCACCGCTGCCCGCAGCTGCACCTCCCGAACCTGACGCGTACGGTCCTCCGGCTCCGATGCCGCTGTCTGATGCAGCTTCTCCTGATCCTGAAGGGTATGGGCCGCCTCCCGTACCGCTTCCCGCAGTTGCATCTCCCGAACCTGCGGCGTACGGTCCTCCGGTTCCGGTTCCGCTGCCAGCAGCTGCGCCGCCCGATCCTGCTGCGTACGAGCCGCCGGTTCCGGCGCCGCTGCCTGGTGCAGCTTCTCCCGATCCCGAAGGGTATGGGCCGCCGCCTCCCGCACCACTTCCTGACGGCGCACCTCCACCCGTTCCTAATCCGGGACCTAATCCAATTCCTGGCCCTCCCGTTTCTGGTCCGCCGGGGCCTCCGTGAGATCCTTCCGCAGCCGCGATCAGCTGAATCATTTTCTGCGGACTGCTAAGCCAGTCTGTAACCATGCCCGCATCACCGCCCAAAGTTTTCACGGTGAGTTGAGCCGCAACGCGCCCTTCCGAATACGCAGCATCTTCCGGCACGAATCGAATCTCATTGAGTCGGATTCCAGAACGGCTGCCGAGATTTGCCTCGAGGCGCTGAGCAAGCGTAGAGCTCTTGACCGCGGACTCCATAAACGAGCGAACGAAGGCAAGAAGATCTTCGCGCGTCACTTGGGGACTGAAAGAGATGCTCGCTACGTTTGCGTCCGTAAGCAAATCGGCAAATTTGCGTTCGGCGGGAGTAGACTCAAGCGGCACTCCATCGAGCAGCAGCTGCGATCCGGAGGCGCCGAGCAGAAGCCCTCTTTCGCCCGCCGCTAATACGGCAGCATCAAGTTCCTTCCAAGCTGAGTTGAATTGCTCGGCCGAGCGCGTATGTTCTAAGCCATAGAGGCGGGAGTACTTAAGCAGCACATTCAGGCTGCGAACAAACGTCCGGGCATTTTGGAGCGTCGAGTCCGACACGGTTAACTCACGCGACAGCGGGGCCATCTGTTTGGTCTCTAGAATTAGTGTACTAGAACGAACGATTAGGGAAATGGTACAGACGTACCAAGGTGCCAGACTAGAAACCTGGCCCTCGGACTCACCTTCGACAGGTTTTCGCCGTCAGGCCGGGAGGCGAACGTCTACTTCGAGGCCTTCGAGCATTGGACGAACGCGCCGGATCACTTCGCTGGCCCAGAGTTTTTCGCTGAGTAAAACGAGGGAGCCATCTTCGAAATTGCAGACGGCGCAGAAAAAGTATTTCGTGAAAGTCTTGTGATAACCGTCAACGCCGCGACGCGCCAGTTCGCCTTCCACTTCAGGGTCGCCCGCTGAGACAAGGTCGCCGGCGCGAGCGCCGAACGTCTCGCTTTGAAAGCGATCGAGCAGGGGCTCCAGCACGTTTAACTCAGGCGCGGGAATCACCAGAGAGCGATGACTGGCTTCGCGGAAACCGATCTCGTGGCGCTGGCAATAATCCTTTACGCGATCGAGGTGGCTGAAAAAATCGAGCGCCCACGGCGTGGTTGCCGCGGCAGCGGTGAGGACGCGGCTCCAAATTTTGGCGGCGTCCGGGCCGCGAACAGGTTCGCGATTTTCGTCTGCTTCCACCAATTCGAGACCAACCGCGCGTACATCGGAGCCGAGGTCGAGCGGTTCAACGTCGAGCAGGTAACGCAACCTACGCCTCTTCTTCCGGCGTTTGAGGGAATCTTGATCGAAAATCCGGCGATTGCTTGCGGACTTCGAGCCAATCGAAAAACGCGTCGGGAGTATTGAGCCAAATCCCGAACCACTGCGCGATCTCTTCCTTCTCGGCGCGTTTCGCCGCATCCACCTTGTGATTGCGGGCGATCATCTCCGCGCGGCGGCGTCCCAGTCGTGCTACTTCGCGAACTCGCTCGGCGGCGGCGCTTTCCTCTTCGGCTAGAAATTTTCGCAACAGCTCATCGAGCCGCACGAGGCACATTTCGGCTTCGTCGAGTGTGGAAAAGTGAAGAAGATCGCTGAACTCCTCTTCGTACTGACCTTCGGTATCCGATTTTGTGGACATCACCACGCGCATGCCTGCTTCCTCGAGCACGCTGACGATGTATTCCACCGAGGTTTTTCCGTGCGCGCCGAGATTGGCGATCAGCTTGCGGCGAATCTGCTCGATTTCGGCGGGCGTGTAACGTGGCTTCGCCAGTTCGCGTGCCACTTCGAGAATCAGCGCTTTCTTGGTGCGCGATTCGCCTGCGTCCGCCGCATGTGACTTGGCTGGGCTCACAAGCCGCCTCGATGACCGGGATTTTTAGGAGCGGGGTCCGCGGCTGCGTCGCCTCTCAATAGCTGGCGGTAGCGGGCCACGTTGCGATTGTGCTCGGCGAGCGTCTTGCTGAAAAAGTGGCCGCCTTGATCGTTGGCCACGAAGTAAAGGTAATCCGTTGAAGCGGGATTCAGGGCCGCGCGGATCGAAGCTTCGCCAGGATTTGCAATGGGACCCGGAGGCAGGCCCTTATGCGCATACGTGTTGTAGGGAGAATCGATGCGCAGGTGTTCTGGCCGCACGTTTTGTTCCGGCCGTCCCGCGAGCTGCAATGCATATTGAACGGTTGGATCGCATTGCAGCGGAGTACCGAGTCGCAGGCGATTGTAGAACACTCCTGCGACCAGCGGCCGCTCTTCGGGCCGGGGCGTCTCGCGCTCCACGAGAGAGGCGAGCGTGACAGTTTGTATCGCGTCAAGGCCGCCGGGAAAGCTGGTGGTGCCCGAGGGATTCAACTCGGTCCATACGGCGCGAAAATGCGACGTCATTGATTCAGCCACTTGCGCGCATGTGGTGCGCCGCTTGAACTGGTATGTCGACGGGAACAGAAATCCTTCCAGCGATTTGGCGTTCGGGGCGATGTCCGAAATCGGAGCGGGATCGCGGGCAGCGGCCAGAAAGCTTTCCGATGAGCAAACACCCTGGCGATCGAGTTCTGCCGCGATGTCGAACATCGACCACCCTTCCGGAATGGTCACATAGTGCAGGAAAATTCTGCCCTGCGCGATTTTCCAGAAAACCTGTTTTGAATTGAGCGGCTGGTCAATTAGATATTCGCCGGCTTGCAGAGGATGTCGAATGTGCCAGAGGCTGAAAAGTTCAAAAGCCATCCGGTTGCGGATGATGTCGTCCTTCTTCAGAATGCCGGCGACGCCCCAATGCGAGGTTCCATGTGGAATTTCGACAAAAGCTTTTGCCGGCCGGTGCCCCGTGTAGGGACGCACGATTTGCGAGTCGAGCCAGCCTGCCGCGGCTCCCATCGCTGCAATCACCAGAAGCGCTACTAGGCCAAGCCGCTTCATGATTCGCTGCGCTCTCTCCGATTGTTGGGGCTCATTTTCTCCGCATGGGTCACGAGATAGTCGCGCAGCAGAACAGCAGCGGCAATCGCGTCAATGGGTTCGCCTTTGCGACGCGATTTTGTTTCTGTCATCGTTTGCCTTGCCTCCCAGGTGGTCAATCGTTCATCGACAAGTTCTGTTTCGATTCCCAGCTCTTTCGAAAGCCGCGTCGCAAAGGACGCGGCTTCGGCGGCCATTTCGCCGGCCTCGCCCGTCATGTGCAGCGGGTGGCCGACAATGATTCGCGCTACTCCGTGCTTCGCACAAATTTCCCGCAGGCGGCGAATCACGTCGCGGCGATTCGTGCGCTGCAGCGTCATCAGCGGCTGCGCCGTCGCTCCGAGTTCGTCGGACAGCGCCAGCCCGATTCGTTTACGGCCGTAATCGATGGCAAGAATACGGCTCATAGCCGACTTCGTCATTCCTTCCGGACGAGCCGCCGGACCAGTGGCCGGAATTGTACTTGTCATTCTCCAACTATTATACGCGAGGGTCGCATTCGTTCTGAAACCTGCAAACCCTATCACAGTTTCGTTCAGACACTAGCGTTGCGCCTATCGTTTCGTTTCCAAAACTCTCAAACGATGCGCGGCTGAAATTTACTCTTGCGTGTGGTGCCGCAACACGCGTACATTTTTCTTTGCCGGCCCGCCCGAAAGATGAGCGGACCGGCTTTTGTGCCTCGCGCGGAGGGCACGTCGATTTGAATAATCATACGAACCACGCCCCCCCAATTCTTCTTACCATTGCCGGATTCGATCCGTCGTGTGGCGCTGGTGTGGCCGCGGATCTGAAGACGTTCGCGGCGCACAATTGCTATGGAGTGGCCGCAATTACGGCGCTCACCGTGCAATCGACGCAAGGCGTGAAGTCCGTTCATCCGACGCCTTCTGCGCAGTTGCGGGCGCAGCTTGAGGAGTTGGTGGACGACGTCACAATCGCTGCAGTGAAAATCGGGATGCTGGCGAATCGCGGGAACGCAGCTGTAGTTACGGAATTTCTCGACAAGCACAAATTCGCGCACGTGGTGCTCGACCCCGTCTTTCGACCGACGGCTGGGAACGAAGAGTTGCTCGATACCGCGGGGCTGAAATTCGTGCGCGACGAACTGCTGAAGCGCGTGAGCGTGATTACTCCGAACATTCCCGAGGCGGAATTTCTTACTGGCATCGAAGTGAAAGACTTGAATGGCATGAAAGCGGCCGCGCAGAAACTGATCGAGATGGGCGCGAAGGCGGTGGTCGTCACCGGCGGGCATCTGGATAAGCCGATCGATGTGTTGTGCGAGGCAGGCGGCGAAGTGGAAACGTTTGGCGGAGATCATGTGAAAAGCCCTAACACGCATGGATCGGGCTGCACGTTTTCCGCGGCGATTGCTGCGCAGCTTGCGTCAGGGCAGCAACTTCGTGAAGCGGTGATTCTAGCGAAAGCTTATGTCACGAAGGCGATTGAGAAGTCGTATGCGATCGGAAAGGGTGCTGGCCCGTTGAACCAGCTGTATCGCTTCCATCAGGAAGCGCCCGCCCGCGGAATTCACGAAGTACCGCAGCACGGCATGCATCCTGCATCAGAACCCGCCGCACACTAGAAGCGCCCTTCATTCAGCTATTAGAAAATAGAAATTGGAAATGGAAGGCGCGGCGCTATTTCGCGGTGGCTGCTGCTTCTCGGCGATATACCAGACGGCCAGCGACGACGGTTGCCATTGGTGCGCCTCGAAATGTGCGGCCGTCGAAGGGCGTGTTGCGCGATCTGCTCGGCGAGTCGGCTGCGCGAAACGTCCACTTGTGCTCGGTTGAGAAGATCGTCAAGTCGGCCGGCTCGTCGGCTGCGATTTTTCGCTCGATGCCGAGAACACGTGCCGGACCGGTGGTGAATAGCTCGACCAGGCGAGCCAGCGAAATTTTCGCGGGATGCACGAGTTCGCTCAGCCCGAGCGCGAGCGCCGTCTCGAAGCCTGTGATTCCGAAGGGCGCCCGGTCGAATTCCACGTCCTTGCTTGCGGGGTGATGCGGCGCGTGGTCCGTGGCGATCGCGTCGACGCTTCCATCGGCCAGGCCTTCGATGAGAGCGTCGCGATCGGCGCGTGACGCGAGCGGCGGGTTCATCTTGTAATGCGTGTCGTATTGCACGTCTTCGTCGGTGAGCGTGAAGTGATGCGGCGTCACTTCGCAGGTGACCTGCAGCCCCATCTTTTTCGCCCAGCGCACGTATTCGAGGGAAGCCTTTGTTGACATGTGCGCAATGTGCAGCCGCGCGCCGGTGAGGCCGGCCACTTCCACATCGCGTCCCACGCAAATGGATTCCGATTGCGAGGGGATTCCTTTTAGTCCGAGCTTGATCGATTGCGGCCCCTCGCGCATCACTCCACCGGCGAAGAGAGAGGCATCTTCGCAGTGGTCGATTACCGGAAGATCGAGCGCGCGGCAGTAATCCATCACCTGACGCATCAGCCGGGCACTTGCGATGGGTTTGCCGTCATCGCTTACTGCGACGATTCCGGCATTTTTCATTGCTGCGATTTCTGCGAGTGCTTCGCCTTTGCTCCCCACCGACGCCGCGCCGATCGGCCACACCCGGACGCTCGCAGCTGCAGCGGCGCGTTCGACAATTCCGCGCGTTACCGATGCGCTGTCGTTTACCGGTTGCGTGTTCGGCATCGTGCAGACGGCGGTGAATCCACCTCGCGCCGCCGCGCGTGTGCCGGTTTCGATGGTCTCGGACATTTCCTGGCCAGGCTCGCGCAGATGGCAATGAAGATCGATGAAGCCGGGCGCGATCACCAAGCCCTTCGCGTCGAAAACTTCGGCGCCATTCGCCACAAGATTCGCGCCTACTTTTGAAATGAGCGCGCCGTCGAGCAATACATCCATCGCGGCATCGGTGCCGCTCGCGGGATCGATCACGCGTCCATTCTTAACCAGCAGCATTGGCACTCCCCTTCGCGGTCCCGGCGCCGGAACTGGAACTTGAACTTGAACTCGACTTGGACACCGCATCGGAACCAGCCGGATGTGGCGCATCCGTCGGTGCGCCGCCCACAAGATGGTAGAGCAGCGCCATGCGCACAGCGAGGCCGTTGGTCACCTGCTCCAGCACGCACGATTGCGGGCCGTCCGCCACGCTCGGATCGATTTCGAGCCCTCGAATCATTGGCCCGGGGTGCAGGACGATTGCCTCGGGTTTCGCAAGGCGCAGCCGCTCGCGCGTCAGCTGATAGCCCAGGATATATTCCTCGGCTGCAATCGCTGGCTCATGGATACGCTCGGTCTGCACTCGCAGTACGATGATCGCGTCGGCTCCATCGAGCGCATCTTCAATTCGACTCACGCGACGCACCCTTGGCGCCATATCTTCGAATTCGCGTGGCAGCCACATCGCCGGCCCGCACAAAGTAATCGCAGCCCCGAATTTACTCAGCAAATGAATATTCGACCTCGCCACGCGGCTGTGAAGGATGTCGCCCAGAATCGTCACGTGCAAGTCGTCGAGCCGGCCGATGCGGTCGCGGATCGTGAGTGCATCAAGCAGCGCCTGTGTAGGATGTTCATGTGTGCCGTCGCCCGCGTTAAGCACCGGAATCTCAATTCGCTTGGCTACGAAATCCGCCGCACCCGAAGCACTGTGGCGCATCACGATTCCGTCTGGCCGCATCGCCTCGAGCGTGCGCACCGTATCGATAAGCGACTCGCCCTTCTTCAAGCTCGAAGCTTCCGCCTGCAGGTTCATCTGGTCGGCGCCGAGTCGCGAAGCGGCGGTGGCAAAACTGATCCTCGTGCGCGTGGATGCCTCGAAGAACGCAAGCGCGATCGTCTTGCCGCGCAGTGTTGCTAGTTTTTTCAGGGGGTGCTTCTGGAATTCCTGGAAGGGCGCTGCTTGATCGAGAATAAAAGTGATTTGTTCGCGGGTAAGAGGCTCAATTCCGAGCAGGTGTTCCAATCTCTGCAGCACTTTTTCCCTTTTGGCCAATGCCTCCGGAACGATCGCCGCGGATTCAGGTAACGCGATCCACCAGCATCACACGCTCCTCTCCGTCAATTTCCCGGAGGCGCACTTCCACAATCTCGGTATCGCTCGTTTCCACCAGCCGTCCAACGAACGACGCTTCCACCGGAAGCTCCCGATGCCCTCGATCCACCAGGACGCAAAGCCGGATCCGCCGCGGCCGTCCAAGATCGAAGAGCCCATTCATCGCCGCGCGCACGGTGCGTCCTGTGTACAAGACATCGTCGACGAGCACTATGTCGCGGTCGTCCACGGGGAAATCAATCTCATTTGAGTGGACTACCGGCTGCTGCGCCACGGTTGAGAGGTCGTCGCGATACAGCGTGATATCCAGCGTCCCAACCGGCACGCTTACGCCCGCCGCCGTCTTGATAATCGCAGCAATCCGCTGTGAGAGCGGCACACCACGCCGCCGTACGCCAATCAGAGCGAGGTCTTTTGTCCCGCCGCTCTTTTCCACGATTTCGTGAGCCAGCCGCTGAAGCGTCCGGCCAATTTCTTCGGGGGAGAGCAACTGCCGTTTTTCGACGACGCGCATCGCGCGACATCCTAACATACAGCCCCCGCAATCGCAGCCGACGACGCGACCGCCCAGCGACTATTTTATCGGCCGGTGCGCTGTTAGCCCGGCGTGCTAGACTTGCCCTCATGAGTTCGCCCGAGGCTGTCAGCGCCCCTCGGCCCACCGAGCCCGCTCACGTTGACCTCCGCGTCAGCGTGGGTACGGTTGCTCTCAAGAACCCGATCATTGCCGCCAGCGGGACCTTCGGCTACGGCGTCGAGTTCGCTCCAATCGTCAACCTGAACCGCCTGGGAGGCTTGGTCGTAAAGGGCCTTTCGCTCGAGCCCATGGCTGGCGCCCCCTCCCCCAGGATCTGCGAAACCTCTGGCGGCATGGTCAACGCCATCGGCTTGCAGAATATTGGCGTCCGCGCATTCGTGTCCGAAAAACTCCCCGAACTCCGGCGTTTCAAAACGGCCATCATCGCCAACGTCTTCGGCAAAACTATCTCCGAATACGTTGAAGTGATTCGTATCCTTGAAGATGCGGACGGGCTGGCCGCCTATGAACTCAACATCTCCTGCCCAAACGTCGAGTCAGGAGGCATCGAATATAGTACTGACCCCAAGCTGACCTCAGCCGTCGTCGCTGCGGCTCGCAAGGCGGCAAAGCGCCCGCTGTGGGTGAAGCTCTCTCCAAGTATTGGAATTATTGCACTTACAGCAAAGGCAGCCGAAGCCGAGGGTGCCGATGCTCTCGTTGTCGCAAACACCTACCCCGCACTGTGTATAGACGCACACAATCGGAGGTCCCGCCTCGGCAGTACGACGGGAGGGTTGTCGGGCGCGGCCATAAAACCTATAACCGTAAGGCTGGTGCATGACCTACATCGGGTGATTCACATACCGATTATAGGGCTCGGCGGTATTGAGAGCCCGGCCGATGTAGTCGAATATATGCTGGCTGGCTCTTCTGCGGTTGAGATCGGAACGGCCCATTTTGTGGACCCGCGGGCGTCGGAGAAGTTAGTGGGTGGCCTCGAAATGTGGTGCCGGGACGAAAGGGTATTTGAAATCAGCAGCTTACGAGGTTCTTTAAGGACATAAAGTGGTTGCCCCTCGTACTCTCGAAAAGGTATAATTTGCTGATTCAAATAAAGTTAAGGTGAAAATGAGAGCTAAGCTTTTCGTGATTATGCAGTCGGCGTTTTTAGGGATGGGACTTCTTGTCTTCGTCCCCACGATCAACCCAACTGCATCCGGCAAACCGAGCGACGAGGCATCTGCTTCGTCCCGAAACACATTTAACTCGGCCAAGCTTCGCAGCGCCTCGGCCCGAAAGCCGCTCGCGGTGTGGGAATGCACATCCAGCTGGTACGGAGACGATTTCGACGGTCAGCCTACCGCCAATGGCGAGACCTATGATATGTATGCCGCCACTGCGGCTCACCCGACGCTTCCGCTTGGGTCCATCGTGCGGGTGGTAAACCCGCGCAACCACCGCAGCCAAGTTGTTCGCATCAACGACCGTGGCCCCTATGTCGAAGGCCGCGAGCTGGACGTCTCGTACGAAGTCGCAAGGCGGCTTGGATTCGACCAGCACGGAGTAGCAAAAGTCCGGCTGGAACTCCTCGAGGTGCCCGCACGCCAACGAACCATGGAACGCGCCGACTGATCGTCGCCCTGGACTACGACCATCTAGGGCCAGCTTTGGCTTTGGCCCGGAGGTTACGGGGCGTAGCCGGGATGTTCAAAGTCGGCAGCCAGCTTTTCACCACCGAAGGCCCGCGCGCTGTTCAAAAGCTCGCGGGCCTTGGTTTTGATATCTTCCTCGACCTGAAATTCCACGACATCCCGAACACCGTGGCCGGTGCGGTCGCCGCCGCTGCCAAGTTGCCGAGGGTACGCCTGGTCAATGTGCACGCATCAGGAGGCGTCGAGATGATGCGCGCAGCCCGGGAAGCCGTCGGCAGCGGAAAATCCCGTCCGGCTCTGTTAGCCGTGACGATCCTCACGAGCCTTGACGCGAAAGACCTGCGTGCCGTCGGTATGTTGGGGTCGCCTGCCAGCCGAGCTATTGCCCTCGCGCAGCTCGCCAAGAGTGCCGGGATGGACGGCGTTGTGGCCTCGGCTCAGGAAGTGAAGGCCATTCGGCGGGCTTGCGGCCCGAAGTTTCTCATAGTTGTCCCCGGCATTCGCCCGGCCGCAACTTCAGCAAATGATCAGTCAAGAATCGCCACACCCGCAGAAGCCATTAAGGCTGGCGCCGACTACCTCGTCGTCGGCCGTCCCATCACGGCCGCACGAGATCCGCGCTCCGCGGCCCTCGCCGTCGCGCAAGAAATCGCAACGGCTTCAGCGCAGAACCGCTAGCGCTCGCCTTCCCCTTGACAATTTCCCGCCTAGCAGTCACTTTGTGCGGCTAGCATTTCCACTCGGAAGGAGCAGTACATGAACTTCGCCAAGAAGTGCGCGCTGGGTGCGGTCTCAATCGCCGCGATCGCTTTTGCGCCTGTGGTGCGCGCGCAGGACACGAAGCCTGCCGAAACAGCGAAACCCGCGGAAGCGCCAAAGCCTGCCACGATAGAAGTCACGCCCAATGGCACCGAAGTTCATGTCGGCGACAAGGTGCAATTTAAAGCCGTCGCAAAAGACGCCTCCGGCAAAGTGATGGACGTCAAGCCCACGGTATGGTTTGCCGCTCCGTTTGACGTAGCCGGCGCCGACGATAAGGGCGTCGTCGTCTTCCACGCGCCCGGGATCGTCACAGTCGGCGTCGTGATCAACGAGAAGCCCGGGATCGCGCACGTCACCGTCGTCACTCCGCCTGTGGCAAGGATCGACATCGCGCCCGTCTCGCAGGCGCTGGCCGTAGGAGGTTCGACGGTATTATCCGCCACCGCGCGTTCCTCGAACGGTGACCCGCGCACCGATAGCCCGATTCAATGGAAATCGAGCACACCGGCAATCGCGAAGATCGACGCGTCCGGTCTCGTGACCGCTATCGCTCCAGGTACCGCGAAATTCCAGGCGACTGCCGGGCCGGCCAGCGCAGAAACGAGTCTGCACGTCGTTGCTGACCCAGTGCAATCCATCACCGTGACGCCCGGTGACACGAACGCCAAAACCGGCGACGTGGTGCATTTCACCGCCGCGGCCAAGGGCGCAAAGGGCCCTGTGAAGGACGTGCTTACCAGTTGGAGCGTCTCTGGCGCCGGCGCTTCGATTTACCCGGATGGCGGTTTCGTGGCGGTCAGGCCCGGAACCTTCCTGGTGCGAGCTTCGATCGGCCGGCACGACGCGGTTGCATCCATCACCGTCGCGCCACGAAATGCCGAGCGCAATATCGAAGTAGTGGCTCACATTCCCTCGAAGAATCCCACTGACGGCACGGTCCTACAGACGTCCGAGCAATGGATCGTCGGCAACCACCTCTACGTTTCAACGATCGCCGATCGCGTCTACTCCTACGACATTTCCGATCCCGCGAATCCCAAGGCGCTCGATTCGATGAAGGTGGACGCACGGCTCGTCAACGACGTGAGCACTACGCCGGACGAAAAAGTCGGCGTGTTCACGCGCGAAGGCGCGTCGAACCGCAAGAATGGCATCGTGTTCTTTGACGCGTCCGATCCTGCGCATCTGAAAGTACTGTCGGAGTACACCGAAACCGTTACGGGCGGCGTCCACAGCGCGTTCATCAATTCCCATTACGCGTACATCACGGACGACGCCACCGGTTCGCTGCGCATCATCGATTTTCAGGATGTGGCGCATCCGAAGGAAGTGGCGCGCTGGCAAACCGAAAACGCCACCGCGCAAACGATCGGCGGCCCGATGGGGCCAACGGAAACGGGCCGCTATCTGCACGATCTGTATGTGCTTGATGGTCTCGCCTACCTCGCCTACTGGCGCGACGGCATGATTATTCTCGACGTCGGGAATGGCATTAAGGGCGGCAGTCCCGAGCATCCGCAGCTCGTTTCGCAATATAAGTACAATCACTTTGAGCTCTACGGAAACGACTGGCTTGCCGGAACGCACACGGCTTTTCGCTACAAGAACTACGTCTTCATCGGCGACGAAGTGTTTCCGGCTATGTTCGATATCGACAGCAAGGAACGCGTCCCGGTGCGCGGCATTTGCCACGTGATGGACGTGAGTGACATCGAGCATCCGAAGGAAGTCGCTTACTACGAAGTGCCCGAAGGCGGCGTTCACAACGTCTGGGCGCTGGATGACATGCTGGTTCTAGGCGATTACGCCGGAGGCGGGCGCGTGGTTGATATCAGCGGCGAACTTCGCGGCAACCTCTACGCGGAAGGGCGCGAGATCGCGCGTCTCTGGACCGGCGATCCCGGCGGCTTTCGTCCCAACGTGCAATGGGCCTGGGGCGCGCAGCCGGCCAACGGCTTGATCTTCTTCAACGACATCAATTCCGGTATTTGGATCACAAAACTCGGAAAACCAAAATACAAAGGCTCCACCACAGCCCCCCCGCTGCAGCAAAAAGGCACCGGCCAGTAGTATGGAGTGCGGCGGCTTGCCGCCGCTTTGTAATGCCCCCGCTTGCCGGGGCGCGGCGCATCGCGCCGCTTCTTTCTTGACTCTTCGTTCTGCGCGTTCGCGACTTGACGCGGCGCAAAACCGGGGCAAGCCCCGCCCTATGAAAGCGAGAGCAAGCTCTCGCACTCCAAATTTGCCTTTGGCTCAATCCCACTCGTCGTGGGCTTTTCGCGGCCCAACCCCAATTTGACGCGCCGCCACACGTCCGCTAGCATCGTCCATCGCATCAAATCCTGTTGATGGAAACCGCCAAGCACGTCATCGTCGGCACCGCGGGGCACATCGACCATGGCAAATCCACGCTGGTCGAAGCCCTCACAGGCACGAATCCCGATCGCCTCGAAGAAGAAAAGCGGCGCGGCATCACAATCGATCTTGGATTCGCCTTTCTCGATCTCGGGGACGTGCGTTTCGGTTTCGTCGACGTTCCCGGCCACGAAAAATTCGTGCGCAACATGCTCGCGGGTGTCGGTGGTATTGATCTTGTCGTTCTTGTGATTGCCGCTGATGAATCCATCAAGCCGCAAACGCGCGAGCACTTCGATATTTGCCGCCTGCTCGGAATCCCACGCGGAATCGTGGCCATCACGAAATCCGACCTCGTCGATCCCGATGTTCTCGGCCTCGTTCGCCTCGAAATTGACGAGTTCGTTCGCGGCTCGTTTCTGGAAGGCGCTCCGGTCGTGCCCGTCAGCGCGACAACCGGCGCCGGCCTCGATGCCTTCAAGAAAGAAGTGCTGCGCGTCGCTGAAAGCGTGCCCGCGAAAGATGCCGCGCAGCATTTTCGCCTGCCGATTGACCGCGCATTTTCGATGAAAGGTTTCGGCACTGTTGTGACGGGCACGCTCGTTTCAGGTTCGCTGCAAGCCGAGGATGAAGCGGAACTGTATCCGCTGCGCAAACGTGTTCGCGTGCGCGGACTGCATTCCGGAGGCAGGGCAGTGTCTCGCGCGATGGCAGGCCAGCGCACCGCTGTGAATCTGGCTGGGATAGAGCGCGAAGAGATTCAGCGCGGGATGGTCCTCGGGCCGCCCGGCGTATTCGAACCGACCAAGCGCCTCGACGCTCGCCTCACGTTACTCGCTTCGGCGAGGCCACTGAAAAATCGCGCCCGCGTACATTTTCATCAAGGAACGGCGGAGGCCATTGCCGACGTCGTTTTGATCGCCGGCAACGAATTGGCTCCGGGGCAGTCTGCGCTGGCGCAATTGCGTCTCGATCAATCTGTTCTCTTGCTTCCGGGCGACCGGTTTATTCTGCGCCAGTTTTCTCCGGTCGTGACCATCGGTGGCGGAACGGCTCTCGATGTTCAGGCGCCGCGCCACAAGCGCGTCGATCCGACGGTCGCACCGTTTCTTGAAACGCTTGAACGCGGCAATCGCGAAGAGATTCTTGCAGCTTTCGCAGAAGCCGCACCGCAGGGCTTGAACCTTTCGCAATTAACCGCCCGCACCGGTTGGAGTGATTCTGAAATCCGGCAGATCGTGAAGAACCTGGAGGCTGCCAAGAGCGTACGAGTAATTGGTGACCAGCCGCTCACGATTGCTTCGGCTAGACTCGTGGCGGCTTGTGCGGCCGGCCAGCGCATCGCCCTTGAAAAATTTCACCAAGCCAATCCGCTTTTGCCGGGGATTCCGAAACAAGATCTGCGCGGCCGGGCGGGAAAAACGAGCGCGGAAATCTTTGCTGCGGCTCTCGAAGATCTCGCGAAAGCTGGAATCGTCACTGTCTCCGGAGATCTGGTCCAACGCGCGGGCCGCGAGATCGCACTTTCCGCCGAGGAAGCGAAAGCGAAGGAACTTATCGAAAAGGAATTCGAGCGCGCTGGTCTGTCGGTCCCGAGCTTTGCAGCTGTGCTCGAAAAGCTACCAGTCGAATCGAAGCGCGCGCAGAAAATTCTGCAGATGCTGCTGCGCGAAAAAGTGCTGATCAAGGTGACAGACGAACTGATTTTTCACCACGCGGCCGTCGCGCAACTGCGGGAAATGCTCGCCAAATACCGCAAAGAACGCGGTAACAAGCTGCCAATCCCTGTGTTTAAAGAGCTTACGGGAATCACCCGAAAATACGCCATTCCCCTGCTTGAATACCTCGATCGGGAACGCGTGACGCGCCGCGTGGGGGACGAGCGTGTTATACTCTAGCCAGTATCAATGGTCGGACTGGCTGCAGGGCGGATGTAGTGCGGCCAGAAAAGGTAGGTGAGTGATGTGGGACAGCCCGATGCATTTGCTGATTATCGCCATCGTGGTGCTCGTACTCTTTGGCGGCCGCAAGATTCCCGAAGTGATGCGCGGCCTGGGCCAGGGTGTGCGTGAGTTCAAAGATGGCATGCGGGGCGACCAACCAAATCCGAATCCTCCGACGAACACTCCGCCCTCGACCACAACTCAAGCCCCAACCGAAGAAAAGAAGTAGCGCGAATCTGGCCGCGCCGTTTTCATTTAGAGTTTTTGAACCTCGCCTGTAATTCAATAGCTTATTTTGCTCACCGAATGATTGACCGCACGTCTTGGTCTGCCTAGAATCTGCCGAACGTCTTTCCCGGAGGGACTCACGTGAAAAGCCGGATTGCTGGAATCTCGCTCGCATTTTTGCTCGTGTGCCTTGCGACAGCGCCCGCAAATTTCGCTCAGCACAGCCCGGGCGCAGCCGATTCTGCTCCCGCCACGATTCTTCCGGGGATGGGCTCGCTGCACCACTCGATCGCGACTTCGAACCCGGAAGCACAGCGTTTCTTCGATCAGGGGTTGACGCTCGTCTACGCGTTCAACCACGACGAGGCCATTCGCTCATTCCGGCGAGCCGCGGAGCTTGATCCTAATGCGGCGATGCCGTGGTGGGGAGTCGCTCTCGCGCTTGGCCCGAACTACAACGATCCCGGCGACCCCGAAAAAGAGAAGGCTGCGTATGACGCGGTACAAAAAGCAAAATCATTGGCCGCAGCTGGTCCTGCCAGCGAGCGCGCTTACATCGAGACGCTCTCGCTGCGTTATTCGAGCGACCCGAACGCTGACCTAACGAAACTCGCGCACGACTATTCGAGCGCCATGGGCGATCTTGCGAAGCGTTACCCGGATGATCCCGACGCGGCGACGATTTATGCCGAAAGCATGATGGATTTGCGGCCCTGGGGTTTGTGGAATTCGGACGGAGCTCCCGCCGAGGGGACGCTTGAGATGATCGCCGTCCTGGAATCTGTGTTGGCGCGATATCCGGATCATGTTGGCGCAAATCACTACTACATTCACGCCGTCGAGGCTTCACCGCACGCTGCCTGGGCACTCGAGAGCGCGGATCGCTTGAACACGCTGGTTCCCAACGCCGGTCATTTGGTGCACATGCCTTCTCATATTTACGCGCGCGTAGGCGATAACGCGGCCGCGATGAAGAGCAACGCCGCCGCAGCCGATGTGGACCGCAACTACATCGCGGCGACGGGCGCGACCGGAATGTATCCGGCGATGTACTACAGCCATAACCTGCACTTTCTCGCGTATGCCGCGATGCAAGCGGGAAAGTCCGACGAAGCGCGGAAAGCCGCCGAGACGCTGGCGGAAAATATCCGTACTCGCGCGCAGGGCATGCCGCTCGGCATGACGGAGGGATTCCTTATTTATCCGATGGCGGTGCGCGTGCGATTCCGGCAGTGGGCGGATGTGCTGGCGATGCCGCAGCCGGAGGCGGGGCTCCTGGCGAACGTGGCGTTCTGGCATTTCGCGCGCGGCATGGCGCTCGCGTCGACCGGCAAGATTCCCGATGCCGAAGGCGAGCAGAAAGCTTTTGATGCGGCCGTGGCGAAGATTCCGAAAGAGCAGGGATTCGGGTTTACGAAAGCAGTGGCGATTATGCAGATTTCGGGCGCGGTTTTGGACGCGAGAATGGCGGAAGCTCGCGGGAATTCGGCAGCGGCAATGGACGCGCTGAAGAAAGCGGTCGCCGAGCAGGATGCGCTTGCCTACGACGAGCCGCCCGACTGGTTTTTCCCTGTGCG
>DATNKB010000365.1:0-8184 GCA_035603595.1 Candidatus Dormiibacterota bacterium
CACCATCCGGACTTACCTGACCAATAGCCTCTTAAATTCCTGCCTCGATATTAGATTATTGACAAGATACCGCCTCGATCATAGTATCGCCTCACGACACTGGATTCTGTCCGCGATCGAGAACGCGATGCCGTCCATAAAAGTCTTGGCCATTGACGGTGGCGGAATTCGCGGAATCATACCCGCCGTGATTCTCGCTGAGATACAAACTCGTCTCGGCATGGATCTCTTCAAAGCTTTTGACCTAATCGCAGGAACATCCACCGGCGGCATTATCGCGCTGGGAATCGGCACCGCTTGCAAGAACACTGGCCCGTACTCTCCGGGTGAACTTCTCGACCTCTATGTCCAAAATGGCCCTGCTATCTTCCGGAAAAGTATTTTGACGCCTGAGCGCCAGCTGTTTCTGCCGAAATATGGGCCTGATGCCCTGGAATCTGCCCTCAAGCAATTCTTTGGCGACGCAGAATTTAGATCCGCCCTCACTCCCCTCTTGATTTCCAGCTATGATTTGCAGGGACAGATTCCTTTCTTCTTCAAGAGCCACAAGATCGCATCGGATCCCACCTACAACTGGCAACTCACCGACATCGCACGAGCCACCTCTGCTGCCCCTACATTCTTTCCACCACTCCATTTGACGAGGGGCGCCGAGGATTACGCGCTAGTTGATGGAGGCGTGTTCGTCAACAACCCTTCCATGGCGGCTTACGCAGAAGCGCGCTCGCTTTATCCCCAGGCACTCGCATTCACTGTCGTTTCCGTTGGAACCGGTGACCGGCAGGATCAGATCACTTATGCTTCAGCCAAGGATTGGGGCCTGATCGGTTGGGCGAAAGAAATTGTCCCGGTGCTGATGGACAGCGTTTCTGAGGCGGTCGATTTTGAATTGCGGGCCTTGCCCGGCTGCACCTATTACCGTTTGCAGGTTCCACATCTCCAAAACGCATCCAGCAACATGGACGATGCCGACCCCGAAAATCTAAGAGAGCTTCAGGAAATAGCAGGCGAGTACGTGGCTTCCATTTCCGATGAACTGACCACGGTTTGCGCGGAACTTCAAGGTGGCCGCGGCAGCGACATGCCGGGTATCGGTCGCGTGCCCTCACTGGCTCACCGTTAACCGAAGGCGGAGCGAGCAGTCCTGAGTCAGGCTCCTGCCAAAGGGAGCCACACTTGAAACCGCGTGTCGCCGGGTTTCGAGCTCACTTGAATACTGCCTTTGTGCTTCTTGACGATGCGCTGAACCGTGTCGAGGCCGAGGCCCGTGCCTTCGCCGACTCCCTTGGTGGTAAAGAAAGGTTCGAAGATATGCGGTTGCACTTCGGACGCAATTCCCGGTCCATTGTCGGCGATCTCAACTACGACACAATTGTCCTCGCGATACGTTCGGACTTGAAGCCTGCCCTCGCCTTTCATAGCATCGATGGCATTGTCGATGATATTCGTCCAAACTTGATTGAGCTCGCTGCCAAATGAATTTACAAGAAGAGGGATTTTTTGGTACTCGCGCTCGACGACGACTCCGTGCTTGAGCTTGTGATTCAAAATGGTAAGAGTGGTTTCCAGGCTTTTCACGATGTCGACGTTTTGCAACGGAGTCTGATCCATGTATGTGTATTCTTTAATTGCCCGGACCAAGTCGGAGATGCGCGATGTGCCGCTCTCGATTTCGTTCAGCAGAGTTGCCACCTCAACCGAGGCCGCGATCCTGACCAGAGCGGCGCGGGCGGTGTCTGCATCAAGGGTGGCGAACAACGATTCCAGCGCTTCCGGCTTGACGTTCTTCCGCGCCAGGTCTGCTGCCATCTGCCACAAATCATTCTGGCCGTGACTCCGCAACAAGGAATCGATCTGCTCTTCGAGATCGCTGACAGCTAGAGGGTCCGGCGGCACCTCGTTGCTCTGGACGAAAGCAGTTTCAAGTTTTTCGATTTCAGCTTTCTGCGCCAAAGTCAGATCACGACTTCCCAATTCGTGGCTGGCGTCGCGGATTTTCTTCAGCACGTCGCGCAACTGGCTCGTGGCACGTTTCGCAGCAGACGCCGGATTATTAAGTTCATGCGCGAGCCCCGCTGAAAGCTTTCCCAATGAAGCCAAGCGGTCGCGTTGCTGCTCGACGCGAGTGGTTTCTCGAACCCGGTCGGACAGGTATCCCACCAGGCGAGCGGTCAATTCCGGCATTTTCTGTACAAGTTCGGGGAACAGAGAAGCCGGGAATTTCAGGAGCCGCCCTTCGGTGAGCGCTCGAAAGGTTACGCTGTACCGTTTCATCCGGGAGAACGGTAAGATCCCGGTGACGTCGCCGGCTTTCGCTGGATATGTGACAGTATCCCCGCCCAGGTCACCGCGCCACTGAAACTGGCCTTCGAGAATTACACACATCCAGTCCGCGGGATCGCCCTGGCGGATATAGGTATCCCCGACCGCCACACGAAGTTCTTGCGAATTGCCGAGGAACCAGTCGAGTTGATCGTCGGGCAGATCAGCAAATGCCGGAACGCGACGGAGGTCTGATTTTTCGACCATTTAGACCTTGCTCAAATATTGATGGATGAATTGAACGGCGACCGATCCTTCACCGACTCCAGAAGCCACCCGCTTTACGGAACCGTGGCGCACATCACCTACCGCAAACAATCCCGGGACATTCGTTTCCAGCAGGAAGGGATCTCGGTCGAGGTTCCAGCCCTTCGGGCGTTGGCCGTCTCGTATCAGATCGGGACCCGTCAGGATGAACCCGCGTTCGTCGCGCTCGACGACACCAGCTAGCCAGTCTGTCCTCGGGAGCGCTCCAATAAAAATGAACATCGCAGTTGCCGGCACACGCTCGATCTTGTTGGTATCCGAACAGAGAAATGAGATCTCTTCGAGATGCGTTTCGCCGTGCGCCTCAGCGACACTCGCGTTCGCCCACAACTGAATATTGGGCACTTCTTTGATTTGGTCGATCAGGTACTGTGACATCGTGCTCGATAGCGAGCTTCCGCGAACCACGATAACCACTTTTTCGGCATACTTAGCGAAATTCATCGCTGCCTGCCCCGCTGAATTCGCACCGCCGATCACATAAACGATCTCACCCTTGCAGGACAAGGCTTCCGTGGCGCCGCCACCGTAGTAGATGCCCGCCCCCTGCAAACGATCGACGCCCGGCGCTTCGAGTCGCCGCCACTGCACGCCGGTGGCGATCATCAGTGCGTGACAGGAAATCTCGTCTCCATCCGCTAATTTAATTATTCGGTAGGACCCTTCGGTGCGTATGGCAACCGCTTCCTGAGGCGACAGAATCTCTACGCCGAACCGCTGCGCTTGCACGACGGCGCGGCGAGCGAGATCGCCGCCACTAAGTCCCGTGGGAAACCCCAGATAATTTTCGATGCGTGAACTCATTCCGGCTTGCCCACCAGGAGCTTCGCGTTCGATCATCACCGTGTGCAGGCCTTCTGACGCCCCATAGACTGCAGCAGCCAAACCCGCCGGACCTCCGCCCACGATGGCCAAATCATAAAAATTGGTTTGGGCGCGGGTCTTCAAACCGACTCTTTGGGCGACTTGTGCTGGAACGCTCTCAAGAAGCCTTGTGCCATCCGGGAAAAGTACAACGGGAAGACTCGAAGCCTCTGGCCCCAAGACTTCCAACAGACGCTTTGTTTCCGGATCATTGGCAGAAGTTTCGATGTCTATCCACTGATACGGAACGCGATTGCGCGCGAGGAAATCCCGCAATTCGTAGGACTTTGGCGACCAGCGCGTCCCTAGCACTCGTATGCCCTCAAATTTTGGCCGATACGAAGCTTGCCAATCGTCAAGCAGATCATCCAATTGGGGATAAAGGTGCTCGTTGGGAGGATCCCACGGCTTCAAGAAGAAGTAGTTGATGCTGGCCTGATTGATGGCGTCAATAGCTGCATTCGTGTCAGCGTAGGCGGTGAGCAAAGCCCGCTTCGCTTCAGGGAACACATGCATCGCTTCCTGCAAAAACGTGACGCCGTCCATGTGAGGCATTCGTTGATCGGCAATAAGCAATGCCACACTGTCATTACGCAGTTTCAGCTGTTTCAAAAGCGTGAGTGCCGATTCGGGAGAATCACTCCCGATCACACGGAATTCAGCGCCGTATTTCGTTCGCAAGTCGCGCTCGATCGCACGCAGAACGTCGGTGTCGTCGTCGACACTGAGCAAAATTGGTTTCGCCATGTTCGGTCCTAAACTTTGATACAGAAAGAGTATTGGACTGCTTGGCGATTTCATCAAGCAGGATGTTAGGTGACCCCGGCCTTACCGTTCCCGAAAAGAGTGTGCAAAGCAGGTCAGTAGGATGGGATGGTAGGTCCGCGCGGAATCGAACCGCAGATCTCTACCGTGTCAACTCTCGACCCCGTTTGTTTATATTTCTTAAACGACGATTCGACGAATAGCGATCGTTTCTAAGTTTTCGACCACCACAGAGGGAGCCGTCAGGTGCTCCCCACTTGAGCGCGATCTACTGCTTTAGCAGGAATCATTACAAATGCAATCGCAGCACTTGCCAGGGAAAGGCCTGCACAGATCAACATGACAGTTCGGAATCCAAACACAAACGCACGCGAGATCGACATCCGGATTAGCGCTTTCGTTTCGACATCTACGTTGGAGGGTAGGTCAAGACCCGCCAGCTTGATTTCGTTCGCCCGAACGTATTGAAGAATGTCCGGCGCAAAGTGTTGTCCTGTGAGACTTCGATTCAGACTAGAGCTGAACAGTTTCACCATCACAATCCCGAAGATTGCGATGGCAAGTACCCCAGCGATGCGGGCGACAGCGTTGTTGATGCCTGAGGCGGCGCCGGCGCGGTCTTGGCTTACTGAATTCATAACCACTGTGGTGAGAGGAGCCACGCAAACGGCCATTCCAAGGCCAAGAACAATGAACGCGGGGAAGAATGCTTTCCAATATCCAGCTCCCACACCAGGTACCGCGAAAAGAATGAAACCTGCGGCCGCAATCAGCGGTCCGATGACCAGCGGGGCCCTTGCCCCATAACGCGCAACCAGCCCACCGGACCAACGCGAAAGAGAGAACACCAGCAGAATTAGTGGAAGCGCAGCGGCTCCTGTCGCAGTTGTCGAGTATTCTTGCACTTGGATAAGGTTCATCGGGAACAAGAAAAGAAAGATTCCAAGCGCGGCGTAAAAAAACAGAGTGAGAAGGTTCGCCGCGCTAAAACTCAGCGTCGCAAACAGCGTCAGTGGAACCATGGGTGAACTTTCTCTCGCCTCCACAAACATGAAACCAACCAGACACAAAACTCCGGCGATCAAGCTCCCGAAGACAAGAGCATGTCCCCAGCCGAGACTTGCAGACTCGATGAGGCCATAGACCACGCCACCCAATCCGAGGGTCCCGACGCTGGCTCCCAGCCAATCCACATGACTGGCAGCAGCGTTACGGCTCTCCGGAACGTGCCGCAGCGAAATCGAGATCACCAAGGCCGCGATAGGAATATTAAGGAAGAACGCCCAGCGCCAGGAGGCATGCTCGATTAGCCAGCCACCGAGAACCGGCCCAAGTGCTGATGTGATCGCAGTGAAGCCGGACCAGGTGCCAATCGCTTGTCCACGCGTATTCTCGTCGAAACTTGCGCTGATGATCGAGAGGCTGCCGGGCACAAGAAACGCAGCTCCTATACCTTGCACACTTCGCGCGATCACGAGCTGCTGGATGTTCGAAGCAAGACCACAAGCAATGGAGGCAGCCCCGAAAATCCCTACACCAATCAGGAACATCCTCCGACGGCCGAACAAGTCGCCGAGCGAGCCTCCTATGAGAATCAATGCCCCTAAGAATAGTCCATATGACTCGACCACCCATTGCACACCAACAACGGTTGCGTGCAGGCTCGATTGCAGTGCGGGCAGAGCCACATTGACGACAGTGCTGTCGATGAATGCCATGCTGGAACCGAGAATTGTCGCTGCCAGGATCCAACGTGCCGCTTGTGCTGTGCACGGAACGTCAGCATTCGCCGATCGGACTACGGCTTCATCGCAAGGTGGTTTCATTTGGGGCTACAGCTGGGTTGCCTGTGGATCATCTTCCGGCAGGTCGCCGGTTGATAAGGTAGCACGCTGTCGCATAACGACTCTCAAAAACCCAGCATGGCCGTCGAAAACGTCTTGCAGTTGGTGACGAATGGTGACGAGTTACACCAATCGAGCGGTGAGGCGCTGGCTCATGCTGAGTAGAATCAGTCAGATGGGTGGTAGGCCCGTGCGGGCTCGAACCGCAGACCTCTACCGTGTCAAGGTAGCGCTCTAGCCAACTGAGCTACGGGCCTACATTTGCGGAGTCAAATCAGTTGGGCAATTTTGATTCTATCGTATTTCCGGGGTTGGTGCCCAACTTGGTTTACGTTCGATCGAATTCCGATTTTACGCTCTTGCGACCCAGTAACAGCCCCCAACTTGACTTGCAGGGCCACGACGCCTATAAATAATCCAGAAGAGAAAGTGAGCGGACTTGCATGTTTGGTACGAGATTAGCGCATGATTAATCGCCTGATCGGGCTGCCCCTCGCCATTCTCGGAGCGATGGTCTTTGTGTCCCCCGCGCATGCTCAGGGGCACGGCGTGTTTTCTTCCGCTCCCGGCGGCCGAGCGGGCATGGTTGGCTCAGGTCGCCGCGGCGGGAGACCGATAGCGCGCCTGCGCCGTTCACACCATTCCTCTACAGGTTCGGGCTACGTTCCATATTTCTATGATGACTACGATTCCGAGCCGGAGATGAGCGAGCCGTCACCCCAGACCGTCGAGGCTACCGCTCAGCCAGCCCCCGCAGCAGCAGTGTCGAAACCTGGCCTGGTGCTCGAACTGCAAGGCGACCATTGGGTGCGACTCACAAATTACAGCGAGCTGCAGTCCGGTGAACGATCAAGCCAGCCCGCGTTGGAGCCCGGATCCAAGCCGCCTTCTCCAGTCCCTGCTGCCAACCCTCACCGGACTCAGGCCGCGGAACCCTCTAGCGAGCTTCCACCCGCCGTGCTTGTCTTTCGCGACGGGCATAACGAGGAGATCAGAAAATATACGATCGTGGGCACCACTATATACACCACCTCTGACTATTGGAACAGCGGGTCGTGGACACGAAAGATTCAAATTGCGGACTTGGACGTTCCCGAGACTCTGAAACTCAATCAAGAGCGTGGCGCGAAGTTCACCCTGCCATCCGGACCGAACGAAGTGATGATGCGGCCGTAAGTTCCAGTCGGCCGTTCGTTCCCGCTCACCGTTTGTTTGCCACTCCGACCGCCGGCCATCGAATTTAATCCAATATCAATATTCCTCTCGCCGCAGGCTCATGTAAACTTGCCGTCCAAATTTGCGCTGCATGAGGCTCGATGGATAAGAAAAATTTCCTGTTTGTCTCGCTCACCGGACTGATCAGCGACATCGCCTGGCAAGTCTCGAAGGAAGGGCACGAAGTTCGCTACTTCATCGGCGACAAGAAAGAGCGCGATATTGCCGATGGTTTTGTCGCCAAATCGAAAGACTGGGAGAAAGATAAAGAATGGGCGGACATCATTGTCTTCGACGACACGCTGGGCCAGGGAGAGAAAGCCCAGGCGCTGCGCAAAGAAGGCAAACCCGTGATCGGCGGCACCGCGTACGGTGACAAACTCGAAGACGACCGCTCGTTCGGCCAGGAGGAGCTGAAGAAAGCCGGTGTGAACATCATCCCTTACGCCGAGTTTGAATCTTTCGACGATGCGGTCGAGCACGTGACACAGAATCCCGGGCGCTACGTCATTAAGCCCAGCGGCGAAGCGCAGAACGTAAAGCGCCGGCTATTTGTAGGCGAGGAAGAGGATGGGCAAGACGTAATTCGAATGCTCGAAGCCTACAAGCGGGCTTTCTCCGATGAAATTAAAGTCTTTCAGCTCCAGCGCCGGATGATCGGAGTGGAGGTCGCCGTGGGCGCTTTCTTCAACGGCAAGAATTTCATCAGCCCGATCAATATCAATTTCGAGCACAAGAAGCTATTCCCGGGCGATATCGGCCCGCCCACCGGCGAAATGGGCACGTCCATGTTCTGGAGCGGTCCGAACCATCTTTTCAATCAGACACTCCTCAAGATGGAACCCAAGCTCGCAGAAGAAGGCTACGTCGGCTATATCGACTTGAATTGCATCGTCAACAACAACGG
>DATNKB010000366.1:0-11643 GCA_035603595.1 Candidatus Dormiibacterota bacterium
TAGGAGAAGAGCGACCAATTGTCCTGAAGACCGCCATTCACGCAGCAATTTTCCACATCGCCCACGCGATACAGTTCGCTCGGCTTGGCCACCGGCAGGGAATTCAGCAGCACAGCATGCACGAGCGTGAAGATCGCCGTAGTTGCGCCAATTCCGAGCGCGAGAGTCAAGACAGCGGTCACGGTAAAAACCGGTGCATTCAGGAATTGCCGCAGCGCATAACGTATGTCTTTCATCGGTTTCGACTCCTCCCTCTAGTCCAATACGAATAGACAGAGCACTTTGTTCAGTGCTGGCCGTCTAGCAGGGAATCGGAGCCGCCCACCGGCGCGTCAGGGCTTTGTTGACGGGAAGGCAGTGGGCGTTGGTGGAATTGCTGAATGACTTGCGAGTTCGTTACCGGCGACAATCGCATTCCGAATCTGCCCGAAGAGATCCGTGAGCGTGTTCGGCGTGTGAGGAATCAAAATCGCGTTGGTGTGATCGTTCGCGGCGATTTCCTTCAAAGTGTCGAAATATTGCGTCATCAAAACGAGTTGCATCACGTCCTGCGGAGTTGAGCCCGGAACTGTTTTCGCGAAGTCCTCCACTGAATCCTTCAGTCCGGCGATGATTGCCTTCCTCTGATTGGCGATACCTTCACCTTGCAAGCGCTTCGATTCGGCTTCCGCTTCTGCCTGTTTCACCAGAAGCATTTTGTTCGTCTCCGCACGAGACACGGTTGCTTCCCGTTCTCGCTGCGCTGCGTTGATGTCGTTCATAGCGGCTTTCACTTTTTGGTCGGGAACGATGTCGGAGATCAGAACTTTGACAATGGAATAGCCGTATTCCTTCATCGAAGCGTCAAGGTTGTCTCTCAAATCGCTCGCGATGTCCGCCTGGTTCAGGAATGTATCGTCCAGCTTCATTTTCGGAACGTGGCCGAGAACGACGTTGTAGACCATCGACTCGATCTGCTTCACGGGATCGGACAATTTGTAGAACGCTGCCTCCACCCCTTCGGGTATCACTTTGTACTGGATCGAAACTGGTATTTGCACGAACACGTTGTCCTGCGTTTTCGTTTCCACCTGAACGTCGAACTGCTGCACCTTCATGCTCAGCCGCCGAACCACGGTTTCAAGATAAGGCGTCTTCCAGTTCAGCCCGGGTCCGGCAACGCGGGCGAATTTTCCGAGCCTCTGCACGATGGCTACCTGCGCCGTCTCAACCGTGAAGAACGATCCCAGCACTATGCTCAACGCAAGCAGAGCAATTAGGGCAACTAAAAATAAAAAAGCAGAGGCCACGTTCACCCTCCTCTTTGCTTCGATTCGAACGTAAGTCCACGCACAGGTCAATTTGGAAAACGCGGCATTCTACCTCATTAACGCTTACTCGCCACTTACTTGAATTTTGCGTACTCGGCTTTGGCTTGCTTCAGGATGGGAATGTCAGTATCGGCATCTTTCCACAACGCGAAGAAATCCTGATACGCCGCGCGCGCCTTGGCCTGATCGCCGGCAATTGCATAGGCCCGCCCCAACTGCAAATGCGCCAGTGGTCCAACGACGAAATTGAGCACAACACCGGGATGGTCCAGAACCTTTTGAAACTCGGCAGCAGCTTCATTGCCCTTGTGCAAAAGCAAGAAGGCCCGGCCGCGCCCGTACGCACTCAGGACTCTTCCGAAAAGAGCAAGGTCGTAGGGAACAACAGGCTGTAGAATTTCCACCGCTTTGCCAGGATTGTTGCGCCCCAACTCTGCGGCGCCACGGATAGTCGGAAGGACGATCATGTTGCCAACAGTGTCGGAGGGGCGTTCCTTGGCCATCTCGCCGATGAGGGATTCGGCGTGAACCGAATCCCCCGCGCGTGCAAAGGCGTACGCCGCTTCGCTCTTCGTGCGAATGGAGGAATCGATGGACAGTGCCGCGGCGGCGTCCTTTCGGGCGCCAACGGAATCTTCCACTTCAGCCTCGATGCTGGCCAGCGACGCCAAAGCATGACCGGCGGATTCTTTCTTTCCCAAGCTTTCGGCGTCTGCGACCGCGCGCTGGCTCAACGCCCGGGCCTTTGCGAGATGGCCGAAATATGCCTCGGACGGCGCCGCGAGAGCGAGCGCTACGGCGGCGACGTCTGGCGCGCTGTTGGACAAAATGGAAAGTTCATGGACCGCGGCGGCCTGATCGTTCTGCGCGAATGCGATTAGATAAAGCACGCGGTGGAAGTTCGGAACGTCCAGTTTCCGTGTTAGCGCATCGTTAAGTATGGCCTTAGCCTCGTCAAAGCGGCCGAGACCCAGATAAGTAGCACCAACCGCCATGTACGAGATACTTTCGTCAGGGCTGAGCCTATGCGCTTCAAGAGCCTCCGGGAGGGCCTTCTGCCACTGGCCTAGTTGAGTGTAAGCGACTGCCAGGTTGTTGTGTGGAATCGAGTCTTGAGGATAAGTCTGTGCCCAGAGCAGGTAGACCTGAACGGCTTGCTCGCTATCGCCGGTGACATTTTCGTAGTAGTGCGACTCAATGTAAAACTTTTCGGGCTCGCTCGCGCGGTCACGCAAGTCGTAGGCCTTCTTCGTGTATTCCGACCCCACCCTCTTTTCGCCGAGATTGCTTTCCACCTGCCCTAACACTGCATAGGCCATGGCGAAATTCGGATCGAGGGCAATTGCCTGTTTGAAGAAAGGCGCGGCCCCATCCTCGCCTTTGTTCGCGCGGGCTTGCATGCCGAGACTGAAAGCCTTCAGCGCCTCGAGAGAAGATGTGGTGGCCTCCGCGATTGGAGTGTTGTACTTCTGAATAGAAGCCAGCGATTCACCGAGCTTTCCCCGCATGTCCTCGGCAACCTTGCCGAGCGCGCCAAGCACCTGATTCTTATCGGTGGCCTGGCTGGAAGCGGTAGCCAGCGTTTCGCCCGACGCACAATTGAGCGCGCTGAGCACTAAGTTGTAGGTGCCACCGATTTGCGCAATCGAGCCGTCCAGCACAGCGGCACTCTGCGTCCGCTGGCAAATTTGCCGAGCCAAGTCATTCGTCAGGCGCGCTGTAGGTGTCTGGCCCATGAATCGCAACTGCTGCCGGATCTGCTGATCGGAGAGAATGTTCAGGAACGGCGACTGCGCGAGTTGAGCTGCAAGGCCCTGGCGAAGCGCGTCGTCAAAGACGGCGTCGCCCGTCGTGTTCGTGAAGTCGGCGAGCACGATCGAACCTTTTCCAGTGAGTTTCGGGGCGCGATGGGTAAAGAAGTAGCCGCCGACGGTGAGAGCCGCGAGTGCGGCGATTGCTCCCGCCATGAGCGGCCAGCGTCCCCTGGAAGTTGCAACCGCGACGCCGCTGGAGGGCTGCGAAGGTGCCGACACTGCCGCGCTCGTCCCGGCCCCGATGGGAGTTGCAGCGGCACGCATGCCGCTCGCGGGCGTCGCCACCGCGACGGACGCGCTCTGCGACGCTTGTTGGAATGCGGCTTCTCGAACGGCGCCGGACCCGGACCCGGAAGTAGGCATTACCGCCGCAGTCGAACGGCCGGAGTCTGTATCGCGTTTCAGCCTCGCTAGGTCGGTACGCATCTCGGCCGCATGCTGGTAGCGCATGCGCCTGTCTTTTTCGAGCGACTTTGCGATCAGCTCTTCCAGGCGCGGCGGAATGTCCGGGTTCAGTCGCACCGAAGGCACCGGCGCTTTTTCAAGGATGGCGTTGAAGATGACGGCGGTGGTATCGCCGCGGAAGGGCAGGGCGCCAGTCGCCATTTCGTACAGCACCGCTCCGAAGCTGAAAAGGTCGCTGCGTACATCGAGCTCTTCGCCGCGAGCCTGCTCGGGCGACATGTAGGCCACTGTTCCCAAAGTCATGCCCGGACTCGTGAGATTCTCCGGGTCTACCGTCGCGTCAGCGCCGCTAGTCATAAAGCCGCCCGGCCGGCTGGGGCCGCGAGCGGACTGCTTTGCCAGCCCGAAGTCAAGAATCTTGGCGTGTCCGCGCTGGGTGACGAATATGTTCGCCGGTTTGATGTCGCGGTGGACGATGCCCTTTTCGTGTGCTGCGTCGAGCGCGTCAGCCACCTCGACGCCCAACTCCAGCAGCAAATCCATCGGCAGAGGCTTGCCCCCGATACGATGTTTGAGCGTTTGTCCTTCGAGATGCTCCATCACGATGAAGAACCGGCCGTCCTGTTGCCCGATCTCATGAATCGTGCAGATGCTGGGGTGATTCAACGCCGACGCGGCGCGTGCCTCACGCTGAAATCGCTCCAACGCATAGGGATCGCGCGCCAATTCCTCGGGCAAAAACTTTAGGGCGACGTGGCGGCCGAGGCTCGTGTCCTCAGCTTCGTAGACGATCCCCATCCCGCCGCCACCGAGTTTCTCGATGATTTTGTAGTGGGAAATGATCTGGCCGGGCAGAATCTGTGTGTCCGACATGCAGCGGGATAATAGGCGACGCCCCGAGCCAAGTCAACGAGCCAAGTCGGCTCTTTCCGCAAACCCTAAACCATAACCGATTCAATGAATTACGGTCTTGCAAGGCGCACATTTCAGGAATACAGTTCCGGTCAGTAGCGCTGCCAGAATTCTGAATCACTTGCGCAGCGTTCATACTCCAATAACAATGAAAAATCCGGATGCTTGCATTCCCGCGAAGCAGGATTTTCTGAGGAGAAGAAACAATGATTAAGAGAATTGCGCCCATTCTTCTGGTAGCGTGCGTTGCGGCCGCTTTTGCTGGACGGCCCGCTCCGCCCAGCGGCTCCTGGAAGGTTGACAATGGTCATTCCGATGCGCGCTTCACCGTGGATGGCACAACGGATTTCGGCAAGACTCCGACTACCTTCACCGTCGGTTTTACGAGAGCGATAGGAACCGTTCGCCTCGATAAAGACGATCCCACCAAGTCCGTAGTCGATTTTAAGCTCTACCCTGCCGGTTCGATGATGCCTGCCATTGACGAAGATGGAAAAGTGAAGAGGAGTTGGCTCGTCAACATGGCGAATCACACGCTCGTCTGCTTCCATTCCCAGAACGTTGCCACGGACGCTGACGGCACAATAAAAGCGGCCGGAACTCTGACGGTAACTCGCGTTGATCGCAATGTGGAATTGACGCCCAACGATGCCTATGCGGGCCCGGTTTACGGCCCCCCCGTGATTCACCGCACTTCGCGTGATGCCACTTTCGTTTTTCACGCGCCAAAGACTGGCGAAGGAAGCGACGCCTTTCTCCTCAAAGGATCAACCAACGTGATTCGCGAGGAGTTCCCTCAGTTGGTGAGCTCCGTTATCAACACTTATTGGCCGCCCGTAGTGGAGGACAAGAAGTGTGAAACATCCTCGAGCGTCAACGCAGAGGATTATGCCGGTGCTCAATGCACTGGAAAACTTGTGGATGACGGGTCGTCTCTTCCGCAAGCTCCGACTGGTGTTAGCCAGGAAGATTATCCCGGTCCTTCGAACTTCAATGCTGTTGTCGGCAAACATCTCAACATTCACGTTCATCTGAAACTCGTCCCGGCGGGTACCGCCGTTGCGCAAGAGACTGGTCAGTAAGAGGAAAAAGGAAAACTCCAATGCGCTGGACGGAACCTCGAAGTTGTGGCTTGTGAGTGATGGCTCTTTGAAATAGAGCCACCTCCGGCCGTGTTCGACTGTAGAGGTTCCGCTCGGCCTTCGACTGCAAGTCTTCTACCTGCAGAACAAACTACTAGCGCCGTTTCTTTTCTCGCGCCACTTGATTGCCTGGCTGTTGAGCTCCAGAAGGGGCAGCGCAACGTTTCAGAGCGAGCCGCGTAACTGCGGGCACGCCCTCTACTATTACGCCGAACGGACACCTCCGGTCGCGTCGGCCTGCCAGAAATATCACCTTGAACATGATGGGGTCGTGTGCTTTCATGCCACGGCACTCAGACAGAAAACAGGAGAAATACAATGCTCGCACGATCAATCCCCACCCATCCTCGCGGCGCTTCCACACGCCGCCAAATGATCGCTGGCGTCGCAGCAGTGGCGTTCGGCGGGCTTGCCACCAGCCGCGACGTTTGGGCCCGAGGGCAGCAACAGCAGAGCCCGAGAGAAGCCCCGAGCACCGCCGCAAACCAGGCTCGCACCTCGCTTCACCAGGAAGTCGAATTGAAGGCCCTTCCGCAGCGCATCTACGAAATCATTCTCGATTCGAAACAGTTCGCCGCCTTCACCGGCATGCGGGCGACGATCGATCCCGCGGCGGGCGGCGCCTTTTCGATGTTTGGTGGAATGATCGTGGGGAGAAACGTCGAACTCATACCCAGTCAACGGATCGTTCAGGCCTGGCGACCCACCCACTGGGATCCCGGCGTCTATTCAGTCGTTAAATTTGAATTGAAACCGCAGGGAAGCGGCACAATGCTGATGCTCGACCATACCGGATTTCCGGAAGGGGAATATGATTCGCTGTTTAAGGGCTGGGGGTTGCGGTATTGGGACCCACTGAAAAAGTATCTGGGATAAAGGCGGTCCAGCTTTGCTTGGCGATGTAAAAAAGAGCTACCAGCTGCTGTACGGCGTGTTCTCGAACGGCGAGACCGCATCCGATGCGGAATGGACCGAGCAGATTCCCGTTATGGTTTGGTCAGGGTCCAGGAGGGTATCGCAATTTACCGGGACCCAATCCTTCGTATTCGTCATTGGGTCCTCCGGTATTGCGCTCAGATACTGCCCGGAAACGAGGTCATCCAGCGATTGCGGCGCGGCTTCCTTGTCCCTCGTGTAGTAGTTGATCGCATCGTTCATCACCTTGAGATCGGTCTTCAGCACTGCTTCACGAGAACGAAGCACCGCATTTCGGTAATGCACGCTGGCCATTGTCGCGAGCACGATGATAATCGCCATCACGATCATCAGTTCGATTAGCGTAAATCCACGCCCAACCGAATCGCGCCACCTGCAAGCCGATTTTTTGTGAGAAAGTTTCATCGCATCCGAGCAAAGAACAGCAATTGCTACCAGTCCGAATATTTTGTTCCGTCCAGCGCCGTTCCTATGGCCTTCGAGTAGACATCAAACACATCTTGCCCGCCCCAGGAAGTCGAATCCACGTCGTCTTGCACCGAGCGGATGCCCCAATCCGCGGTGCCAGTCATCGGATCCTTCGGGATTTCCCGCAAAAAGCGCACGCGCTGGCTTTTCGCGCCGGTCAGTTGAACGCCTTTCACCAAAGTATCGAGGTCTGGAGGGTAGCCCTCGGTTCCAGCCTTCACCTGAATCAAGTTCTTATCGGCCGCGTCTTTATAGCGGTCAATCGCTGTGCGCATTTCGCGGAGATCGTAGCGAAGGTCAGCTTCTTTTCTGCGTTTAACCGCCACGCGCGCCAGCGGCACGGCGACTGCCGCCAGCACGAAAAGAATCGAGCACGCCAGGATTAACTCGACCAGAGTGAAACCCGCGGCGAGCATCCGAATTCTTCGGCTGCCGCAGTGTCCGTGGGACGATCGCAAAGCGAAGGCGCGAGAGCCCAGAAAACGAGAGGCCAGATTGCGATTTGCGCCGCTCATAGTGCCTCACTGCACCCCGATGGCGGCTTCTCCGGAGACCATTGGAATATTTCGCTGTTGAGAATCACGCGCGTTGACCTGAAGAATTTGCAGCACCGTATTTCCTGGCGCCACTGCCCGCACCACGATACCGAGCAATGTTCCGGTTCCGTTCACGCCTGGAGTGTTCGGCTGGCGCGTCGCGGAAATAATCACCTCGCCGCGCTGCTCGTCAATTCGTTGCACGATGGCGATTTCTTGTGTGCCGCCTGATAAAAACCCGCCGTTGCGCACTTCTTCCACCTGCACCACCGCCGGATTGTAATGAATTAGCAAGGGAATCGAATAAAGATCCGTTACGTTGGAGACGCTCAGTCCCAGCGTCGTCTTGTCGCCCGGCTTCATCGCCACACTGGGTGGATCGAAGCGGAGTTGAGCCGCGGGAGCCGCTCCGCCTTGGAGGTTCGCTGCTGCCACGCCGGGCGCAGCTGCGGAAGGCGCGGGATTCGCGGCTGACGGAACCGGCTTCGCGCCCGAATCAACATCAGCGTCGCCTCGGTACACGCGCACATTCGAATCCGTTCCCGCCGCCATCGTTCGGAGATTCGCAGCGCTGATCGAGGGCAACCGCACAATGTGCGGCGTCAGCACGATCAGCACTTCCTGATCCACAACATTGGTGCTGTTATCGGAAAATAGATATTTTGCCAACGGCACGGCCACCAGGCCAGGGATTCCGTTCTGACTCTTCGTCTCGCTGTGCTGAATCAGACCGCCCAGAACGCTTACTTCACCCTCTTTCAGCCGAACATCGTGCTCGATTTTGTTCTGCGAAATAACCGGCTGTTGGATGCCACCGATATTGGTGAACGAAGCGATCGAAGAGATGTCCACGGTCAGCTTCATGCTCACTTCGTTGTCCGGATGCACTCTGGGTGTCACGTCGACGTTCACGCCCACATCCAGATACTGGAACTGCGTGTTCACCAGCGGGTTTACCACACCTGCACCGCCGCCTACGCCCACTCCTACGCCCGCTTGGAAGCTGCCGGTTGCCACGGGAACCCGCTGGCCGATTTTCAGTGATGCCTTCTGGCCGTCCGTAATCCGGATCTCAGGGTCTTGGATGATCTTTGTCTTGCTGTCCGTTGCGATTGCGTTCGCAGTTGCGCCCGGGAGTGTGATGCTGTAATCAGCCGTCGAAAGATGTTGCAAATTGTTCAGCGTGATCTGCGGAATCGTCGTGCCGGTGCTCGTCGTCGAGGTGGTCGATGTAGTCGATGTGGTTGACGTGGTGCTGGTCGTACTCGTCGTGCTGTTCGGCTGGATGGACGCTCGCGGGGTAAACGCGAGCGAAACACTCTGACCCGGCAGTATGCCCAGGTCCCTCAACCGGGAGATGTTTGCCGACATCACCTGCACGTGGATCAGCACTTCCGGCTTCGATTTATCGATATCGCGAATAATCTTGCCTGCCAGCACCAGCTTGTCGGGCGTGTCGCGAATCACGATCGCGTTTTGCGAGTTCACCTGCTGGATGCGCCGCAGATCAAGCAGTTGCCGAAGTCCCGTGACGATTTCCGTCAAATCCTGCGGCGTCAAAGTGTTGGAAACGTAAAACGTTTTCACCACTTCATCTTCCACATCTTTGCGTTTCTGCGGATTGTCGGGCGCCACGAAAATCACGCTTGGCGTGATCGGCTTCCAGAACGATTTGCTTTCCAGCGCCACCGCATCGAGCGCCTGCTCCAGCGTCACGTTCGGCAGTTCAGCGGTGATCCGTCTCGAAGTAAAGTCCGGATCGAATATCACGCTGAGCCCCGCCAGCTTCGCGATCGTCTCGTACACCACGCGGGTATCGTTCGTCATCTTCAAGTTAATGGGTTCGCGCGAAAGAGGCTTGAGTTCGGGAGGTTCCGAAAGCATCCCGTCGTCCTGCGGGTTATAGTTCATCGCCTTGGGAGCGTCGGCTGCGTTCTGTGCCGCGATCTTCTCGAGCGTTCGCTTTACTTCCTGATCTGCAACCGAACTCGAAGGATCAACGGCCTGCGCCTTTTCGAACTCGGTCAGCGCCCGCTGCAAGTCGCCCTTTTGCTCAGCCGCTCGGCCCTGTCGGATGTGGAATTGACCGTCCTCGAACCGCATCTGCGAGGCGCGGAGCTTGTATTCCGCGTTCGTGGGGTCTGCGCGCAGGGCTCGCTCGTAGTACACCAGCGCCGTGTCGTAGTCCTGCACCGCCTCGGCTTTCTTGCCGGTCTGGAAGTCTGAGTTGGACTTCGGGCACCCCACCAGCAGCGCCGCAATCAGCGCCATGGATGACCCTAAGCTGAGGATTCGAAAGGGAGTTCTGGGATGTTTGGCGTTTCCGTGAACGGAACGCTCCGCGCGCGCTGAAGATATTAGACCGTTTCTACAAAGCAAAAACGCCCTCCAAAATCGGCTGTGTCAGGACTGTTGCTGTCTCGGGACTCGGCTGTCTCAGGACTTGGAAAGTCTAGCATCCGCTCTGTGATGCGGCAACAAATCCCCGCGTTGCCGTACTTACAAACTAATACCCCCGCCGAGGCTTTTTGTTGCAGATGCATGAATAATCGGGGATGGTTGGAACTCGCGGCGAATCCGCGACTTGCGAGACGTCTCGCTCGGCGGCTATCATGTTTGATTCATGAAATCGGCGGAAAAGAAGCAGCAATACGAAGGCGTCAAGATCGTCGCGCAGAATCGCACGGCTGCGTACAATTATACCCTTGGCGATAAGTTCGAGGCGGGCTTGGTGCTCGTCGGAACCGAAGTGAAGACGCTTCGCGAAGGCAAGGCGGCCTTGCGGGACGCCTTTGCCGAGATTCGCGGCAGCGAGGCGTGGCTGGTGAACTCTCATATTCCCGAGTATTTGCCAGGCGGTTCGCGGAACCATGACCCGCTCCGCAAGCGCAAGCTTCTCCTGAACCGGCGCGAAATCGAGAAGCTCCAGGTTCAGATTCAGCAGAAAGGCATGACCATCGTCCCGCTGAAATTCTACTTCCGCGACGGGATGGCCAAATGCGAACTCGCGGTCGGTAAAGGCAAGAAGTTCCACGACCGCCGCGAATCCGAAAAACAAAAAGAAGCAAAACGTGAAGCCAGCGAAGCGATCAGCCGCTCTCGCCGCCGATAAACACAAGACGAAAGACAAAATCGAAAGGAAACTATGCAGATCCAGGTTGATTCTCAGCCGTACTCTTCAATTCAGGCCGATGCGCTGGTTACATATGTTTTTGAGGGCGACAATAAAATAGACGGCGCTCTCGCCGAAATCGACCGCCGCATGACGGGCGGACTCGGTACTCTGGTCACGAGTGGTGAAATCACGGGAAAAGCTCTCGAAACCGTGCTCTTGCATTTTCCTGAGGGCGTGGACGCGAAGCGCTTGCTCCTTGTCGGGGCAGGGAAGCCCGGGAAATTCGTGGTTGGCGATCTGCGCAAAATCGCCGGTGCCGCGCTGCGCTATTTGAAATCGCGCGGCGTGAAAAATTTCGCGTTTCTCACGCGGGAGGGAGAACGCAGCCCCGCTGCTGCGCAAGCCATTACTGAAGGGCTTCTCGTCGCTGATTTTGAATCCGATAAGTATCGCTCGGAGAAAAAGAACAACAAGGAGATTCAATCCGTCTCGCTCGCCGGATTCGGAAACGGTTCGCTCTCCGGAATCAACGAGGCGATCGAGCGTGGGCGCGTCATCGCCGAATCGCAGAATTTCGCGCGCGACCTCATCAACGAACCCTCGAATCGCCTCACGCCGCGCATGCTTGCTGCCAAGGCCGAAGCCATGGCCAAGGAAGTTGGCCTGGGCGTGGAAATTCTCGATGACCGCAAAATCACCGAGCTGAAAATGGGCGCGTTGCTCGGAGTTGCGCAGGGAAGCGTCGAGCCGCCGCGCGTAATTGTGCTGCGCTACGAACCGCAAACGCCGCGACCGGGCGCACCGGTTCTCGGGCTTGTGGGCAAAGCCGTGACCTTCGACACTGGCGGCATCTCTATCAAGCCAGCCGACAACATGGAGAAGATGAAGTACGACATGGGCGGCGGCGCCACGATGCTCGGCGCAATGCGCGCTCTGGCTTTTCTGAAGCCTTCAATCTCCGTGATCGCCGTGATTCCCGCAACGGAGAACATGCCCGGCGGGCGA
>DATNKB010000367.1:0-4921 GCA_035603595.1 Candidatus Dormiibacterota bacterium
CTGTTCGGGTCTTTGGCCAACGCCTGTTGCAGCAAATCGAGCGCGCCCGGAAGATCGTTTTTCAGCGCAGCCTCGTCGGCTTGTTTCACAAGATGAGCGGCTTGCGTTTCATTTTCCTTTGCGCCGCGTTCCTTTTGCGAAGCTGCTTCAAATTCCGCGTCTGCTTTCTCGGCTTGCTCGGACTGGCCGGCACATCGATAGGCCCGAGCAAGGAGGAAGTAAGTCTCCGAGTCTTTCGTAGCAGTGCCGGACTGCGCCGCTTCCACCGGTTCGAGCGCCGCCACCGCTTCGGAGCAGCGCTTTGCAGCTTCCTCCTTCGAGCTTCCCGGCGGCGTCCTTACCAGAATCTTCGCGAGCAAGACGCGGCCGCGCGCCTTCTCAGGCTGAAGTTCAACTACCTTTCGAGCGTCAGGGAGGGCGAGTTCATCCCGGTTCTGGTCAGAATAAATTTCGGCGCGCAGGAAATACGCGAGCACATTTTTTGAATCTCGAGCGAGCACTCTTTGCAGTTCTGCCAGCGCGTTGGTGAAGTCCCCCTTCGCCCGATAGGCGCCGGCCAGCAGGTTTCGTGTCTCCACATTTGTAGGAGCCAGAGTGAGCGAAGCCTTCAGGTGACCGATTGCTGCGTCGTAGGTTTGCTGCTGGATCTCGAAGTCGCCCCGCGCGGCCAGCGGCTCCGCCGACTTGGGATGCTCTCGAATTGCGACATTCAGAATGCGCCGGGCTTCCTCATAGTTGTGGACAGCACGATAGGCCTGTGCGAGTCCCAGCTCAGCAGCGAGATTGTGCGGCGCGAGGCGAAGCGCTTCTTGGAACGTCGCGATCGAATCCGGCAGCCGCCCGGCCTTCGTCAGGACAACGCCTAGTTCCACGCGCAGATTGGCATCTTTAGGTGCGAGTGCGATCCCCTTCTCATAATCTTGAACGGCCATGTCCCATTGCCCGCTCGCGAGCGCCGAATGAGCCTGTTGTCTCAGGTTTTCCACTTCGCTCGGGGAAAGTTGCAACGCGAAAGCAGGCAAGCAAGCGATCGCGGCCACAGTCGCAGCCATCAAGAATCGGCGATGCGAACACCAAATCATCGCGAAATTATAACATCTGCAATTGACGCGCCTTCGCGGAACACCGCACAAATACTGCAAATTTCTGCTTTTCCCTTGACTCGCATGGTGCCGCCAACTATAAACAGCCCTTGCCCACAATGAATTTCCGCAGCCGCCTCGCCGGCCAAAAGTTAGAGCTTTCTTCGCCGATCAATTCTACAGGGCCCCAAGGAGCTCCTTCAAAGATGCGTTCCAAATGCGTACTGAGCGTCCTTGTCGCACTCTCTTTCCTCTATCCGGCCTCAGCGCAGACAAAGCGCAAAGTGATCATTGATCAGGACGCGCGCGGCCCCGCCACTACCGACCAGCAATCGATCCTCGTCTTCCTGCAATCGCCCGAAGTTGAAGTCCTCGGCATCACGGTGGTCAGCGGCGATATGTGGCGCGACGAAGAGATGGCGCACACGCTGCGAATGCTCGACTTGGTCGGCCGAACCGACGTTCCCGTCGTTCCCGGCGCCGTGTATCCGCTGATCAATCGCATGGAGCTCATTGAACGCTGGGAGGGCCTCTACGGCAAAGTCCGCTACCAGGGAGCCTGGAACAAAAGACCGATCGGCGACGGGCAACGTGGCGTCTTTCACGGCCCCTATGAAATTCCCGACCTGAAAGAAGGCAATCCAACCACGAAGCCCATCGAAGAGGATGCCGCGCACTTCATCATCCGCATGCTTCACAAATATCCGCATGAGGTGACGGTCTACGCCGGCGGCCCGCTCACCGACATCGCGCAGGCGATCAGTCTCGATCCGGCGGTACCAGATCTCGCGCAGGAACTTGTCATCATGGGCGGATCCATCGCTCCTGCAACGCCCTACCCGTGGGCCACAACGAACCGGCGCGAATTTAATTTCTGGTGGGATCCCGAGTCCGTCCACATGACGCTCACCGCTCCTGGCTGGCACAAAATCACGATCACCACCGTCGACATCTCCATCAAGACGCGCATGGACAAAACCATGATCGCCGAGATCGCAAAGTCTCAAAACCCCGCCGCGCAATATATCGCGAAATATGCCGATGAAGAATATCGCTGGGACGAACTCGCCGCTGCCGCTTGGCTCGATCCGAGCATCATCACCAAGCAAGCTCAGCTTTACATGGACATGGACTACTCGCACGGCCCTGGCTATGGCAATACGCTCGTTTGGATGCCGGGCACGCAGCCGGGGCTTGGCGAAAATCTCGTCAACGTGCCGCAGGATTTGGATCTGGCCAAGTTCGACAAAATGTTTATCGATTTGATGTCGGGGCCAACGCCCGGTGCAAAACCTGCCGCAGGTTCAAAATAGCCCCAGAGCGGCATGATCACGAGCACGCACGATTTCAAAGGAGCTTCGTAACGAAATGCACTTCAGGCCCCTTCCTCGAATTGCACTATTTATTGCCCTGTTTGTTTCATTCGCAAGTTCCGCAAGCGCCCAAGCCAAACGCAAAGTGATCATTGACCAGGATGCGCGCGGCCCGGCCACCACGGATCAGCAATCAATATTGGTTTTCCTTCAATCGCCCGAAGTCGAAACACTCGGCATCACCGTAGTCAGCGGTGACATGTGGCGCGACGAAGAGGTCGCTCACACGCTGCGCATGCTCGAAATCGTCGGCCGCACCGATATTCCCGTCGTCCCCGGCGCCGTCTTCCCGCTCATCAATCGCGAAGAATTGATTCTTCGCTGGGAGCAGCTCTACGGCAAAGTCTCCTACAAGGGCGCGTGGAACAAGAAGCCTCTCGGCGACGGAATCCGTGGCGTCTATCACGGCCCCTATGAAGTGCCGCAGCTCGTCGAGGGAAATCCCACGACGAAGCCGTCGAACGACGACGCCGCGCATTTCATCATTCGCATGGTCCACAAATATCCGCATCAGGTGACGATTTATGCGGGAGGCCCGCTCACAAACATCGCGCAGGCCATCAGCATCGATCCCGCAGTTTCCGATCTCGCGCAAGAACTCATCGTGATGGGCGGCAGCATCGCTCCCGTCGTTCCGCCCGATTGGATTCCCGAAAATCGCCGCGAATTCAATTTCTGGTGGGATCCAGAAGCCGTCCACATGGTGTACACAGCGCCGTGGCATAAAATCACGGACACTACCGTAGACATCTCCGTAAAAACCTGGCTCAAGAAGGCGATGATTGCCGAAATCGCGAAATCGCCCAATCCCGCCGCTCAATATCTGGCAAAATACGCCGACGAAGAATTCCGCTGGGACGAACTTGCAGCCGCAGCCTGGCTCGATCCTAGCATCATCACCAAAGAAACCGAACTCTATATGGACATGGACTACTCGCACGGCCCGGGCTACGGCAATACGCTCGTCTGGATCGCCGGCTCTCAGCCCGGTCTCGGCGAACAGCTCGTTCACGTACCGCTCGAACTGAATCTCGAGAAATTCGACAAGATGTTCATCGAACTTATGACTCGCCCTACTCCTGGTGCGCACGCTCCGGCCCAGTAAACGAGGAAACGAATGGCTAAAAATGTGGAAGTCGTAGGAATCGGCAGTTGCACGGTGGACTACTTCGCCATCGTTCCACGTCTTCTCGGCCCGGAAGAAAAAATCAATGCGACACGCATGGAAATTCATGCCGGCGGCGTTACTGCGAATAATCTCACCCAGGTAGCACGATTGGGCGCCAGCACAGGCTGGCTCGGCCTGATCGGCGACGACGAAAACGGCCGCATCATTCAAAAAGCATTTTCGCAAGACGGCATGGACCTCTCCGGTATCGAAGTCGTGAAAGGCGAAATGTCGTCGCTCACCTGGATTCCAGTGGATGTGGAAGGCGAACGCTGCATCTACATGTTTCCCAACGTGACCGGGAAAATTTCGTGCTTCCAAGTTGACACTCGCTTCGCACCGCACATCAAGGCCGCCAAGCATTTCCACACCGAAGCCTCGCAGCTTCCGATCGTCCCCGTGAAGCAGGCGATGACAATCGCAAAACAGGCTAACGTGCGGATTATTTTCGATCTCGACGTCTCCCCCAGCTTCTTCGCACAAGCCAACCTTGGAACGCAGGAAGAACTTGTCGCAGCGCTGAAGCTTGTTGACGTTCTCAAACCGTGCAAAGCAGCCGCCAAGGAAATGACCGGCGAGCGCGATTTCGACAAGATGGCGGGCAAGCTCCTCGATCTCGGACCCAAGCTTGTCGCCGTCACGATGGGCCCGGAAGGATGCCTGATCGCTACGAGCGAGAAAACCGTTCATGTCCCCGGATTCAAAGTGAAGGCGGTCGATACCACCGGCGCCGGCGACGCATTCATGGGCGGCCTCTCCTACGGGCTCCTACAAGGGTGGGACCTCCAAAAGGTGGGACTTTTTGCCAACGCTTGCGCCGCTCTTTGCTGCATGAAGGTAGGCGCTCGCGCGATGTCCAAGCGCGACGATGTGCTCGCATTTATCAAGGCCAACAGCCCGGCGGGCGCGCCATCGTTCTAGTTCGCCCATAGATCAAAGTCGCGCATTCGAGTTCGCGAAGTACGGCCCTAAACCGAAACGCCGAGAGGAGCTAAATGTTCACACCGCAAAGTTTTGGCCTTGCGCTGGCGATGATGCTCACCGCTTCGATCTGCTGGGGGTCCTGGGCCAATACCTATAAAGGCGTAAAGGGCTACCGTTTTGAGCTTTTCTACTGGGACTACGCGATCGGAATTTTTCTCGCCGCGCTGATCTACGCTCTCACCATGGGCAGCCTCGGCAACAACGCCGACAGCTTCCTGAACAATGTTCATTCGGCGGACACTGCGAATATTTACCGCGTACTCTTCGCCGGCGTAATTTTCAATCTTGCAAATCTTCTCCTCGTCGCCGGCATC
>DATNKB010000368.1:0-4912 GCA_035603595.1 Candidatus Dormiibacterota bacterium
CCATCGCCAGTGCGGCTGCGGAGCCTCCGCTTGAGCCACCAGTAATGCGATCGAGATCCCATGGGTTTCGCGACGGGCCGTAGTGCGGGTTCTCGTTGGTGATGCCGTAGGCGAATTCGTGCATGTTGGTTTTACCGAGTATGATGGCACCCGCGTGTGTGAGTTTTTGGACGACGTCACTGTCCTCGCCGGGGACGAAATTCGTAAGAATCAGCGAGCCGGCAGTTGTGCGTACGCCGCGCGTCAAGAAATTGTCTTTGATTGATAGAGGAATGCCGCAGAGGAGGCTTTTTGTGCCGGGTCGGCGAAGTTGTTTTTCGGCGTGACGGGCTTCGGCGCGGGCCTGACCGGCGACGACAGTAATGAAGGCATTGAGAGTCGGGTTGAATCGTCCGATTCGAGCGAGCGCTACTTCAATGAGATCGGGGGATGAGATGCTCTTCTTGCGAAGCAGGCGCGCGGCTTGCTCGATAGTAAGAAAGGCCAGCTCAGATTCTGAGCGCGCGGGCATTCGCATCTAGAAGATTTTTTCCTGCCGACGGAGATTTCCGACTGAGCCGATATTGGCAATCAGAAACACGATGCGATATTGATTTTCACTTCGGATATTTGCAAACGAAAGCCGCCGATATTCGAATCCCAATCCGCAGCAGGATCCGTTGTATCCCACCTGCACCACCTGATTTTGAAAGACGTTCTGGGTGAGATCGTAACTTGCGCCTACAGTTGCATTCCAGCCGCGGCGGTTTAGATCGCCATAGCCGAGAAGCGCGCGCACCTGGTTTGAGCGCGACTGAAAAACGAAGCCGGGAGGATTCTCCGAAAGCGGAGTGGGAAGATTTGTCGTGGAGAAGTGCGCCAGAGTGAGAAATGACTCTTTGTAAGGCCGGAGTTTCAACAGGGTGCCGAAAGCGGTGGCCTTGCCGCGCTTCGGATCGTAGTCGACACGGAACTGAACGTCGTAATGTTTTCCCGGCATGATTCGCAGGTCACTCACGATGGGAGAGAAATTCCGCGGCTCGTCGGCGAAGGCAAAAGGAGTGAGAGCGTCGAGCGTTTGGAAGACGTTGCGCTGGCCGGGAATGAGCGCACCACCGAATGTGGGGTCGAAGAAATATTTCTGGACGACCCTCCAGCTGAGCAGTTCCTCGGCATTGGCGTCTCCTTTGCGGCGGTAGAGGCGTTGCGTGATTCCGTACTCGATTTCGTTCGTGTCTGTAAGCGTTTCGTCTTCATCAAAGCGAAGGAAACGGGCGAAATTGGTTACGCCGTTGACCATTTGGTAGGTAATGTCCGGCTCGATTACATGTTTCCATTTCGTGCCCGCGTGAGCCCATATTCGTTCGAGCGTCGGTGGACGAATATCGAGCGAGAATTCCTCGGTGGTGCGAAAGAATCCCTGGCCAGAAAACGCGCCATTGAGGAGTTGCCCGCCGTAGTGAGTAGAGCGAAGCGTGAACATCGGAGTGACGTCAAGCCAAGGGCCCCAATGGAAGGGAATTGTGACGGTCGGAGCGATTTCGCTTCGTTCGACAAAACCTGGAGTGTTGAAAGGCGTGACATTTTCTTCGCGATGCTCGGCTCCCACGAAGGTCTCGAAGGAGAAATAGATGGGCAGATTATGAAAGGGCGCCTGGTCGACGGAACTGAAATTCGCTTCCGGGGCGGTCCGCAGCCGGATTTGGCTTTCGGGCGAAGCGCTGAGAAAGTTCTCATAGCTCACAGCGGCCACGCCGAAGCTGAAGCCCTTGAAATTATTGTTGAGAAATGCAGTGTTGGGAACTTCTGAGTTGACCGCTTGCGTGTAAGTTTCGCCGAATGCCAGCCGGAACGTGAGAGAAGACAGTTGGTTAAGGTCGGCGACTGCGCGCCATCCATCGGGCAAATCGGAGACAAATTTCAGGTGGATCTCATGGCCACCCTGGTTGATGGCGGGACCATCGGGTTGCGGAAGGCCGCGGTCGATTACTCCGAAATAGCTGACGTCAAGGCGCGCATTTTCCCAGGGGCGCATTCGGATATCGGCGGTTTGGCTCCAGCCGCGTTTGCTGAAGTAGGCGGCGCCCACCGTTGCGTCTGCCCAATCCGTCGGCGCCCAATAGAAGGCTTCACCGAGGACGACTCCCTTCCTGGAACTATCGCCGAGATCCGGAATCATGAATCCTGAATCGCGCCGGCGTTCAGCCGGGAAAGTCGCGTACGGCAGATAGACTACTGGAATCGAACGGATTCGGAAGTTGCCATTGTCGAGATGCACCGACTTCCGGAGGTAAACCGTTGCGACCGGCGCGTAAAACTTCCACGTGGGCCGATCAGGATCGCAAACTGTCAGCCATGCGTTTCGGATGCGGTAGGTATTTTCGTTAATCCGTTCAGCTTCGTCGGATTCGAAGGAGAGAGGATTGGGGCTGATTAGAAGGGTGGGCGTGGGACGACGCTGGAGGGCGAATGTGGCGCGCACATGGTGCAGTAGAGCGTGGCCGGTCTGCAGTTCGTAACGCAGGTCGTCAGCCTCGACATGCTGGGTCAGATAATCCAGCTGAACATTTCCTTTCGCGTTGACAACGCCCGTTTCGCTGTTGTACTCGGCGTGATCGGCGCGGATGCGATAGTTCTGATAGCGCACGTCGACATGGCCATCGGCGTAGAAAGTTTTGCCCACCTGACGCTGCTGATCGGCTTCCAGGGTAGCGATTCCCCCCTCGGCGGGACGTTGAGGCGAAGGCTTCGATGGGATTTGAGACGCCTTCTTCGGAGCAGATTTTGCGGAGGACTCTACCGTTGTTTGAGCGAAAGCGTTACATGCTAGCGAGAATAAAATCAGCGTAACCGCGAAGGGTGAAACCAACCTGCGAAAGGCTTTTGAGACTGTCGCGCTCGGCATCGCCTGAGAATGAAAGCAGCTTAAAAAGAGAATTGAGCCTAACACGCGCCCCGAGTGGTCGCAATCGGCGCGGTATCGAGTGGCGCCCGTCGCGCCGGTGGTAAGAATCTGTGCGAAATATCCCAGTTGGGGTGCGCAGGATGAGAAGTAGGGTGCGGGATGCGGGTTGCCTGATACGCGACATTTGCCGGAGGTTGCAACGGCGCTGGTTTGCGCGAATGCGATCGTGCTACCATTACACCGTTCCTCACTGGAACTTCCGCAGCGCAAAACGGACCAGTGATACAGATATGCTCGAAGTGTGGTGCTTTGCTGCTCGAAGAGGCCGATATTTGCTCCTTTTGTGATGGGCCTCTCGTCGCAGAAGATAGCGTAGTTCCGCAACCCGTCGCGGTCAGCGCGAATCATCAGGAAACCGAACCCGAACCAGAATGGCGCCGTGAAGTAAGCCGTCGTCTCGAGGAGTATCGAGTGCGCCGTCGCCGACTTCGTCCTGACGATCCGCAATCCGGTCTACCCTTCGTTCGCGAGCCTGAATTCGAAGAGGAAATTCCGATTCCAGAACGCCCGCGTCCACGGGCGAATCCTCGCCCGCGCCATACCGAGCGAATGGAAATTCGGATTCAGCCGGAGCTCGATTTTTCGAGTTCGCCAGACGACCGCGCTCATCCGCAAACTGCACTCGTTCCAGTGGCTGGTCTCATGGAACGTCGTTTGGCTGGTGCGCTGGATGCCATCTTTCTAGTCTTTGCCTATGCGGGATTCCTCGGCCTTTTTCGCTCGCTTGGCGGAGAATTGATGTTTCAGAAGGTGGACACGATTGTTTACGCGACGACTTTCTTCCTGTTGTACGCGCAATATTTCTTTCTGTTCACTACGTTTGCTGGAGCAACGCCTGGGATGCAGCTGAGAGGCATGACGATCGTTCGACTGGATGGAACACTTCCGGAAACTCGGCAACTTCTGTGGCGGAGCTTTGGGTATGTGCTTTCGGGCGCGACACTGATGCTCGGTTTTCTATGGGCGCTTTGGGACGAAGATCATTTCACGTGGCAGGATCGCATTTCGCAAACGTACATTACGGCTGCCATGCCTGTCGCAAACCCGGATGCGTTTGAGGTTCCTGCAGGCCGGCATACTTTTGCGCACAAATAACAGGCATCAGAGCCTGTAAGTGATTATGAAAAAGGGGTTTGTGGGAATTCATTTGTTGTTCGCCGACTAACCAATCCAGCCGCTAATCCGTCTAATCATCACGCGCGAAACAGATTATAATGTCTGTCGGCGGCTTGGAATTGAAACCCGCGCCAAGCAGCTCGCATCACAGAATTGGGGCGTCTTCCACGGCGGAGTCGAGGAAAACAGAATGAATTCAATGGCAAAAAAGATTGTAGTCGCGGTGTCGGTTCTGATCATGGCGTATGTCGCGACCGGCTACGTGCGCGCGCGAGCTTCTGACGACAAGGCGTTCCATGCCCTCACGGTTTACAGTGAAGTGCTCGAACACATCCAGCGCGACTACGTGGACGACCCCAATATGCATCAGGTGACGAGCGGGGCGCTTCACGGCTTGCTTGATTCGCTCGACCCGCAATCCGCTTATCTCAGTCCGCTCGAATACACCGACTACAAGGAAAAGAGCGCGAACCATTCGAAAGCCTCTGCCGGCATAGCTCTTACCAAGCGCTTTGGCTACATTGGCGTGATTTCAGTTCTACCCGATAGCCCTGCGCAGAAGGCCGGTTTGCGAATCGGCGATCTGATGGAATCGATCGCTGGATTTACGACAAGCCAAATGGCTCTCGATCAGGCGCAGGTATTGCTTACTGGAGAACCGGGTGCGGTGGTAAAGCTTTCGGTGATTCGCCGAGGCAAACCCGAACCGCAGGACATGGAAATTACGCTAGCGAAGCTGGCACCTCCGAAGATCGTGGAAGACAAAATTCAGGGCGATATCGCGTACCTGCATGTGCATTCGTTCGATCCGGGAACCACGAAACAGATTCGCGAGAAGCTCGGGCAGTTTGA
>DATNKB010000369.1:0-8067 GCA_035603595.1 Candidatus Dormiibacterota bacterium
CCATGCGAGCCGTTTCCCGCGCCATCCACACGTTGTTCATCTTCAGCATTGAAATGTGCGAAGGATGCACGCGCCCCGCATCCTTCAGCCGCCCCACTTGCAGCGCCAAAAATTGCGCCTTGGTAATTTCCGTGATCATCCACACCAATTTTTCCTGCACAAGTTGATGCGAGGCAATCGGCTTGTTGTCGAATTGCTTGCGTTGCTTCGCGTAATTCAGCGCGGTATCGTAACAAGCCATCGCCGCGCCGATGCCGCCCCAACCGATGCCGTAGCGCGCCTGATTCAAGCAGGAGAGCGGACCCTTCAATCCTTCAACGCCTGGAAGGAGATTTCCCGCCGGGATTTTGCAGTCCGTCATCGCGAGGCCCGAAGTCACCGAGGCGCGCAGCGAATATTTTCCGTGCACGTCCCAGGCTTTAAATCCCGGCGTACCTTTTTCGACGAGGAAGCCACGGATCTTATCGTCCTCACACTTTGCCCAGACTACGGCGACGTCGGCGAGCGAGCCGCTGGTGATCCACATTTTCTCGCCGTTGAGGATGTACTCATTTCCTTTTTTCACCGCGCGCGTCAGCATGGCGCCGGGGTTCGAACCGAATTGCGGCTCGGTGAGGCCGAAGCATCCGATGGCTTTGCCCTGCTGAAGAAGCGGCAGCCATTTATCTTTCTGCGCATCCGAGCCAAAGGCGTGAATCGGATACATCACGAGGGCTGATTGCACGGAAACGAAGCTGCGCAATCCGGAGTCGCCGCGCTCGAGCTCCTGAGTGACGAGACCGTATTCGACATTGGACATGCCCGCGCAGCCGTAGCCCTTCAGGCTCGCGCCGAAAAGCCCGAGCTCGGCCATTTGCGGGACGAGTTGCACGGGGAACTTTCCTTCGCGGTTGTACTGCTCGATGATGGGCATTATTTCAGCGTCGACAAACTGCCGCGCGGTATTGCGAGCGAGTTTCTCCTCGTCGCTGAGGATTGAGTCGAAGTCGAGGTAGTCGACTCCGGGGAACGATGGCATCCGAATTCTCCTTGCTTGAAAGTTGCGCGCGGGCCGAGAGATGCGATGCTAGATAGGAAGCAGCTCGCCGGACCGTCAAAGCGGCTTATTCTATCGAAGATAAGCCTCACTGCGCCAGTCACCTAAGCGTTGACGGACGCGCAGAGTGGATGCGATAATCACGGGCTTTGTTCGCAGTCCTAGAAGTGTGTTCCGTTGGGGAAACGGAATAGCCAAGAAAGCAGACTGACTCGGAGCGCGGCGCCCAGTAGCAGAACAATCGGAAATGGGAATTCTTCACCAACTCGGCGAGTTGTTTCTCCAAGCTGTGCCCACCGTTATTATCGTCTTCCTGTTTTATTTCTTGATGCGCTGGGCTTTTTTCACGCCCATCCTGAAGGCAATGGATGAGCGCACGGCCCGGATTCAAGGAGCACAAGCCGAGGCGGCCAAGGCGCGGGAAGAAGCGAAGAAGGAGCTCGAGAGCTACAACCAAGCCATTCGAACCGCGCGAGGCGCGATTTATGCCGAGCAGGAAGCCGCGCGCCAAGCGGTGCTCGAGGAGCGCCAGCGTTTTCTGAAAGCGATGCGTTCGCGCGCGCAAGAAGATGTGGCGAACGCCAAGAAGAAAATTACCGTCGAAAGCCAGGCAGCACTGGCTGAGCTGGAACTCACTGTTCCAACGATCGCCGCTGAAATCGCGCACATGATTCTGGAAAGGCCGGCGCCGCCTGCGGGAGGCTGGCCAAGGTAATGCGACTCTTCCAGCGGATAAGCTTTCTTGTGGTGTTTCTGCTGATCGCGGTGACCCCTTTGCTGGCGCAAGAAGGAGAGAATTCGCCGGCAGACACTCCGACCGGTTGGGCGTTCCGATGGCTGAATTTCGCGATCGTGTTTGGCGCCATCGGCTACTGCGCCGTGAAGTTTGGCGGCCCGGTTTTCCGGGCAACCGCCGAAGAGACCGCAAAGAAAATTGAAGAAGGCGCGCGGGGGCGTGAAGAAGCCGAGAAACAGAAGAAGGAAATAGAAGCCAAGCTCGCCAACCTGCCGCAAGAAATCGAGGCGATGAAAGCGGAGGCCAAACGCGATACGGCGGCGGAAGCGCAGCGCCTGCGAGACCAGGCCAAGGAAGAAGCGAAGAAGGTAGAAAAATCGGCGCTGGCAGAAATTGCCGCGGCAGAGCGGGCGGCACGACTCGAAGTGAAAGCCCTGGCCGCGCGAATGGCAGTGGATAAGGCCGAGGTGCTGTTGCGGCAGCAGGTGACCGCGAAGGCCGAACAAAAATTATTTGAGACATTCGTGGCCGAGCTTGAGAGGAGCGTCAATTGAGCGCTGTAGCAGAACGGTACGCAGCCGCTCTGGCGGATGTTGCAGTAGAGCGCAAAAACAGCGAGACCATAAAAGGAAATCTTGCGGCGTTCGTCGAGGCTTTCTCTTCGATAGCGGATTTGCGAAACGCGCTGGAAAGTCCCGCGCTCAATGCCGAAGTAAAGCGCAAAGTGATCGCCGAGGTAGCCGGGAAGATGGGCCTCGACGTCGCCGTGCGGAACTTCATTTATCTTGTGGTGGACCACCGTCGCACGGAAATCCTTCCTGAAATCGGACAGGCATTTCTTTCGGAGCTGAATGAGCGGCTCGGAATCGTCGATGCGGAAGTGACTTCCGCGCACGAACTAAACGATGATGAGAAGCGGCAGTTGCGTACTGTGCTGGAGCAACGCACCGGGAAAAAAGTGGAAGCGCGGTTTCAAATCGACGGCGCCCTGCTAGGCGGCGCGGTAGTGCGGTTGGGCTCGACGATCTACGACGGTTCGGTACGCGATCAGCTGAAACGATTGCGCGAACAGCTTGAAACGGAATAGGAGCCGTAATGGCGAACATCAAAGCAGACGAGATCACAAAGATCCTGAAAGAGCAGATCGAGAACTACCAGCAGACAGTCGAGGTGGATGAAATCGGCTCGGTGATTTCGGTCGGCGACGGCATCGCGCGCGTTCATGGGCTCGAGAAGTGCATGGAAGGCGAGATGCTTACGTTCCCGCACGGCGTGACCGGCATCGCGTTGAATCTCGAAGAAGATCAGGTTGGCGTGGTGTTGCTTGGTGACTACACACAAATCAAGGAAGGCGACATCGTCAAGCGCACCAACAAGATTATGTCCGTGCCCGTTGGGGACGCGCTGATCGGGCGCGTGGTTGACCCGCTGGGAAATCCGCTGGATGACAAAGGACCGCTTCAGACGAGCGAGCGGCTACCGCTCGAACGCCTGGCCCCCGGAGTAGTGGACAGGCAGCCCGTGCGCGAACCGATTCAGACGGGTATTAAATCAATCGACTCGATGATTCCGATCGGTCGTGGACAGCGCGAGTTGATTATCGGCGACCGGCAGACCGGCAAAACCGCGATCATCCTCGACACGATTATCAATCAGCGCGGTGGTGACATGATTTGCATTTACTGCGCGATCGGTCAGAAGAGGTCGACGATCGCGCAGGTGGTGAAGACGCTGACCGACTACGGAGCGATGGATTACACGATTGTGGTGGTGGCGTCCGCGACAGAGCCTGCGACGATGCAGTACATCGCGCCTTTTGCGGCCTGCGCGATGGGCGAATACTTCCGCGATTCGAAGAGGCATGCCGTGTGTTTCTACGACGACCTTTCGAAACACGCGCAATCGTATCGTGAAATTTCTTTGTTGCTGCGCCGGCCGCCGGGGCGCGAGGCGTTTCCGGGGGACGTTTTCTTTTTGCATTCACGTCTACTGGAGCGCGCGGCGAAATTGAACGATAAGCTGGGTGCGGGTTCGCTAACGGCCCTGCCTGTGATCGAGACGCAGGCCGGTGACGTATCGGCCTATATTCCGACGAACGTGATTTCGATCACGGATGGGCAGATTTATCTCGAAGCGGATTTGTTCAATGCCGGAATCCGGCCCGCGATCAACGCAGGAATTTCGGTGAGCCGCGTGGGAGGCAATGCGCAGATCAAGGCGATGCGGCAGGTGGCCGGCACCTTGCGTTTGGATATGGCGCAGTATCGCGATTTGGCGGCGTTCGCGCAGTTTGGAACCGAGCAACTCGATAAAGCGACGCAGGCACAGCTCGCGCGCGGCCAGCGGCTCGTGGAAGTCTTGAAGCAGGATCAATACCAGCCGCTGACGGTGGAACAGCAGGTGTTGATTATTTTTGCCGCTTCGAACCGATATTTAGACGATATCGAAGTGGCGGACGTGCGTCGTTTCGAGTTAGAGATGTATCCCTTTATCGAAACGAATTATCCGAACGTGATGAAAACGCTGCGCGAGAAAAAGGCCATTGATGATGGCTTGCGCGATGAGATGAAGAAAGCGCTCGACGCTTTCAAGGAAACTTTCAAAGCAACCATGGAAGCGGCGAAGGCTGATAAGGCTGCAGCCGGAAAGACTGCCGCTGAAGTGGCTGAAGCTCCGCCTGCCCCTAAGGTTCCGGAGAAGGTGGCCGCGCACTAACCGCAACGTTCGATGCCCACACTTCTCGATTATCGGCGGCGCATTCGTTCCGTGAAAAGCACGCAGCAGATTACGCGCGCCATGAAATTCGTAGCGGCGGCGAAACTGCGGCGGGCACAGGAAGGCGTGTTTGCGGCGCGGCCGTATGCACGGGAAATCAAGCGCGTGCTGCGGTCGGCGGCGGCGCGGATGGAAACGCCGATGCATCCGCTGCTCGAGCGGCGGCCAGAAGAGAGAATTCTGGTCGTTGTGCTGACAGGCGATCGCAGCTTGGCTGGCGCTTTTAATACGAACGTGCTGCGGCGAGCCATGGAGTTTTTGCGCGAGCACTCTGCGAAGAAATTACAAGTCGCTGTGGTGGGCAAAAAGGGCCGCGACACGTTGCGGAAGCGTGGCTGGAAATTTGCGGCTGAGTATCTGAATGTGTCGAACGCGGTGGAATTCTCGAAGGCTAAAGAGATTGCGGCAAAGATGGCAGAGATGTATGTGACCGATGAAGTGGACGCGGTCTACGCGATTTACAATGAATTCAAGAATGTGATGGTGCAGAGACTATGCGTCGAGAAGCTCCTGCCGATTGATCCCGCGGTGTTAAAAGAAGGTACGACGGAGAAGGGCGAGCGTTCGGACGTGGTCCACGACCCGGCGAGCGAATCTTTGCCGATGAAGCCATCGCCTGACGGTACTGTGAACCTGGTTGACTACATTTATGAGCAACCGGTGACAGAGCTTTTTGGCGGTCTCGTGCCGCGCTATCTGGAGTCGGAAGTTTTTCGAATTCTGCTGGAGTCGGCTGCTGCTGAGCACGCGGCCCGCATGACCGCGATGGATTCGGCCACGCGAAATGCCTCGGAATTGATCGACAAACTGACATTGCAGATGAACAAGATTCGCCAGGCGGCGATCACGAAGGAAATCATTGAGATTGTGAGCGGCGCGTCGTCCGCGATGTCATAGCGCTAGCGCTCGGTAATTAATAAGGGGAACAAAGACATGGCAACGGATCAAACGAAAATCGGGCACGTGGTTGAAGTGATCGGGCCCGTGGTCGACGTGCTTTTTCAGGAGCACCATTTGCCCGCCATCCACAACGCGGTGCGGATCACAAGCGAGGGGTTCAATGTCCCGGAGCCGCTCGACGTGGTGGCTGAAGTTGAACAGCATCTTGGCGAAGGGCGCGTGCGCTGCGTGGCGATGAAGCCGACCGAGGGCATGGTGCGCGGCATGAACGCGGAAGACCTCGGTGAACCGATTACTGTGCCCGTAGGGCGCGCTACGCTCGGGCGCGTGCTGAATGTGCTGGGCGAGCCGGTGGACAATCTCGGGCCGGTGAAATCCGAGAAGCGCTATCCGATTCATCGTCCTGCGCCGAGTCTCGAAGATCAGTCCACCACACTCGAAATGTTCGAGACGGGAATCAAAGTGGTTGATTTGATCGAGCCCTATCTGAAGGGCGGAAAGATCGGGCTCTTCGGCGGCGCGGGTGTCGGCAAGACGGTGCTGATTCAGGAATTGATTCACAACGTGGCGATGAAGCACGGCGGCGTTTCTGTGTTTGCCGGCGTGGGTGAGCGCACGCGCGAAGGGAACGACCTGTGGCTCGAAATGCAGGAATCAGGAGTCGTGGTTCCGGGCAATTCGGAAAAATCGCGTTGCGCGCTGATTTACGGGCAGATGACGGAGCCCCCCGGCGCTCGACTCCGGGTGGGTTTGACCGGCCTGACAGTCGCCGAATATTTCCGCGACGAAGAACATCTCGACGTTCTGCTCTTTATCGACAATATTTTCCGATTCGTGCAAGCAGGTTCGGAAGTATCGGCGTTGCTCGGCCGCATGCCTTCCGCGGTAGGTTATCAACCCAACCTCAACACGGAAATCGGCGAGTTGCAGGAACGAATTACTTCGACAAAGCACGGGTCGATCACCTCGGTGCAGGCGATCTACGTTCCTGCTGATGACTACACCGACCCGGCACCGGCTGCGACCTTCGCTCACCTCGACGCCACGACGAACTTGAGCCGTCAAATCGTCGAGCGCGGAATTTATCCCGCGGTCGATCCGCTGGCGAGCTTCTCGCGCATTTTGGATCCGCGGACGGTAGGGCAAGAGCACTACGCGGTGGCGCGGGCTGTTAAGTCAGTCCTTCAGCGGTATAAGGAATTGCAGGACATCATTGCGATTCTAGGAATCGAAGAGCTGTCCGACGACGACAAGCAGACCGTGGCGCGCGCCCGAAAAATCGAAAAGTTCCTGTCGCAGCCGATGTTCGTCGCTGAACAGTTCACAGGCTTGGCGGGGAAATACGTAAAGATCGAGGACACGGTGCGCGGCTTCAAGGAAATCGTCGAGGGAAAGCACGATGACCTTCCCGAGCAGGCGTTCTACATGGTCGGCGGAATTGAGGAAGTGCGAGAGAAAGCGGAGAAGATGGCGGCGACAGCTTAGTCGCAGTGCCGTCAGCGCGATTCACGGCTTGAAATAAGAATGCTACCTGAAAAAATCGAACTCGAAGTGGTCACGCCCCAGCGTCACGTGCTCGACGAAAAGGTGGAGTCGGTCGAGATGCCGGGCAAAGACGGCTACCTGGGTATTTTGCCGGGGCACGCGCCGCTGCTCACCGAACTCGGAGTCGGAATTCTCACCTACCACAAGGGCTCCGAGGTTCGAAGGCTCACCGTGGTCAACGGTTACGCAGAAGTGCTGCCGGATCGTGTGATCGTGCTGGCGGAAGCTTCCGAACGCGCGGAAGAAATCGACGTACAGCGAGCACGCACGGCAGCAGCTCGCGCCCAGGCTGAGCTTGCGAAAGCCACAGGAGCGCCAGAGACCGATTGGGAGGGTGCATTGGCGGCATTGCAGCGAGCTCTGGTCCGCGTTGAGGCGGCATCCAAGCAATAGATACTAAGGGAGATAACTCCCAGCGCACATGGAATCGTCCCAACCTTTGCGGCATCGAATAAGTAAGGTACAAAGATAAGGGCTCATGGCTGAAATCACAGTTTATTCTACTTCCTGGTGCTGCGACTGCCGTCGCGCAAAGCAGTTTTTGCGCGAGAGGGGAATCGCTTTCAAGGAAGTCAACATTGACGACAAGCCGGACGCAGAAGAATTGGTGCTCCGTGCAAACAACGGGCTTCGGAAGGTTCCCACGCTCGAGATCGATGGGCATTATGTAGCGTGCAGCCCGTTCAATCCTTACCTACTCGCCGAAGAATTGAAAATCCCGCTGAACAAGTAAGGCTGAGTTCCTCGCGGAGCCCCAATTAAGTTGCTCAGGAAAGCCCCGCACCGCGTGTCATCACTCCCGCTAGCCGCAAGTCAGGATTCAGGATCACGATGTCGGCGTCGGCTCCCACCGCGATTACGCCTTTTTTGCCGCCAAGGCCTAGCCGGCGGGCGGGCAACAGCGTCACCATCCGCACTGCATCTAGCAACGGCCCCCCCAGCGCGACGATATGCTGCAGGGCGCGATCGAGACTGAGAGTGCTGCCGGCGAGTTTTCCTTCCGAATTGCGAACGACGCCATCAGTGACACTTACATCAAAATTTCCGAGCCGGTAGTTCCCATTGCGCATACCCG
>DATNKB010000370.1:0-3383 GCA_035603595.1 Candidatus Dormiibacterota bacterium
CAAGATCGCATCGGCTCGCTCGAGGTTGGCAAGTATGCGGACTTCGCGGCGTTTGACGTGGCTGATTACCGCGAAATTCCGTATTATTTTGGTGTGAACCTTTGCAGCCTGACGATGAAGCGCGGAAACGTCATCTACTCAAACAACTGAATTCATGAAACGACTCGTCGAGTGTGTTCCGAATTTTTCCGAAGGCCGTGATACCGCGAAAATCGATGCAATCATCGCTGCGATGCGCGAAGTTCCGGGTGTGTTTCTCCTCGACCGTGAAAGTGATGCTGACCACAATCGTAGCGTCGTAACCCTGGCTGGAGAACCTGAAGCTGTGGCGGAAGCAGCCCTTCGCGGAGTCGGAAAAGCCGCCGAGCTGATCGATCTTACGAAACATTCGGGAGCGCACCCGCGAATGGGTGCCGCCGATGTGATCCCGTTTATTCCCATCGAAGGCGTGACGATCGAAGATTGCGTCGTGCTTGCGAAAAAAGTGGGACGCGAAATCTGGGAGCGATACCGCATCCCGGTCTATTTCTACGAAGCAGCGGCTCAACGGTCCGAACGCACGAACCTCGAAAATATTCGGAAGGGTCAGTTCGAAGGACTGCGCGACGAAGTGCTTCGCAATCCGGACCGCGCTCCCGACGTTGGTGAGCCGCGATTGCACGCGACGGCAGGCGCAACGGTGGTCGGGGCAAGAAAATTTCTGATCGCCTACAACATTAACCTGAACACTTCCGACATCGAAATCGCCAAGCGTATTGGCAAAAATATCCGCTTTTCGAATGGCGGGTTGCGCTATGTCAAAGCGATGGGTGTCGACCTTCGCGCTCGGAATTTGGCGCAAGTCTCCATCAACATGACCGATTTCGAGCAGACGCCGCTTCATCGCGTGTTCGAAATGGTAAAGCGCGAAGCAGAACGCTACGGCGTCTCGATCGTCGGAAGCGAGATAGTCGGTCTGATCCCCAAGCGCGCAATCGAATTGACGGCCGACTTCTATCTGCAGCTCGAGAACTTTTCTCCCGCGCAGGTGTTAGAGAATCGGCTGGAAGCCTCGCTTGGCGGAGCGGCCTCGGAAGGACCGGGACGCCTCGCGGCGATGGCGCAACCGTTTCTTGATGCCGTGGCGCAGCCAACGGCAGCGCCGGGCGGCGGCTCTGTATCAGCACTTGCGGGTGCGCTGGGTGCCAGTCTGGGCCAGATGGTCGCAGGGCTTTCGCGCAAGAAAAAGTCCCAGGCTGCGTTTGTCGAGCAACTCAGCGAGGCCGTATCAGAATTTCACGCGGCAGGCCAGGAGTTGGCGAAAGCGATCGATCGCGACGCGTCTTCTTTTGAGTCCGTGATGGCAGCCTACAAACTACCTCAAGGCACGCCCGAGGAGCAGCGCAAGCGTGACGATGCCATACAACGCGCTTTGCAGGGAGCCGCGGAGGTTCCGCTGGAAGTCGCGCGTAAGGCTGTTGGCGTGTTCGAACGGCTAGGGCAACTGGAATCGATGTCCAGCGCGTCTATGTTGTCAGACCTGCGCGTCGGGCGTTTGATGGCTGCCTCCGCAGTCCGAGGCGCTCTCGAAAACGTGGCCATCAACCTTGAGTCCATCACAGACGCAAATTTCGCGGAGCGTCTGCGGTCCGAATCGGCAACTCTTCTAGCGCGCATCACTGAAGGCACCGTTGTGATTGGTCGATAGCACTGAATGGGTAAGAAAACTGAGGATAAAAAAGTGAGACAGCCTAGCATTCGCTTGACCGCATTTGCACTGCTTGCATTAGCAGCAATATTGGCATCTCTCGCCGCCATTCCGCCTCCCAGCGCGGCAGGTTCGCTGAGCACCGGAGTCATCGGCCTTTTCCCCAAACAGGTTGGGGAGTTTGCCTACGCCGATCTTAAAACGGCCCGGAAATACCCCTGGTTTCCCAAGTTGCGCGAACAACTCCTGCCTAGTAAGTTCCGCCAGTTCGAACAGTTCCTCACTTCGTCTGGAGTCGATCCGAACTCACAGGTGGAAGAACTCGCGTGGGGCGGGCTGCCCGTTTCGAAAGCCGGCGGCGAGGACGTGGTCGGCGTCGCGCTGGGACCATTTGATCCGTCGTCCACAGAAGCGCAATTCAAAGCGAAGAAGCTGCCATCAGTTGAATACCACGGCTATCACCTTTGGGCGTACGGCAGCGGGACCGGCGAAGGCGACATACTATTCACATTTCTCGACAGCAACACTGCGGCTTTCGGGCACCGGTCGGCGCTCGAGCAGCTCATTGAGGTTCGCATGGGCGGAGCACCCAGTTTGTTGACAAACGATCAGCTGTTTCCGCTTATCAACGAAGTGAACGGGAGTGGGCTGGTCTGGGGCGTGCTCGATAAGAACTACACGCACCTGGCGATGCAGCAGCTTTTCCCGGAGACCGGTCAGTTTCCCCAGGCGGCGGCCATCGTTGAGCGACTGAAAGCCATGACGATCAGCGTGGATGCGAGCAGCGGCGTGAATGCAAAGTTCCAGGCGGTATGCAATTCTACCGACGATGCCAATCTTCTCGGCGCTGCATTCCAAGCGGGTTTGATGTACAAACGTTATCAAGAAGCGCAGGCCAACCCTGATTTTGCGAAAGTGCTCGACGGCGTGAGTGTGGTGCCGGCCGGTGACCGTCTGAAAGTCGAAGCACCGGTAAGCGAAGCACAGCTCGGCTCACTGATTAACACAAGGATTTTCGCCGTTCCGATGTAGATGTAAGAATTGCGTGGGGCGAATCCGGGTTTCGGCAGAAACTAGACGTTAGCGCTGCGTTGGTCTCGATATTTGATAAGCGTCATTCGAGAGCGGCCATCATGAGTATCGTATTGCACTCGGTCAACTCGCGTATCCTGCAGTGAAGCACTGATTTTCCCTCCGGCGTGATCCTTCGAGCCGCCGCCCACAAACGTGTCAAGCCCGGCTGTCGGCTTCGATTCCCCTGAATGCTCAATTGTTACCTGCACTCGATCTGGAAAATCTTCGATCACCATCCGGAGGTCGCGATCTCCCGTGTTGTCGTTTCCGAGTAGAGGAAATGTGTCGCGAACGGCGTCGACCGCGGCTTCGGCGAATCCCTGTTGAGCTTCCCGCGGAAGGCCCGCGCGGTGAGCGGAATGGGACACAATCGCCCGTACGGCGCTGAGGAGCCGCGGGTCATTGTGCACCTTAAGTTCTGTTCGTGCCGGGTCAGCGGTCACTGGTCTCCACGACGCGCACGTCGCATGCCTCGCGACAATCCGGACAATAATACAACCCATCGACGCAAAGTCGAATGTTGTGTTGCGATTGGCAAAAGCAGCAGAATTTTTCGCAGGTGCACTGCGTCTCTGGTTTGTCGCATTGTGAGCAGAGCACTGTCACAGAACTGCAATCTCCG
>DATNKB010000371.1:0-3211 GCA_035603595.1 Candidatus Dormiibacterota bacterium
CCCAACGTCGGCAAGTCCACACTTCTGAATCAACTCGTCGGCAGCGAGCGCGCCATCGTCTCGCCAGAGGCCGGCACCACGCGCGACATGGTGGACACCGTCGTCGATCGCCAGGGCAAAACCTATCGTTTTCTCGACACCGCCGGCATTCGCCGCAAGGGCAAGACGAAACTCATCGCCGAAAAGCTCAGCGTTATCATGGCGCGCCGCCATCTCGAGCGCGCGGACATCGCCGTTCTCATCGTCGACGCCTCCGTCGGCGTCACTTCGCACGACGCCACGATCGCGAGTTACGCCGAACAGTCGGGCCGCTCCGTGATTATCGTGATGAATAAATGGGACCTCGCATTGAAGGCAGCCGCCGAAAAAGCAGCAGCCTCCAAGAAACCCGAAGAAAAAGGCGGCGGCAATCCCAACAAGCTTCTGGCGGACTACGAGCTAATCGTCCGCGCAAAATTGAAATTCCTGAGTTATGCCCCGATCGTCTTTTTATCGGCGCTCACGGGCGACCGGGTCGAGAAGCTCTATTCCATGCTCGACCGGGTCGCGGCTGCTCGGCAGCGCCGCGTCTCGACTGGAGAGCTGAATCGCTGGCTCTCGAATGTCGATCTGGAGCGCGGTACTTCACCCGCCAACCGCGAAGTGAAAATCTTCTACATCACGCAAGCCACAGTCGCGCCGCCCACCTTCGTCCTTTTTACGAATCAGCTGAAGCCACTCCACTTCAGCTATCAGCGCTTCCTCGAGAATCGCCTGCGCGCCGCCTTCGATTTTATCGGTACGCCACTACGCTTCAATCAGCGCCTCAAAAAGCGCGCCGCGCGCACCCACATCGCAGCGCGAGGCGAGGATCGCGAGCGACGCAAACGCCAAGGCCCGCGCCGCCAGCGGAAGCACGAAAAACGCCGCGGCAATCGCGATAAGAGCCGGCGCAAATAGGGAGCCTTCCCTAATTTCCATCTTCTAACTCTCCACTTGGAGTAGTACGATACAGAAAACATATGGCCACCGCTGCACATGCCGCATCTGAAATTCCGGAAAAGAGCCTTTTCCGCATCGGCGAAGTGAGCCGCCTGACGGCGACGAAAACTTTCGTCCTGCGCTACTGGGAGACCGAATTCCCAACGCTGCAGCCTGTAAAAAGTCCGAGCGGCCATCGCCTCTACCGCCGCGACGACATCGAAACAGTTTTCGAAATCAAGCGCCTCCTCTACGAGGAAGGCTTCACGATCGCTGGCGCCCGCAAGCATCTCGCCGACCTGGCGAATGGTCACAGCGGTGGAGAAGCTGCGCCGGCCGAGCGCGAAGTTCGCGCGGAAGCGCCAGCCCCCACCGCCCGCCGCGAGCCTGCATCGCGCGCTCATCGCAAATTCCTGCTCGATTTGCACGAAGAGCTCCTCGCTGTCTTGACCCTTCTCGAACGCGAGTGATACGCTGATTGGCGCTGGTCGTCGGGACGTGGCGCAGCCTGGTAGCGCGCACGCTTGGGGTGCGTGAGGTCGCTGGTTCAAATCCAGTCGTCCCGACCATTCGTTATTCGGTTGTGCTCCCTTCGCCGGTAGTCCACGCCAGATGACGCGGCCGGAACTTAGCAGGAAGCAAGGGTGTCACCAGGCCCGCTTCAAGCAGATTGGAACGTAATCAAGAGAATGTCCGAGAGCTCGCCAAAAATTTTAATCACCAACGATGACGGCATTCATGCCGCCGGACTCCGCGCATTGGTCAACGCGTTCAAGGATTGGGCCATCGTCACGGTAGTTGCTCCTTTGCAGGAGCGCAGCGCTGCGGCGCAGTCGCTAACGCTTCGCCAACCGATTTATTGTGACGAAATCGCGGAGCGCGAATACGCTGTCGAAGGCACTCCCGCGGACGCGATGATTCTCGCGTTTCACACTTTGTTGCTGGAAAAACCGGACCTCGTGATTTCGGGAATCAATCGCGGCGCAAATATGGGCGAGAACGTCTATTATTCCGGCACCGTGGGCGCGGCGCGCGAAGCTGCAATCAACCGCGTTCCGGCCATCGCCGTGTCGCAGACCTATCGCACGAAGGAAGTGGATTTCGAACCTGCGGCTCAATTCACTCGAAAGCTTGCGCCGGTCATTATGAAGGAAGGATTGCCCCCGGGCGTGCTGCTCAACGTGAATTTTCCGCAGCCATGGAGCGGAAAAGTGCGCTTCACGCGGCAGTCTTCAAAAATCACGCGCAATCTATTGAAGCCGGGCACCGATCCGCGCGGCCGCCGCTACTACTGGCTGCACGAGCAGCATCTCGTTGAGGGCATCGAGCCCGATACGGACATTGCCGCGATTCGCGAGGGCGCGGTTTCGATCACGCCGCTGGTGCTGGACCATACGCACATGCCATCGCTGAATCATCTTTCCCACTGGGCCAAGCTGCTCGAAGAAACAGTCAAGCCCTGAGTGGGTTCTGGCGCACGCTGAAGCCTACTCTACTGAAAGGCCCACGGCGAGGAAGGCGTCGTCGTGGCTACCCACTGGAAGCGGAACCTGCGCCCACCCACAGAGTAAACGTGTGGGCGGGGCTGCCGGGGCCGCACTGCGTCTCAACTGCAATGTCATAAATTCGGAGAGCATCCCGCAATGCTTCCGCGCATGCCGGCAATTTCGCGTCGCAAACCAGGAGCGCGAGAGCGGAACGGTTTCCAAGTCTCTCGGTCTCCGGTCCGGTCACATCCCAGCCGATTGCTTTGAAAATTGAGAGAAAATCCTGCGCATACCACAGCGCATCGTCCGCTTCTGGCGCGTAGCGGATTTCGACGCGCTCATCAGGGAAAGTTCGCAGCACTTGAATCAACACAGCCTTCTGGTGCGTCGTCAATTTTCGCGCGTTCTGTTCTTGCCCTTGCGCCATTGATCTACGCGCCTTCCGTGACGACGAATCCGCTCGGCTCGGTGACCCGCACCGTAAAAATCTGATCAAATCCTTCGGCCTTGCGGGGTCGCTCGAGTTTTTTGTGCGTGCCGGCCACGGCGACAGCCGGAATCTTCTGCCGGAGCTTTCTCTGGTTATTGCGATGCATCGCGTCGCGCAACGGTACATCGAAAAAATAAGCAACCACGCGAAATCCCTTCGCGCGCGCTGATCCTATATATTTGGCGCGGTCGCTCGCCTGCGGGTTGGTGTTGTCCACCACAAAGCTTTGCCCCGCGTCAAGACAAGCGGCCAGCAACTGCTCCTCGCGTTTGCG
>DATNKB010000372.1:0-8184 GCA_035603595.1 Candidatus Dormiibacterota bacterium
GTGATGCTTGCCGCCGAATTGCCGGCCGATTTCTGGCAGCGAAGCGGACGTGAGCTGTTTCACGAGGAACATGGCCACCTGGCGCGGGAAGGCGATCACTCTCGAATTGCTGCGAACTTTTAGGTCCTGCGCGCGGATGCCATACACTTCGCCGACGCGTTTCTGAATCTGCTCGATGGTGACTTTCTTTTCCTGCGTGTCGATTAGGTTCTTGAGCACTTGCTGTGCTGTGACGAGATCGATGTGTGCGCCGGTGAGCGATGCGTAAGCCATCAGGCGGATCAGGGCTCCTTCGAGCTCGCGAATGTTGGACTTGATGGCGCGGGCGATGTATTCAGCGACGTCATCCGGAATCTGGACGTGCTCGTTCTCGCCCTTCTTCTGCAGAATCGCGATTTTGGTTTCGAGGTCAGGCGGCTGAATGTCCGCGATGAGTCCCCATTCGAAGCGCGAGCGCAGGCGCTCTTCAATCGAGGAGATTTCCTTGGGCGGACAATCCGAGGAGATCACGATCTGCTTCTGCTGGTCGTAGAGCGCGTTGAAAGTATGGAAGAATTCTTCCTGCGTGCGTTCGCGGGTGGCGATGAACTGGATATCGTCAATCATCAGGACATCCATGGTTCGGAAGCGCTCGCGAAATGCGGCCATGCGCTCGAAACGAATCGAGGAGATCACTTCGTTGGTAAATTTTTCCGCGCTGACGTAGGTGAGACGGAGCGAAGGATCGCGGCGTTTGAGCGAGTGGCCGATGGCTTGCATCAGGTGAGTCTTGCCAAGTCCTACTCCGCCGTACAAAAATAACGGGTTATAAGATTTCGATGGCTGCTCGGCCACGGCGACGGCGGCTGCGTGTGCAAACTGGTTCGACGCGCCGACGATGAATGTGTCAAATGTATACCGCGGATTCAGCTGGGGAATCGTGGAATCGAAATCGAGTTTGGCCTGCGCTTGTGGAATGGAAGGCGCGGCCGGTGCAGGCTCCACTTCGGCACAAATGTATTCGAGCACTACTTGCGGCTTACCGATTTCGGTGAGTACGGCTTGCAACAGCTCGCCGTAGGTTTCAGCTAAGCGCTTACAGAAGAGGCGCGTAGGAACGCGAACGACCAGGCGATCGTTGTCAGCCGATTCCTGGCGAGTAGGACGAAACCATGTGGCGAAACTGTGGGGATTGACGCGCCGCTCAGTGTGCTGAAGTATCTTATCCCACAAATTCATAGCAAAAGTTAGCCCCCGCGCAATTTCCACTGGTGTGGAAATGCTGTGGAAAATAGATTTCTGACTGGGTGAGGCTTTTAGTCTGGCCTTTCAGAGTTTGTCGCACCCCGCGCCCGCGTGTGCAACGTACGATGAGTGCTCGCGTTTGCCCGCATTTAAGAGAGTCGCGAGACGGGATTCTGCCTAACTGCGGCGAAGACAGCAAGAGAAAATTGAGCGAACAACAAGCGTAGACTCCACACATTACTCACAGCTTTTCCACAGGACGGAAGGCGAAGCTAAGATTATTTTTGCGTGAATTTTCTTATTGCTTTCTTACAAAATATTTTTGCGGGCAGAAACTTTCGAGAGATGGGCTGCGCCGATCAATGTGCTGATGAATTTGCGGAAACCTTTTCGGGCTTGACGAAATCGAAGATGCCCCAAGCCTCGGTGCCGAGAAGCAATCGGTCGGGTTCGACGAGGATTGCCTTGGCACTCAACGGTGCGCCCGCAGGAGACAATGTGCGATAGGAGCCGATGGGCACGCCATTCTTGTCGAAGCGCCGCAATTCGTTTCCGATCGCGACCCAGATTTCCTGCGAGGCGGGATCAACGGCAAGCGCATTGATCTGCGTCCTGACCCGCCGCGAATTATCGTCAGAATCGGAAGAGAACAACTCGCGATGATGGGCTGCCGCCGCGAATTCATCTAAGGCGATCTCGCTGCCCGCGAAGCCGAAGCGATCGAATCTGCGCACCGTCGGCTCGGGCAAAAACAGGAAAACGTAATAAAGATTTCCGGCCGGGTCCGAGGAAACGCGGCCGAGATCGGGAGTGCGATGCGCGTCCGTCCCGCGCGCGAAATCTCCCGGATCTCCGATTGCCCGAACGAGCGTGCCTGCATATCCATAGATTCCCATCAACCAGCGGTAACGCAGGGACGTGACGGCCAATTCGTTACCGGAAAGAGCCGCGACAGATGTCGGAGCGGGAATTGGAATCGTGCCGGTGAGCGATCCATCCGCGGCAAAAATTTTCACATTGTTTGCGCCGCGGTCCGCCACAAGCACGTGGCCGCTCGAATCTACATCGAAGTCGGCGGCGAAAACGATCTTTGAACTTTTCTTCGCGTCCGAAGAAACGGCGTCCTGAACGCTCGCGCCGGGAATCTCACCGATGTGCTTACCGTCGGCGCTAAAGATCAAAACTGTGCTCGCTGGCGAAGCGACGACGTAATAGTGGCCGGTAGCGTCGCGCTTAATCCCGATCAAGCCTGGCCCAATATCGGGAAGTACGCGTGCGCGCGCCCGAATTTCGGTTTCCGAATTCTGGGCGGCTGCGGGCGCGAGATACAGCGCGGCGAGAACGAAGAGTGTGCAAACGGCGGTTGCTCCGAGATGGGTGCGGCGGAACATTTTATGGGAGACCCAGTCTAGAGACGCTCGCTGACCTCAGCGCGTTGCATGGAGATTGCGACGAATGTGCCGGTTGTCTATAAATAGTTAACCTAGCGGTGGAGGTCGCGATGACTGCTTCCAGAAAAATCCTGCGAAACAAAGCGCCAAGGCCAAGGCCTATGCCGCGCGCCAGACCGACGAGGAATTCTACGTGTTGGAAGGGTGGCCCGATCGATACGATGCTTGCGGACTGGCCGTGAGCGCCGTTCGAATTCGTTAGCGGAAGCTCCACTAGCGCAAACTGAACGAGAAACGCTCGAGAATCAGTGGTCAGTGGAGTGCGTAGACGTTGCCGTCGGCGCTACCAAAATAGATGGTGCCATGGTCAATCACGGGCGATGAGAGGATCGCGCCAACAGAAAAACTCCGGTACAGATACAGGGTCATATCGAGAAAATTGTGAAAGAACGGATGAGACGCCGCAACGCTTCCATCGGGATTCAGAACTTCCAGCGGATTTTTCTTCGATGATTCGGTCTGAAAATCCCAGGTAAGCTCGCCGGACTTTGTATCGATAGCATAGAGGTGGCCATTGAAAGCGCCGACGTAGGCAAGATTGCCTGCAAGCGCAGCCGAGCCGAAAATCAGACTCTTCGCGTCAAAGACCCATAGCAACCGTCCCGTCTTCGCGTCGATGGCATGGAAACGATGCGTATCAGACGTGCCAACGTACACCACTCCGTCACGCACGGCAGGTGTGCCATTCACCCACGACTGGCTTGTCGAGTAGTCCCATTTCTTCACGCCAGTGGCAGCGTCGATTGCGTAGACGTGGCCATCGCGGCATCCGGTGTAAACAGTGCCATCCACAACCGCAGGTGAAGATTGAAATCCCACTTGGTTGTGCACAACGGGATCTTCTCCTGCTTTGAATCGCCATTTTTCCGCGCCGGTCTCGGCGTCCAGCGCATAGAGATTGCTGTCCCAGCTTCCAATGTAAACGGTGTTGTTCGCGATTGCAGGTGAGGCGTGCACCACGTCTTTTGTCACAAACGACCATGAGAGAACGCCTGTCTTTGCGTCGACTGCGTAGACATGACCATCACTGCTGCCGAAATAGACGCGGCCATTGAAGACCGCCGGCGAAGAGAGGAACACGTCCATCGGATCGGGGATGTTCTGGTCGGCGGGCATGAGTCCGTGCAGTCCTTTTGCTTCAAACCTTCTCTCGCCGCCGGTGGCGAAGAGCCACTTCGCGGCGCCGGTATCAGCGGCGACCGCGTACAACGCGCGATCGTAGCTCAGGTAGTAGACGATTCCGCCGGCGACCGCAGGAGACGAAGCGATGCTGTCGGTGGGATCCGTTTTCCACTTCTGCCGGCCGGTCTCCTGGTCGATGGCGTAAAGCGAACCGTCAAGGCTTCCGATAAACACCAAACCGCCCGCGATGGCCGGTGAACTAACTACTGGACCATTGGTCTTGAAGGACCATTTCACTCCCGTGAATTTCGTGGGACCGGGAGAATCGTAGACGCCAGTGTGCGCAAGATTGCCGTGGAAAGTGGACTGCGCAAGCGCGAGCGGTGAAAAAACCAGTGCGATGAAAGTGAAAGACAGTATTCGACGGCTCGCCTGCGTCATGTGTGGCATCAGGACTCCGGTTGGCTGTGGTGTGTGAGACGAGACGCGGCGCGATTTGTTAGCGCGCGGAATGATAGCGAACTGACAAGCAGAAGAGCCGAACTCGAACGGGCTAGTCCAGGCGGAAATTCAGGCGCTGGATTGAGCGGGCGCGGCCGGTGGACTCATCGATATCGAGGAGCACGGTGTTCATCTGCACATCGCCTTCGGCTACGACGAAACGCGCGGGCATTGCGTCGAGAAAGCGCTGCAGCACGCCCTGCTTTTCCATGCCGATCACGGAATCGTGCGGGCCGGTCATGCCGGCGTCGGTGATGTAGGCGGTGCCGCCTGGTAGAACGTGCTCGTCGGCCGTGGGCACGTGCGTGTGCGTGCCGAGCACGGCGGAAACTTTGCCGTCGAGATACCAGCCCATAGCCTGCTTTTCAGATGTGGCTTCCGCGTGCATGTCGACAACGATTACTTTCACATCGGTTGGAATTTTCGCGCGCTCGCGATCGGCGGTGCGGAAGGGATCATCGAGCGAGGCCATGAAGGTTCGTCCCTGCAGATTCATTACGGCGTAGCCGATGCCGGTTTTCGTCTTGCCGACGTAGAGACCCGCGCCGGGAAGCCCGTTTGGAAAATTCGCGGGGCGCAGGAGGCGCGGCTCATGCGGGAAAAAATCCAGGATTTCCTTGCGATCCCAGATGTGGTTGCCGCCCGTGAGCACTTCGATCCCGCAGGAGAAAAGCTCTTCGGCTAGACGAGGAGTGATACCGAATCCCGACGCGGAATTTTCCCCATTGGCGATACAGAGATCGACGCGGCGCTGCGTAAGAATGTCTGCCAGGCGATCATGAACGATTTTGCGGCCGGGCGACCCGACGATATCTCCCACGAATAAAATTTGCACGTTTCGCTTTCTGAAATCAGATTGGCGCGCGGCGGCAGGCAGCCGGAATTCTTAGGAGCGGTCCACTCCGCCGTGCGTTACTAGGCCCTGAACCCCACGAATAAGTGGGTGCCCTGCGCCTGCTTTAAGGCTGTCGCGAGCCGGCAAGCCGGCCCAGGATTGCACAAGGGCAGGACGACGCGGGCTCCCGGGGATCCAGTGTTGGTTCAAATAGGCTTTCGCAACGTCACCTGCGTTGCAGGCCAACTCCACGCGATATTGTAGCAGGAATCACGGACGCGGCTCGATGGCGCAGCGCGTTGGTACACGCGAGTGTCGGCGAAGCGGAATGTCAGCGAAGCGATTTGAGGTAGGTGACGATTTGCCAGCGGCGCTGTTCAGGCAGGCCGGACCAGGACGGCATTCCGTGAAAGAGGCTACCGTTGCGCAGAAACCATTGAAGCTCGCCGGGCGTTGCGTTCTGAACCGCTGGCGCGTGGAGATTCACGGCGTTGTGCATGCCGCGCGCGTTGGCGCCGTGGCACTCGGAGCAATGTTGAACGTAGAGTTTTTTGCCCGCGAGCAGCGCGTCGGGATCGCCCTGGTAAGGGTTTTTCGCGTCGCGCGCTTTGGCGGGCGCCTGCGCGATCGAAAGGTACACGCCGCGGCTGTCGGTGGCGTTCTTGTCGCGGGCCGCGCCGAGCGCGGCGAATACAAGAGAAGCAAGCAGCAAAAGCGCCGGGCGCGAGAGGGAAAAGCGCCGTGACTTCGACTGAGTGGCGATGTGGGGCGCGATCATCGGAACAAGCTCCTTACCTTGCGGCCGAAATTAGGGATTTCGTAACTCATGCCCCAGCGCAGCAGGAACCGGTGAGAATTGTCGTTGAGACCGAATCCGGGAGAGAGCGAGAAAGTGACGCCGTTGGGAAGCTCCCAGGCGACGAGGGGCGCGAGGTAATGTGACGTGCCCGAAAGTGTGAAGCTCTTGACTGTTCCCAGGCCGCCGTACATTTCTATTCCGGCGACGAAATTCTCGCGACAGAAGTTACAGCGATCAGGAGTGGCGGCAAGACGAAGCGTGCGGCTTGCGCCCACCGCGTAGCCGAATTCCCAAGGCTCGTGACCGAGATTTTTCTCGGCGATGAAGTTTTCCGAGAAGTTCCAACCCTTGTAATCACTCGAGAGGATGAGCTTAGTTTCGATTTCGTGCGCGTAGGAATGGTTCAGCACGGAATTACGATCGGAGAAATCGAATTGATTGTCGAAGCCGACGACTTCCTTGAGGGTCTTGTCCGCATCGGTGGTGTTTTCATACTCGACGTAGAGAACCGGATTGATCCAGTGCTCGCGCATCAGCGGGCGGAAGCGATTCTCCCAGCGGAAGCCGGTGAAGACGGTGCTGTCGTGAAAGGTGGATTGGCTATCGAGATAAAACTCGGTGGTCCACCAGCCGGTCGCGCCGTACTCGATCTCTACCCAGGGAGCGATGAAATCGTTGCCGGCCTTCTGCGTGCCGTAATTCGAATAGAACTCGAGTTCGAGGCTGCCGGATTCTTCGAGGTGGTGCGAGTAGGTGACGAAGTAGTGGGTGTCCTGCGCACACACGGGGCTGGGAAGGAGCAGGCTCGCAGAAACCAGGAGGGCGAGAGCGAGAAGGCAGCGAATCGAAGTCATGAGGAACCTTTCTACGGGATGCGGCGCGAGCCGCCGAAAGCCAGTTGAAACTCATTAACAACTGGAGCACTCTATCCCAGTTGAAAACCAGTTGCAACTGGAATTCAGCGAAACCGTGGCGCCGCTCGGCAGGCGGTTGTCAATTACGCTCCAAGTGCGGTTTTCAGGGGTCGGCTGTAAGGCGGAATCGCGAGGTTTTCTGTGCTACCGGAGGAAAAACGCGGCGGGCTTCGTGGCATAAGAGCCCGCCGCCTCAACTCTGCCGCCTCCGGCTAAAAGTGGAAGCCGACCTCGGCCGTCAACGCGCGCGGGGTCACATAGTGCGTGCCGCTGAAGGTCGAGAGGAAGTTGTACACGGCGTCCTTATTGGCGATGTTGATCGCAGTGAGCCGGATGCTCCACTTGTAGCGATCACCGTTGAATAAGTTGTCGTGCCCAATGGCAACGTCGAACAAGTTGCGCGCTTGCACGCGCGGCGGGTTGCGATCGTCGTCCTCGGTACCCGGCAGTGGTATCTTCAACTTCGTCGAACCGTAGTCCGCCGCAGGACAAAGGGAATTGGGGCTGATGGGCGTCGTCGGCGTGGCAAAGACCTTCGTGCCGCTGACAGTGCAGAAAAGCCCAGCCTGAAATTGCTGGTCGGGAGAAAGGATCGAAGCATCCACCACCGTGTCGCTGCCGTTCGGGCCGTTCGAGCAATTTCCCCCAGCGCAAGGTACGGGGCCGGCAACGAGTCCGCTGTCATAGCGCCAGTTAAATCCAACCCACGGCCCGCGTTTGGCGAACTGATATTGCAGGTGCGCGGTCAGGTTGAATTTCTCGTCATGGTCAATGCGAAACGGTGTAGGCACCGCCGACGTGATGGGCACGGCACCCACGCCGCCGATTTGAGGCGTAAAGAATCGCGCGGCCACGCTGGACATCACTACGAGTGCTGTCAGCCCATGGTAATTCGGAACATTCGCGCGAATCGCGTAGCCGGGAATCTTCGAATTGTTCCACGCGATCGGAAACGTAATCGGCGTGGCGCCCAGGATGCTGAAATCGTAGGCGTTGTGCGTGTATTTCCAGATGTACTCGCCGTCCACAACGAGATATTTGCCAAACGCCTGCTGCAAGCCGGCATGAAACTCGTTTCGGTAGCCCGGAGGCAGCGTGCTGGGAGCAATATTCACGGCACCAGTTGTCACGTTGGTGCAGCCTTCACCGGTAGCAGCAAATAAATTCGCCACTACCGCGTCGAGACACCCGCGGCTCGAAAGCACGAGGTTCTCATTGAATGGAGACTCGAGCGTTCGCGCGTAGGAAATCCGCAGCACGGTATTGCTCTGCTTGATGTTGTAGGCAAGGCCGAGCCGGGGCTCCGCCTGCGTGGCTTTCGAGAGGCCGTTGTAGATG
>DATNKB010000373.1:0-20081 GCA_035603595.1 Candidatus Dormiibacterota bacterium
GAGCCGCTCGGGTTTGAAAATGAGCAGCCGGCGAGTCCGCTGTCGATCGAAAAGCCGTGGACGTGGATTCCCTGCTTGCGGAACTCCGCGCGGCTATCGTTCGCAAAAAGGCGTCTACGGTCGAGCTTGCCGAAATGGGAATCGATCTCGAGGAAGCGGAGCGCGAGGAGAATCTGCGCAACAGCCGCGCCATTTTTCATCCGGCCAACGTTCGTTACGGCCCGGAAGAGAGCGGAGCGAAGCCAGGCAAGCGAGGCGATCTCGGTTTCACCAGGCCTCGCCGAAAGAGCGGATCGTGAGGCGCGCGTTGTTTGATTCGCCGTGGCGCTTGGGCGCGCGCCGAGCGGGTGTGTTGCATCGTGCTACGGTGATCGAGGGTTCAGGGCAGGTGACGCGGTTCCTGATTCAAGGAGAGAAAAAATGAGCGACGCACCGGAAATCAAAGTCAAACTGACCGCCGAGGACACTGGCGTCTCGGCTGCGATTAAGGAACTCGGCTCGCAGCTGAAAAACCTGAAGAAGCAGGAAGACGAAGCCGCTTCGGGCGCGTCCGCGCTGTCTCGCGCGTTTTCAGGAATCGCCGCCGCCGGCGCCGTGCTTGGCATCGCGAAAATCGGGAAGGACGCTTTCGACTCCGCCGTCGGCATCAGCAAGATGGCCGACAAAACAGGCCTCACGACTCAGACCCTCAGCGTGTTCCACAAAGTCGCAGAGGACGTGGGCGCGTCCACCGAGTCGGTGGACAAGGCCATCCTGAAGGCCACGAAATCGATCACCGAGTTCGAGCAGGGGACGGGCAAATCCGCGAAGGGATTGGCTCTGCTCAATATTTCGCAGAAGGACTTCATCGGCCTCTCTCCCGATCAGAAAATAAAACTGGTCACCGAGCGCCTCGGCGGACTCACCGCCGGCTTTCAAAAGGCCACGGCGCAGTCGTTGATTTTCGGGAAGGGCGCCAGCGACATCACCCTGGTCGCGAACGCGCTCGCCGCGCAGGGTTTCGACAAAGCGAGCGAGGCCACCTCAAAGCTCGGTCTGCTGCTAGATCGCAACGCCACGGATTCGTTCATCGCGGCGAAAGCCTCCCTCCAGGAACTCTCCGACACTGGGAAGGGCATGGCCACGCAGTTCGAGGCTGGAATGCTGCCGGCGATCTCCGACGTGGGAGAGGCGCTGGCCGAATCGTTGCAGCAGGGCGGCGTCAATTTTCAGGACCTGGGGAAGTACGCGGGCGACGTGGTCCGCGGGATCGCTGTCGTTTTTCTCGGACTCGGGCAAACGCTCGGGACCGTCGCAGCTTCCATCGCTGACGTCTTCGTCGCTGCGTGGAAATACATCAAGAACGAGGCGACCACCGACTTCACCGCGCTCTCCCAGGCCGCGCACGGCCATCTCTCGCAGGCGTTCGACACGCTCAACGCCGGCGCGAAGCAATCGACCAACATCGTCACCGACGAGGTCGAGCGCCAGAAGGCGATTTACAAATCGCTCGGCGACAGCCTCAAGGCCGACTACGCGAACGCCGTCCCGTCCGCCGAGGAAGAGGAGCGGCGGAAAAAGGCGCGCGTCGCGAATTTCCGGCCGGACAAGGACGACCAGACGCCGGAGCAGCCGCTCGTTGCCGAGCCGCGCGACGCCGCGGCGAAGGCGCAACTCTCTCTCGAAGAAAAACTCTTGCAGGACCAGCTCGCGATCCATCGCGCCTACGCGAAAGAAACCGAGACCCTGGACAAGGAGATGTACGACGCCGGTCTGATTTCGCTCGGGCAGTACTTCAATCGCCGCAAGACGGCCGCGCGCGCTGATGCGGAAGAGGAAATCGCGATCCTGGAGCACGAGCGCGCTCTCGCGCTGGCCGCCTCGCAAAAGGCTGGAGTAGACGCAGCGAAGCAGACGCAGGGATCACCGGAGCAGGACAAACTGCTTGCCGAGCAAATCGCCGGGAAGGAAAAAGTCGCCGCGCTCGACACCAAGATCACCGAGGCGCGCATCGAGGCCTCGACGAAAATCCACGCGCTCGACACCGAGCAGGACAAAGCCGAGCGGGAAAGCCAGCAGCAGACTCTCGCGTTCGAGAAGGAGCTCGCAGACCTCCAGGGCAAACGCAGCGAGAAGGCGCGCGCCGAAATCGAAGCGGAGGCGCAGAAGCGCACGCTGCAAATCTCGCAGTCCAGCGGGTCTGCAGCGGAAAAGGCTGCACTCACGTCCGAGCTCGAGCAATGGAAAACTCTGAAGCTCGCCGTGGCCGACTTCGACCAGGCGCGACAAAAACTCGAGCAGGACACCAAGGCGTTCGAGACCGCCAAACAGACGATCCAGAACAAGGCCGCGGGCGGACAGATTTCCAAGCTGGAAGAAGAGAGGCAGATCAACCAGCTCATCAAAGACCGGCTGCCGCTCCTGCAGGCGGACGCTGCGGCCGAAACCGGCGCTGCGGCGAAGACCGGGAACATCGACAGTCAGGCTCAGGCGCAACAGGACGTTGCGAACATTCAGAAGATCACCGTCTCCGCGAAGACCCTCGGGACCACACTTGGGCAGAGCGTCTCGAGCGATCTCACAAACTTCTTTGAAACGGTGGGAAGAGGAACGCAGAGTGTCGCCCGCTCATTCGAGAAGCTGGCCGCCAGCGTCATCCAGTCGGTCGAGCAGATGCTCATCAAACTCCTGCTCTTTCAAATCGCCGAGAGAGCGGCCAACTCGTTCGCTCCAGGAAGTTTCGGAAACAGTTTCTTCAAGGGCGCCGAAGGTCACGCCGAGGGAGGCCTGATTAAAGGCCCAGGCGGTCCAAAGTCCGACTCCATTCCCGCGCGGCTGTCGGCCGGCGAGTTCGTGGTGAAGTCCGACGCGGTCACGCGTTTCGGAGTTAGCCAGCTCGAGGCCATCAATCGCGGAATGCAGCCTCCATCGTTCGCGAATCTCGCGATGCCGCACTTCTCCGAAGGCGGTCTCGTTGGATCACCAGGCGCGCCAGGTGCGAGCGGGACAGTGAACCTCGGCATCGCTCTCGACAGAGGATTGATCCTCGAGCATCTCTCGTCGAAGGACGCCGGCCGGATCGTTCTGCAGCACATAACGAACAATCCGAAGGCCGCGAGCAAAGCGCTCGGTCGAAGCCAAGGCTGAGCATTCGTTTTGAATCTCTGAAATCGCGAGGACGAAAAATGGAAATCAAAACTGTGCCGGTGACACTCGCCGGCAAGGGATATCGAGCGACGGGGTTCACGCTCGGCGAGCTTGGCGAGATCGTTCGGATTGACACCGCAATCAAAGAGGCAGGCAACGAGCGAGACCTTCCCAAAATCTACGCGCTGTACTGCGAAGCCATGGAAATCATCTGCAGCTCGATTCGCAGATCCGGCTCTGACGTCCCGACCGAAGAGGTCAAGAAAGAATCGCCGACAGACGACATCGAGAAGGCCGTTGTAACCCTTCTGAACTTCAGACCTTCGTCCGACGTCGTCGACGATCCTTCGTGCGACGACGAGTTCCCGACCCGCGTCCAGTGAGATGAACGCTCCGAATCCTGACGATCCGGTGATTCGATATTTTCTGTTGCGCTGTGGCGTGCATCCCGCGACGCAGGACAAGCCGCGCTGAGGACGATTCTCGATTGGTGGTGAGCAGCTAGAGCAAAGGAGACGACGATGGATCAGGTGTTTTGTGATCGATGTAAAAAGGAAATTCAGCGCGGCGACGACGGAACTCTAAATTACTTCAAGCTAGAGTTCTCGCGCGTGAAGCTCGGCAAGCACGGCAACGTCACGGCGGCTCCAATCACCGAGATCAAAACCGATCTCTGTGGCGACTGCAAGGATGAATTCGATCAGTCGCTCGCAGTGGCTGGCCTCAAACGCAGCGCCTGACTCCGTCTCCTGCAGCGATTCACTCTGTGGCGCTTGACGACGACCGTGCGTCTCGCTCTGGCCTGTGGCTCGCTTGTCGCGCTGTGTGGGCTATCTCGTGTGTTCGCTGCGCGCTGGCGTCGCCCGCGTCTCGCGTCGATCGCGCGTGCTTCCTGACAGGGTGGGTTCTTTTTTTCATCGCCGAGCAGGGTCCTCCCCGTGGGGTGGGCGTCTCGCGGGTGACGGCGCGCGCGGGGGGTGGCCTGGTACCGAGATTTTTTGACGGACTTTGTTTTTCTTTTTCGCGGGGCGGGTTTTTGCGACGAGCGACGAGAAAAAGACACTAGGACCGCACAGCTCGCGCGCGTCGAGCAGCTCGCGAGCAGGCGCGGGAAGCGACGAGGCGGTCATGGCCGGGGCTGAGCCGGCCAAGGGGTAGGCTCATGGCAATCGTCGACGTAGGCAAAGTGGCGAGCGCGCTGAATCTTACCGAGCAGCGCGTGCAGCAGCTCGTGAAGGAGGGCCTTCCTCGCGAATCGCGCGGACGTTACGATCCCATCAAATGTATGCTCTGGTACATCCGCTACCTCGAGACTGCGCTCGAAAAGAAATCCGTCCCGACGCTCGACGGCGGTTTCACCGGCGAACGCGCCGAGCGCGTGCGCCTGCTCCGGGCCGACGCCGATCTCCGCGAGATGGCGCTCGCGAGCCAGCGGTCGACTGTGATCTCCGTCGCGGATTACGAGCGCACGTTGGCCGTCTTTATCCAGACGACCACGGCCGTGGTGATGGCCGTCGCTCCGCGCGCGGCGCCCGAGGTCACCGGGCAAACCTCGCGCGTGATGGTGCAGGGGCTCATAGAAAAGCACTGCAGGAACGCGCTCCGACAGCTCGCGAAAGCCGAAACTTACAAACACCTTGGGATCCCGAGTCCCCAGTCGCGGTAGCTAACCTGTCTGCTCGGGTCCGCGCCCGGTGTGAAACCGCCAATAACGCCGCTCACGCGCTCACAGAGGCGATGAAGTCTCCCCCAGCCGCATTCCCTCGCCGCAGCCGATTGCGCTCGACGCCGCCGGCCCAGCGCTTCAAATCCGGGCCTCCTGGGGGCGCTCTCGGGTGTAGGATTCGCGGCATGGAAGCCGTCGCTCTACCAAACTGGGAAGCATTCGCAGCCGAACTTCAGAAACTGCGCGCGGGGCTGCCCGACGATCCCTCAGGCAAACCGCCCGAGTTGCTCTTTCGAGGTCAGGGCGATTCGGCCTGGAAGCTGACAACGACTCTGGAACGCGCGGGCTGCGAAGGCATGTCCTTCGGCGAATACTACCGCCTGGCAGTTCATCGCGTCAGGCCGACCGTCGAGGCCATCACCGGCGCGACCTGGGACGTGCCTGATTGCGATCTCGCGATGGGACACAAATTTCTCACGGATCGCGAACTCTTTTTTCCTGGACCTGACGGGTTTCCCTCACCCAGCTTTTATCGATACATGGCGTACCTCAGACATCACGGGTTCCCGTCTCCTCTCCTCGACTGGACATCGTCGGTGAACGTTGCGGCGTTTTTTGCGTTCCGAGAGATCGGCAAAGCTGAGACGCGGTCGATCTACGTCTACTGCGAGAGCCCACACGGAACCAAGGGCGGCGCTGTCGGCGAGCCTTCGATGCGCGTGATCGGGAGGTATGTTCGTACGCACGCCAGGCACTTCCGGCAACAATCGGACTACACGATCTGCGCTGCCTTTTACGAGGACGGTCCCGGTTGGCGCTTTCATCCGCACGACCCGGTTTTTTGGAGCCGCGGCCGACAAGACTACGTGTGGAAGTTCGATCTCCCGTCGACGGAGCGGATCGCGATTCTCAAGTCGCTCGATCGGTACAATCTGAACGCCTTCTCGCTTTTCGATTCTCAGGAGACCTTGCTCGAAACGATGTGGCTGCGCGAGCAGGTCTTGGAAACTGGAGCATTGCCGATCCCGCCTTCAGAAACTGAGCTCCCTTTCAGCGGGAGGAAGCTGGCCGAGATGCTCAAAGAGCGCGGCTACGACACACACCCGCAAGGCATGGTGCAGCCTTTTGGCGATGACTACGAGAAAAGCGGTGACGGACAAACCATTTTCTTGGACGTGAACGCCGAAGCAGTCAGGAAGAACGGCGAGACGCCGGACCGTCCGGTCCGCCTGACATTTGAACCCGCCGGCGTGAAGGGCGGCAGGCAGGTTTGGAGATTGAAGTCGGTCGCGGAGTTGGCTGCGGGCGTCGCTTCGCGCGCGATGGACCGACAGCCGGGAACGCCGAAAAAAAATGCGCCGTGGCCGCGCTAACCGGCAGCAGCGCCGATCACCGAGAATCCATTTCGGAAGTCCTCGTAAGAGCGGACGGCTACGTCTAGGTCGGCGACGGACGCGACCGCCCGATAGCATGCGAGCTGCCCCTTGTCGTTCGTCACAAATTGATGGCAGTACGGAAGGCAAATCGCCATCAGAGTGTCGTTCCGTCCCGATCTGAAGGAGGGGCCGACCCGCTCCGGCCGAAGACACAGGTCATATTGCGCCGCGATGAAGGCAACCATCAGCGCTCGGAACGGATCGCAGGCCGCGACGAACTTCCGCATGAGCGCCTCGTCGGGCGATTTCTTCCCGACGCGAGCGTAGATGTTGCCGGCCAGAGTCCAAAATGCGCCGCCTGGGATTTGGAGACGCGCGACCAACTCCGCTACATTCCGCGGCGGATTTTCCGCACCGCTAGAAAAGAGTCGGTCGAAGTGCGGCTTCGCATCCTCGTACACTCGCGCGAATTGATCCTTCAGCTTCTCGTTCTCCTCGCGCTCCTGCCTGGCTTCCTCATCGCTGAAGTTCTCTCGCCGGGCGATCTCGACTTGCGCCTCGGGGAAATCTACTCGCACTTTCCGCCAATCGAAAGACGGCGTCGCCTCGAATTCCGCGACCATCTTCCTGAGGATTTCATGCTGCGGGTCTATGCAGTCACCCGCTGAGAGAAGCAGCCCGCAGATGCGGAGAAGCTTTCGCCGGCGATCAGCGTCCTCGTTCGCTATGACTTCCCCAATGCTCGTGAACGTGAGCCGAACGAAGAATCCTGACCTCAAACCCGCGATCAGCGCATCCGAGTCGGGATCGTCGGCCAGGCGATTGATGCCGCTCGTGTCGGGGGTCCAAATAGGCCTGTCGTCCACCGCGGGCTTCTCCTTTTCTCGTCGTCGTTGCTTGAAACGCTGATTCTACACCGAAGGCTGCATTGCCCTTATCGTCAGGGCGCGCTGCGTGGGACTAGACTTCCTGCTGGAATTGGATAGATTTGAGCAGATCGCACCACGGTTGCCTCCGCTGTGCTGGGTCGGAGGCTCGGGATCCCCGGAGAGTTTCCCTGAGTCTCCGACTCTTTCGGCCGCCACAAAGGAGCAGGAATCGATGCGCCAGATCACTGAGAAATATTGGGAATCCGAATTCGCCCGATTCGTGCGGTCCTACGGCGTGGACCTGATGGCTCAGCGTCTAGCAATCAAACCCTCGGCGATCTACCACTGGCTTCGCGGGTCCACCGCTCCCCGTCCTGTTCACGCCGAGATTATCCAGCGTCTTGCCCTCGAACGCGGAGCGGTGCTGACGATGGATCAAATCTACGCGCACTTCCTCTCGCTGCGAGCACCAGAAGTCCCCTCTGAACCATTTCTCGAAGCGAGCGCCGGCGCCGCGCCCGCCGCGCGGCTTGCACCGCGATTGGATTCACAATGGAAATGACGCCCGGATTTTAGCTGCTGAGCGTCGGCGCATCGAGGGCGTAGGCTCGTGAACCTTCAGATCCAACTCAAGAGAATTCTCTGGCGCGTGCAGCTATCCACGCGCGAACTCGAGTTGCAGCCGGAGGCGTTCCGGGCCACACAGGAACTTCGGCTCGCTTCCGGCGAGCTGGCATCCGTCATCGACCAGATCGAGAATCTCTCCGCGACGGAGTCCACACTCCGAAGTCGCGGTGAGTGCTTTCCTTCGATTCGTCGGAATTTTCTCGCTGGTTAGCGCAGCAGACTTTCGAGCGGGGTCACGGGCGGCTCGTCGCCTGGGTCCTGTACTTTTTTTGTACCCCGCTTGGGCGGAAGACCGCCTAATTTCGGTTTTGAGCGGTTCTCGGTCGCGTGTAGAATCAGCAACTTGCGCGTTTTCATCGGCTCATCAGGAGCGGGCGACGTTCCGAGTCCCGTCGTCCCCGCCACGCATTTCGGTCGTGTGGCTGACGCTCGCCAATGTTCGTCCAAACTAGCAGAGCGTTGGTTGCAAGTTCGCCTGAAGGTCACCTCGAGTAGCGCCGACCCGGCAAAGACGGAACGCTCGGGGATTCATGGTAGGGCGAACAAGGTATGACTCCGAAGTAACACGTGTTGCCCAACTGGTCAAAAACATTGCACATAGCAATTTCGGGCGATCGCAAGCTTAGGGGCGCCGTGTTGCAAACAAAAGGTTTACGCGTGAAGAGATGCACTCAAGAGTTTGGTACTATAGATGCAACAAGCAAAATGCCGGAAAATTGCACGGAGGTGCGCATTTGAGAGCTTTTAGACTAATAACTGCTGCTGCGGTCCTATTTTTGGTTTCCAGCGCAGTACGCGCTGACGGCCTCGACGGTCGAGTCAATGTCAACGGCGGCGGCCCTGGAAGCCCACCGTGCGGCAGCATGCAATTCTTCGCGGATGCGAATGGCGATTTCACTGTCGACTGCACGACCACAGTGAATACACCTATCATCACGTTTGCGGCGCTTGACTCGCAAACGAACGGTGGTCTTTCGTGTCTTTCGCAGCTGACCTCGATCGGCTGGAAGGAGACCACGGGCTCAGCGAACGGTGTGGACACTTGCACTTTTACAGCACCCTCCAAGCCCACGAACGAGTTCTTCTCGTTCTTGAGTTCGTTTTCTGACAAGGATGGGCCTGACGGCGATTGCGATCTCGATGACTTCGCCTTCGGCATCGCGAAGGGCTGCGATGTCAAATTGACCACGTCGCTTCCATTTGTCCCAGGGGCCGTGGGTGATCTTTCTGTAAACGGCGCGCCGATTCTACCCTTTCCGGAACCGGCTTCCCTTGGATTGCTCGCAACCGGCTTGGCAACATTGTTTTTGGGCCGCCGACGTTCCAAGAATGTTCGAACAGAGATTTAAGCTGTAAGCTGTTTCTTTCAGACTCTAAGGAATCAGAAACGCCGCTGCTCACACCGAGTCAGCGGCGTTTTGCTTTGTAGCTCGCACTCCGCGGCGGTCACTTTAGAGCTACCTCCTCCCAAATCGTGGGCATGGGCTTCGAATATCTGGTCAGCACCGTCGATCTTGGAATAGAAGCTGGAGATGGTGGGAAGAAGTTTGGCGGGTCTAGTGACTCCCTTTACCGTATTCCTTCACTAGGGCCTGGAATTCAGGCGTCTTACTGAGTTCGGTGAACTCCGGATCTTCCAACACCTGCTTTATTGGGTAGCCTTGGCTCACCGCTTCCCTGAGGGTCCGGAGCGCGTCGGCGGGTTTCTTCGCGAGCATCTCGACGGTGGCTTCGGCGTATATCAGTTCCACATCCTTTTTATCAATATCCCGGGCTCGTTTGATGAATTCCATTCCACGATCCGGTTCCCCCTTTTTCGCGTAATAAAGGGCGAGATCCTCGAGGGTCGTGGCGCTTTGCGGGTTTACTCGGAGTTCCTGAAACGCTAGCGCAATGGCTTTGTCATACGTCGCTATCGCTTTGTCCTTTTGTCCCGAACCGCGATAGGCGTCCGCCAAATTGCCAACCGCCAACTCTTGATTGGGACCGAGTTCGACAGCCTTTTCGGACATCTGAACTGCTTCACTGTAACGCTTTAAAACCAGGTACACGTAGCCTAAGTTGTTATAAGCGCTCCATGTGGGAGACAGTTCGATAGATTTCTTGTAAGCGGGAATGCTCTCTTCATATCTGCCTAGGCGGAGGTATGCATTACCAAGATTGTCCCAACCAGGGACGTTTTCGGGCTCAAGTTCGGTAACGCGCTTGTATTCTTCTAACGCCTTTTCAGTTTCGCCGATCGAGTAATAGGCGTTGCCTAGCGCGATGTGATTGCTCCAGTAGTATGGATTTACCTCAATCGCCTTCTTGTAGGTTGCAATGGCTTCGTCTTTCTGGCCGCTGTCCAGATACGCGTTTCCGAGGCGGAAGTACCCCTCGTCGGAGTTCGGCGAAAGCTGCAAGCCGCGCTTCAACTCGGCGATTGCTTGCGCTGACTTTCCCGTCCGCAAGTAGATGCTGCCGAGTGAGAAGTGGACCTCCGGCAAATTGTCTTTGAGTTGCTCTGCGCGCTGGGCCGCCCCGAGTGCTTTCTCTGCCCAGAACGAATCCTTATTCTGGCGATACATCATCAGGCACGCGTCAGAAAGGCCCGTATAAGCCAAAGCAAATCTCGGATCCTTGTCGATACTCTTTTGAAAGAAATCAATCGCTGTTTGGGCCGCTTTCTCCGGTGGTTGAGGCCCTCTCAAGGCCTGGCGACCGCGTAAGAAGAGATCGTATGCATCCACGTTCTCGGTCGGCCGCTCAGCGGTGCGCGCCAGCTCCTCATTGGTGGGCTTCAAATCAAGAGCAGTCACGAGCTGACCCGAAATCTGGTCCTCCAGCGTCAGAAGGTCCTTGGGTACACCAGTGAATTGCTGGCTCCAAAGCTTTTTGCCACCGTCAGCCACATCGATAAGATTCACGATGATCGCCATTTTGTCGGCGCTTCCTTGAATGATGCCTTGCACAATCAAGTTGACACCGAGGGCGCGAGCTGTCTTTTCGATTGGATCCGTCTTCGACACTTTGGCAACAGCAGTGTCCGAGGCTAGGCGCAGATCCTTCAATTGAAATAGTTTGGAGGATAATGCCTCGTTGAGTCCCTCAGCTACATAGCCGAGCGACTGGTCGTCACCCGGAATTCGAAACGGCAGAATCGCTACGAATTTCCCCTGTGAAAGGGGTGGAATGCCGGAAACCGAACCCGACGAACCTGCCTTGCCGGCAGGGATGATCAGATGGCGTATGGGAGGAATCGCAACGGCGAGCAGAAGTAGCGCAACAACACCTGAGATCACAACCCAGGTCCACCTCCTCTTCGCCACAAAATCCGGAATCTGAATTTGAACTGTGTGCGCACCGCTTGCTGAGCCCCGCGACCCCTGCAGATCAGCCAAAATCTCATAAGCGCTCTGGTAACGCGCCTCCGGGTCCCGCTCAAGACAGCGCATGATGATGCGGACAAACCAGGTGGGTAGCGAAGGGTTTATCAGTTTAGGATTCTTGGGCTTCTCCTGGATGCGCTGATACATCACTTTCAGTGTGGATTCGCCCGTGAAGGGCACGTCGCCGACCGCCATTTCGTACAGCATCAAACCGTAGGAATAGAGATCGCTGCGCTGGTCGGCGGGCTTCCCTTCTACTTGCTCGGGGGACATGTAGCGCGGCGTGCCAAGGAACGCGCCGGTTTTTGTCATGCCTTGCGCGCCTTCTTCAAATGACTTCGCCAGGCCAAAGTCGGAGACGAAAATCTGATCGTCTTTGTTGACCAGAATATTCTGTGGCTTGAGATCCCGGTGTATGACTCCCTCGGCATGAGCCGCTGCCAGAGCTTCGGCCAAAGCCCTCGCGTATTTCAGTACACGCTCCATCGGGAGCTTCGGATTTTCTTTGAGAATTCCGTAGAGATCATGGCCTTCTACATAGGCCATGGTGATGAATTTCGTGCCGCCGACCTCTCCCATGTCGTGGATGCGAAGGATGTTCTTGTGGGAGATCTTGCTGGCGAGAACAAGCTCTTGTTTGAATCGCTTTAGAGCGTCTGTCTCGCCCATCGCCCCCTGGCGGACTACCTTGAGCGCGACCACACGATCAAGGTCCTTGTCATAGGCTTTATAAACGCGGCCCATCCCTCCCTGACCGAGCAGAGCCTCAATGCGATATCGCGAACCAAAGTCGCTCCCGGGGGCGAGAGCAGTCGCGTCTACCATCACCATGGTTTCGGAGTCGCCTATTGGCATAGGCGTGCCGCAGCGGGAACAGGACTCGGCGAATTCGGGGTTAACCGTACTGCAGTGAGGACAATTCATCGCGGAAGCCGCCAGGACGGCTCAAGCCCACTTATCACGATGGATGATTATGCGCAATCTAGGGAAACGCCGCAACCTCAATTAAGAATTAAGCCTTTCGGCCGGAATCATTGCGTACCCCAACGGAATGAGCCGAGTTGGCCAGACTTCCGCTACACTGTCCCGACATGCTCGGCACTCCAATTCAAGCCTGGGTGATCTTCGCGGTTGTCATCGTAGCGGCATTGGTCCTCGATCTAGGATTCTTCCATCGCGAATCGCAGAAAGTGTCTCTGCGCACTGCGCTCATTGAAAGCGCGGCATGGATCGGCCTTTCCTTACTGTTCGCCGTTTATGTTCACTTCGCTCGGGGAACGCAGGCAGGAGTCGCGTTCCTCACGGGATACCTGGTTGAGAAATCGCTCAGTGTCGACAACATTTTTGTGTTCGTGCTGATCTTTCGGGCATTCCAGGTTCCCGAGCAATCGCAACACAAGGTCTTGTTCTACGGCGTGATCGGAGCACTCGGGATGCGCGCGCTGTTCGTTCTAGCCGGCGTCGAGTTGCTCCAGGGTTTTCATTTCATCCTTTATATTTTTGGCGCGATTCTGGTGGTCACCGCAATTCAGATGTTGCGTCCAGGCCGGCGGGCGATCGAACCAGAGCGCAACTGGCTGGTCAGAATCACACGTCGTTTCGTTCCTGTCCTGACCGACTATGCCGGCGAGAATTTCTGGGTGAAACGCGAAAGAAAATGGAATGCGACGCCCTTGTTCATGGCCCTCGTCGCAGTCGAAGCCATGGATATAGTTTTCGCAGTTGATTCTGTGCCGGCGGTTCTTGCTATTACGCGCGATACCTTTATCGTCTACTCTTCGAATGCTTTCGCCATTCTGGGTTTACGAGCGTTGTATTTCGCGGTGGCCGATATCCTTCCCCGCTTTCGATTCCTACACCAGGGCCTGGCGGCAATACTTCTTTTTGTTGGCTTCAAAATGATTGCCAGCGACTGGCTCGACCTTCCCGATGTCGCCTCACTGGGGGTGATTGCTGGAATTTTGACGGTTACCATCGTTGCGTCGCTGGCAGTTCCATTGAAAGTCGGAGAAAAGTCGCATGGGTAGGTCTTTTCTTGTCATTGCCCCGCACGAACGGGCTACTGGAAGGAGCTATTGAAGGTTGAGCACAAGAAGACGCGGTTCGGTCATTTCCTCAATCGCGTAGCGAAGCCCTTCGCGGCCGAGGCCCGAATCTTTCACGCCGCCGTAGGGCATGTGGTCAATTCGAAACGATGAGGTATCGCCGGAGATTACGCCTCCGACCTCGAGCTCGTCGAACGCCGTGAAAAGCAATTTAACGTCGCGAGTGAAAACTCCCGCCTGAAGACCGTTCGGCGAGTCGTTCACATGCCGAATCGCGTCCGCAAAATTGTCATACGGTTCAACCAACACGACGGGTGCGAACACTTCCTCGCAGCTGACCTTCATATCCGGGCGCGTGTGCGTCAGGACGGTCGGCACAACCATCGAGCCCTCTCGCTTGCCGCCAGTTTCAATTTTCGCGCCGCTCGCAGCTGCTTCACCAATCCACTCCTCGGTGCGTCGCGCTGCGCCTTCATTGATCAGTGGACCGACATCGGTCGAATCGTCCACCGGGTTTCCCATTCGCAGTTTTTTTACACCCGCTACGAATCTCGAAAGAAAGTTGTCATAAACGGCTCGCTGGACATAGATGCGTTGAACGGAGATGCAGGTCTGCCCCGAATAGCTGAAGCCGCCCGCGACACATCGGTCCGCAGCATAGGCCACATCCGCATCCGAATGGACGATCACGCCTGCATTCCCGCCCAGCTCGAGCGTAACCTTCTTTTTGCCAGCCTTCTGCTTTAGCGCCCAGCCGACCTTCGCGCTACCGGTGAAGGTCAACATCTTGAGGCGGTCGTCAGATACTAATTTTTCGGCGACGTCGTTTGCCAGCGGCAATACGTTAAAGGCTCCGGCTGTTAAACCTGCACTCGCTACAACTTCGGCAAGCAGCAACGAAGAGAACGGGGTCTGCGGCGCGGGTTTCAAAATAATGGTGCAGCCCGCCGCGATCGCCGGCGCAACCTTGTGCGCCACGAGATTCAGCGGAAAGTTAAACGGTGTAATCGCCAGAATCGGCCCGACCGGAAATCGCCGCACTATACCCGCTCGACCGGCCGTCGAACTCTGCCAATCAAGCGGCAGCCACTCGCCGCCGATGCGCGTCGCCTCCTCAGCCGCAACTGCAAACGTGAAGATAGCTCTATCAACTTCAACACGCGCCGTCTTGATCGGCTTCCCGGCTTCGAGACACATCACCTGCGAAAACTCTTCGTGTCGCGCCCGAATTCCTTCAGAAATAGCGTTCAGTATCCGCTTGCGCTCGTAGCCCGGTGACTTCTTCGTGGTCTCGAATGCCCGCTGCGCCGCTCGAACGGCCGCTTCCGCGTGGGAGGCAGTCCCCAAGTGGACCTCGCCCACCACTGAATGGTCGTATGGGGAACGAATCTCAGAAGTCTCGCCTTCATTCAGCCATGTGCCATTAACGAAAATTCCCCAGCTTTTTGCCGCTACTTTTGTTTGAGCTACCATGAGTCACCAGGCCAAAATCCCCAACATCTTTAATGCTACTAGGCGCGCTGAGGGGCTGTCTCCATTCTCGATTCAGCAACACTCGCTAGCGCACTCTCCAATACATTTAGTCCTTCGTCAAATTGCTCATCCGTCACCACCAGCGGAACAAGTAGCCTCACCACATTACCGTACGTACCAGCCGATATCAGAATCAAGCCGTGCTCGTAGCAATGCCGGAGCACCTGCTCCGTCTCCGCCTTGGCGGGCTCTCGAGTTTCCGGGCTTCGCACCAGCTCCATTGCACGCATTGCCCCCAACCCACGAACATCGCCGATCAACGGCCAACGCTTTTTCCACGAGCGCGCCCGCGAATCAAATAAGTCGCCAAGCTTCTCGGCCCTGGAAGAGAGATTCTCGCGCTCCATGATTTCGATTGCTGCCAGCGCTGCTGCACATGATACGGGATTGCCACCGAATGTTCCGCCGAGCCCGCCCACGCCTGGCGTGTCCATAATGTCGGCACGGCCCGTCACCGCAGCGAGCGGCATTCCTCCAGCAATCGATTTTGCCGACACGAGCAGATCCGGCACGAAGCCATATCGCTCGCAAGCGAACATGGCGCCTGTCCGGCAAAAACCCGTTTGCACTTCGTCGGCAATAAGCAGAATTTCGTGCTGCCTGCAAATATCCTGAATGATTGAAAAGAATTCTGGCGGTGGCGCGACGAACCCCCCTTCGCCTAACACCGGCTCTACCACCACTGCCGCCACCGCTTCGGAAGCTACGACGCGCTTGAAGGTGTCTTCCAAGTGCTTCGCGCAAAATACGCCACAGCCAGGATATTGGAGAGAATACGAACAGCGGTAGCAGTACGCGTACGGGATACGATAAATGTCCGTGGCGAAGGGCTCGAAACCCGCTTTGTACGGATGCGTTTTGCTGGTGAGCGACATTGTCAGCATCGTGCGTCCGTGGAATGCATCCTCAAAGCATATGATGGCAGGACGATGCGTATAGCTTCGCGCGATTTTTACAGAATTTTCAATCGCCTCCGCGCCGCTATTTACCAAAATAGTTTTCTTGGGAAATTTTCCTGGCGTAAGCGAATTCAACTTCTCGGCAAGCTCGATGTACTTCTCGTATGGCGCCACACTGAAGCACGTGTGAAAGAATGCATCCAATTGGCCACGAATGGCCGCCAGCACACCGGGCGCGCGATGCCCCACGTTCAAACAGCCGATTCCGCCAGCAAAGTCGAGGTAGCGATTCCCATCCACATCTTCCAGGATCGAGCCTTCTGCTCGCGCCGCGAAGATGGGAGTTGCGTGGGCCACGCCGCGCGGCACGGCTGCGTTGCGACGGCGCATCAGCTCCTGGGATTTGGGTCCGGGAATACGCGTGCGCAATTGAATCGTGGGCATGTCAGTACCATCCGATCGGTTGTTCGTTCAGGTTGATGTGGACCTGCTTCGTCTCGAGATACTCCTCGATGCCCCAAGGCCCGAGCTCGCGGCCGAAGCCGGACTGCTTGTAGCCGCCCCAGGGCGCCTCGACATACGTGGGCTGCATGTGATTCACCCAAACAATTCCGGCCCGCAACGCCTTCACTACACGAAATGCTTTGAAAATGTCGCGTGACCAAACCGCGGCCGCCAGACCATAAGGAGTGTCGTTGGCGATGCGAATCGCATCCGCTTCATTGTTAAAAGGAATCACCGCTGCGACAGGTCCAAAAATCTCTTCTTGCGCGATGCGCGAAGAATTGTCCACATCATAGAAAATCGTCGGCTCGACGTAATAACCGCGTGTACTCGCTGAAGAACGGCCGCCGCCCGATGCGACCTTCGCTTCCTTCTTGCCAAGCTCCTGATACGAACGGACACGATCGAACTGCTCCTTGCTAACGAGGGGCCCCATCTTCGTTTCGCGTTCAAGCGGCGGCCCCAGGCGAATGGTCTTGGCCTTTGCGGACATCGCATCCACAAATTTCGCGTAGATGGACTTCTCGACCAGAATTCGACTCCCCGCAGAACAGACTTCGCCCTGATTAATAAACACGCCGAACAGCGCCCCATCAATGGCCGACTCGAAATCCGCATCGGCAAAAAATATGTTGGGCGACTTTCCACCAAGTTCAAGCGTCACGCGTTTCAGCGTGTCAGCCGCCATCTTGACGATCGCCTTCCCTACTGCGGCGCTACCGGTAAACGCAACCTTATTCACATCCGGATGCTTCACCAGTGGCGCGCCAGCCGTCTCCCCAAATCCGGTAACGATATTCACAACGCCGGCCGGCAAACCGGCATCGGCGAGATATCCAGCGAATTCAAGTGCGGTGAGAGGGGTCTGCTCGGCGGGTTTCAAAATACACGTACAACCCGCTGCGATGGCCGGCGCTAGTTTCCAGGCCGCCATCAACAGCGGATAATTCCAAGGAATGATTTGCGCCGCGACGCCGATCGGTTCGCGCATCGTGAAGTTGAGTGCATTGTCCGGCACCGGATTTACGCTGCCCAGGACTTTTGTTGCGAGCCCGCCGTAATATTCCAGGCAAGTTGCAACGTCATTGATGTCGTACTCAGCTTCGACGATCGGCTTGCCCGAATTGCGCGCTTCGAGCTCCGCCAATCCCGCTGCTTCCTTCCGCACTCGCTCGGCCAGCCGGAAGAGAATTCGGCCACGTTCCTGCGCCGTCGTCTGCGGCCATGCGCCGGAATCGAATGCAGCTTTGGCGGCAGCCACGGCACGATTGACGTCCTTCTCATCCGCATTTGGAACCTCTGCGAGAATTTCCTCCGTTGAAGGATCAATCACAGGGAAATACTCTCCACTCTGACTCTCGACAAATTCCCCGTTGATGTACATCTTATGTCTGCGCACAGAAGCCTTGGCCTCGCTGGCCATTTAAATCCTCCCGCCAATCCGACGAATTTAGACGCGGCTAGCCGCCGCCTGTGGCTGCTTGCGCCGCCCGTAAACGAAATAAAAGAATGCCGCCAGTCCAATGAAAAACGCAGTCCCGCCTAGCATCCACGCTTCGTATGACGCTACCGACGTGATCTGCTGCGCGGGCGAAAATGCGAAAACAGTTCCAAGAATCGTCATCAGGAGGCCACTCGTGCCCGCAACAATCAGCACGCCTCTGCTGTAGCGGCCATTTCCAGCCGCCGCGGGATCGAATGCCAGCTTCAACAGCGCGCCAAACATATAAAGGAACGGCACCAGCTGCAGCACCACGGCGAGCGACAACAAGCGCTGAAATGTTTCCTGTACGCCTGAACCAAACAAGCTGATCAGCACCAGAATGGCCGATACAACCGCATGAACAATCAGCGCCGCATAAGGCGTCCCGTATTGCGGATGCACTCGCCCGAGCCAATTCGGAAGATAAGAATCCAATCCCGCCACAAATGGAATTCGCGCGGAGCCCGCCAGCCACGCGGATCCGATGCCGGCGATCGAAATGCTTAACATCAGGGCGAATGGCGCAACGATCCACGCAACTCCGACACGCGACGCCATGTGACTCACCGCCTGCACGATTCCTTGAAGCACATTGATGTCGTTCTTACTCATCGCAATCAGCAGCGTCAGCGTTGCTGCAATATACAGCGCGCCAGAGATCACTCCGCCCCAAGCGACCGCACCCGGCAGCGTCTTTTGCGGGTCGCGAATCTCATCACCCATCACCGATGCAAGCTCCAGTCCGACGAGCCCGAAACAAATCACGCCAAACGAATTCAGAAGGAATCGTGGATCGGCAGGAATGCGAAAATCCGCCGCGGTGACAGTCGTGCCAAATCGAAGCCATACAATCAGGCCCAGCGCGATCAGCAGTCCTCCCGCCGCAACAGTTCCGATGCTTCCCACGTTGTTAATCCACTTCCCCACGCCCAGCCCGACGATATTAAGGACCACAAGTAGCGCAAGGAGCGAAAGTGCGGCAGTAACAGTAAACGCCTTGTTATCGGCCAGCGCCGCATGGCCTGGCCCAAGCGAAAAAACTGCGACGCCGACGAAATACAGCATCACGGTGGGCACGTACATCATGTTATTGGTCCAATAGCACCAGCCCGACAAGAACCCGTGAAAATCTCCGAACACTTCTTTGGCCCAAAGATAAACACCGCCTTCGCCGGGGTACCGATGAGCTAGCTCAATCACCGCAATTCCCTGCGGCCAGAAAAAAAGAACGAGACAGAGAATCCAAAGCCAGACGGTCACTCCGCCATTCGCCGCAATGCTCGGTACAACGTTTAGGTTAAATACCGCCACGACGAACAGAGCCACTAAGTCCCAGCGCCCGAGCGCTCGCTTCAGATGTGCGGTTTCCTTCTTGGCGCTGCTCTCCACCGGCAGAAACAACTCCCTCAGTGCGCGGCTGTAACCACGTGCGGTTCTTTCTGCGCAGCGGCAAGCGCCGGCGCGACTTCAGCGAACGCTTCGAGATGACGGTCGATGTCCGCATCCGTATGCGCCACGGATACCGTCCACTGCTCATCCCACCAGTAGGGCTGCGCCATCACTCCGCGGTTCACCATTGCGAACCAGTAGTGACGCCAGATTTCGCTGTCGATCTTGAGCCAATCGCGATAATTGCGAATCGGCTTCGGGAAAAACATCAATGCGCCATTCGAGCCAGCGCTCGCCAGGTATGCATCGAGTCCCGACTTCCTCACTTCCTTCTCATAGCCATCCACAAGCTTCTTGTTAAGGCGATTCACGTGCTCATAGGCAGCCGGCGTCAGTACTTCGCGGAAAGTCGCCAAACCAGCTGCCATAGCGACGGGATTCGTGTTGTAAGTGCCGCCATGAAAAACGCGATGGTCTGAGATCAAGCCCATCACCTGACGCGTCGAAGCAAACGCCGCAAGCGAAAATCCCCCGCCGATCGATTTCGCCAGGCAAACAATGTCGGGATTCACCTTGAAATATTCGCAAGCTCCGCCGCGTGCCAGCTTCGCCCCGGTTTTCACTTCATCGAAAATCAGCAGTGCTCCATTTTTCTTCGTGATCTCGCGGAGTGCTTGGTGATAGCCGGGATCGGGCATCAGGATGCCCACATTCATCATGATAGGCTCTACAATGACGGCCGCGATCTCGTTGGGATACTTCGCAAACAGACGTTCCACCGACGCGGGATCGTTGAATTGGGCGACGAGAGTATTTTGTAGTGTCGCCTTCGTGATGCCTTCACCCCCCGGAACTGAATTCGGCGCATGCGGATCGCCCACTTCGTTTTCCTTCGGTTTCACCGATACCAGCGCCGAATCGTGCAGCCCGTGATAGCCGCCCTCCATCTTGATGATGCGATCTCGCCCCGTTGCCGCTCGCGCCAGTCGCACAGCATGCATCGTGCATTCAGTTCCGCTATTGCTGAAGCGCACCATCTCTACCGGAAACCGTTTGCAGATTTCCTCCGCGAGCTCCCACTCCATATCGTGCGGCATGCCGAACATCGTCCCTGTGCCAAGCTTCTTCTGCACTGCACTCACCACAGCCGGATGGCAGTGCCCTGCCATAAGCGCGCCGAAACAGAGATTGAAATC
>DATNKB010000374.1:0-7655 GCA_035603595.1 Candidatus Dormiibacterota bacterium
GTGCTTGCTAATTTCGCGAAGAAGAAAAATTTCGACTCAATCGAGAAGAGGCACTCCTAACCAGTCCATGGCGTTCGTCGCGAAGAAAATATTCCTCACCAAGGGAGTCGGAAAGCATCGCGAACGCCTTTCGAGCTTCGAGTTAGCACTCCGTAATGCCGGTATCGCCGCCTGCAACATCGTTCGCGTCTCTTCGATTTTTCCGCCGTATTGCAAATTGATTTCGCGCAGCGAGGGTCTGAAGCATTTGAAAGCCGGCCAGGTGGCATTTACTGTGATCAGCGAGAATCAGACGCGCGAACCGCACCGGTTGATTGCCGCGGGCGTGGGGCTTGCTCTTCCCGGCGACAAATCCATGTTTGGATATCTTTCCGAGCATCACTCTTTCGGCGAACCGGAAGAAGTGGCCGGCGAATATGCCGAAGAACTCGCCGCCGAAATGCTTGCTACTACTCTGAACGTGGAATTCGATCCGGACCTTTCGTGGGATGAGAAAAAAGAGGTCTATCGGATCTCGAACAAGATCGTCCGCACGATGAACATCACGCAATCCGCAGTTGGCGACAAGCGCGGATTGTGGAGCACGGTCCTGGCCGCCGCGATTCTTCTGGGCGAAGACGACTAGACTCGCTTCTTTTACTTGCCTACAGTTCTCTTGTTCTGTGCGGATCCTGGCTTTGTCTCAGCCATACCAAGAACTTGATGACGCATATTGCTGCCATTCCCACGATAAGAAAAACAGCTGCGTTGAGTGTCCCAAAAACCAACGTGTACCGGATCAACCTGGAGGTCTGTGTGACCCGAGGAGCAAATAAAATGCAGCCGCACACAGGGCACAGGAGCGCCCGGACGCGGTCACTCACCTCACCGAACGGCCAACGGTAGAAAAGTGCAACCGAAAGATATCCAACGAGGACTAGAAACAACGCTGTCTTCTTCCATCTCAAGCTTGTCACCGCTGCTTCACCTCGCGTGCGCCGCAGCTTCCTGAATGAGAGCTGCAACCTCTGCAGGCCTGGATACGTAGACCACGTGGCTGGCACCTGCAACTTCCACCGTGTGGCTGTTGGCTCGCTTGGCATACCAACGTTCAAGATCAGGATTAATCGTTCTGTCTTTTCCGGCCACCAGCATCCAGCTTGGTTTGGTTCGCCACGCAGCCGTGGTAATCGTAGCTTTGAAATTGTCCGCGAAATTGAACACCTGCGATCGCGCCATGAAGGCAGCCTGCTCGTCGGAGAGGTCGGCAGCGAACAGGGCATGAAACTGGGCTAGGTCGATGTAAGTGAATCCGTCCGGCGTTTTCTTGATCGCACCGGACTTGCTAAGGTCGCTCGGGAATTTTTTCCCGTCGTCAGCCTCGTTCTCCCCGGCATCCGGCATGTGAGCTGCGATGTAAACCAAACCGGCGACCGAAGGGTCGTTCCCAGCTTCGGTGATCACAGCTCCGCCATAGCTGTGCGCGACGAGAATGCACGGGCCATCTTGTAGCGCAAGGACGCGCTTTGTGGCGGCGACGTCGTCCTTGAAGGATGTCTCCGGTTCCTGGACGATGCTCACGTTGAAGCCTTCCTTTACCAGAATGTCGTAGACGCTTTTCCAGCCGGAGCCGTCTGCCCAAGCGCCGTGAACGAGAACAATATTTCGAATGGGACGCTTATCATCTTGCGTCTTCTTGTTTTGCGCCTCCGCATACTGAGCGGAGAGTGCGGGGCACGACACCAGCAGCGCAACGCCAACGAACTGGAGCATTTTGAGCAGGATTCGCATTGTTACCTCGTCGGAATAGAGGGCGGGGACTAATCAGGACTCATTTCGCGACAACACCGAATCAGCGCTTCTTCAAATATCCAATCCGCTCGAGCACCGCGCCTACTACGAGGGGCAGCGCCACAGTCGCATCATCGAGCACTTCCGCGAATCGGCCGCCTTCCTCCGGCGGTACGAATTTCCCCCAGGATACGGCCTCCGTGTAGGTGCTTCCCGAGAGGCCGCCCCAATTCACGGGCTCAGGGCAAATCCGGACGCCGTAGTTGTAGCGTTTCAGCGGAAGCTTTTCGTAACCGCGCCGCGCCAGCAATTCCGCGTAGACGCCAAACTGCTGCGCCCAGTTGCGCGGTACGCCGCCCCCGATTGTGAAGATCCCCATGCGCTTGGTGGCCAGCATCGTGGAGGCGTAAAACTCGAAATCTTCGTACGGATCGAATCGCAGCAACTTCTGCCCAGCCTTCTTTCGCAGCCGCTGATGCAACGCGACATCGATTCCCAACTCGGAATCGGTAAAGGCCGGAACAAACACAGGCACCTTGCGCTCGTAGCACGTTTTCAGAATTCCCCGTCCCTTCGTATGCTTCGAAAGGTACTCACCGATCTTGCGATTGATCTTCCAGCTGCACAGCACCTCATCCGCATCCCATTGCTCCAGGATGTGCTGCATCGTCTCTTCCACGTGGTCGAGGTTCCTTTCCGGTTCGAGCGAATCGTACACGCGGTTGTAACCGGCGGCGAAAAGCTCGCGGTCGTTCATCTTCTCGTCGTAGCGATAGTGATGCAGCCCCTCCGCTTCCACCAGGCCATGAGCCATCAGCGCGCCCGTCGAAACGATCGCTTTGATGATGCCGGCTTCGACCAAATCGCAGAAAACCAGCGCCATTTTCGCTACGGTCATCGCGCCCGATAACGTCATTACGCCAAAACAATCCTTGTCGCGAGCCATGGCTTCGAAAACGTCCGCCGCGTCGCCGATCTGCCGCGCGGTAAAGGCCGTCTGCCCCATCGCTCGCACCAGGTCATCGATCGTCCGAATGCGAGAGAGGTCGAGCGGATAAATGGGGACGAGCTTGTCTTTGATCGGGTCGTGCAGGATTCGTCCTGTTGCGCCCTTTTTCTTTGCCATTCCGCGTCCTCGCAGGTAATGTATTGGCGTATAGCCCGTCTCGCGCGCAAGTTTTGTTCTCGCGCGCCTCATTGATAGTACAAATGAGGCATTCGTTGAAAGACAAATCTGTTAAATATAAGTTTCAACGCAAATGTTGAATGTGAATTGCGTGTGAACGTGAATCAACAGCGAGCCTAACCGACGATGACACGATACACTCCGATGCCGCCCGAAAATTTCGGGGGCCTTCCTGACGAACATTCGCAATACGCAACATCTCGCGCCGTGATTTTTCCGGTGCCGCTCGAGCGCACCACTTCTTACGAACATGGGACGCGCAACGGGCCCGCCGCCATCCTCGCCGCGAGCCGAAATATGGAGCTCTACGACGAGGAACTCGAACTCGAGCCCTACAAGGAGATCGGGATTCACACGCTTCCGGCTATCGATACCGCCGACGGCACGCTCGATGAAGTGATCAGTGAAATTTTCACGGCTCAGCTGGCGTTACTCGAGGACGATAAATTCACCGTCGCCCTCGGTGGCGAACATTCGCTTACGCCGCCGCTTGTCTCCGCGACCGCGAAGAAATTCAAGAATCTCAGCGTGCTTCAAATCGACGCGCACGCTGATCTGCGCGACGAGTATCAGGGAAATCCCGCGAGTCATGCTTGCGCGATGCGTCGCGTGGTCGAGGTCTGCCCCGCCGTGCAGGTTGGCATTCGCTCGCTTTCCGTGGAAGAGGCGCAAGCGATTCCCAATCTGCGCACCAGCGTCTACTGGGCAAAAGACATCGCGCGCGCACCCATGAAGAGCTGGATCGCAAAAGTTCTCGCCGATCTCAGTCCGAATGTCTACCTCACGATTGATCTCGACGGCTTCGATCCCGCCTTCGTTCCGGCCACAGGGACGCCCGAGCCCGGCGGCCTCGATTGGATGCAGGTCACTTCTCTGATTCGCGCAGTCGCCGACCATAAGAAAATTGTGGGCATGGATGTCGTCGAGCTTCTGCCTCAGCCGGGCGACCACGCGTCGGATTTTCTTGCCGCGAAGCTCGTCTACAAGTGCCTCGGATATATTTTCTGCCAGCAGTAGCCTGTTCGTCCTCATACGGCTATCCTATAGAGGAGTAGCCTTTACCGCGCATACCGGCAGCGGAATAATCTGTATAGAAAATCTTTCAGAGGAGTTTCATGACAAGCTCCGCATTCGCCTCATTTGCCTCAACTACCTTGGGCACAGCAATCGTCACATTCGCGAACCAAATCGACGAGCACACCGTCTACGTTCAGGTTACGTCTCCCGGTTTTATCGCCACGATTATCATTGGCTTGCTGGCGGGCTGGATTGCCGGTCACATTACGCGCGGACGTGGCTTTGGCTGTATCGTTGACGTAATTCTTGGCTTGATTGGCGCTGTGATCGGCCGTTGGCTTTTTATAAAACTCGGAATCGCAATTGCGCCCTGGGGTTTCTGGGGCACGCTTGCAGCAGCCACGGTCGGCGCCGTTCTCCTTGTGGCCATCGCTCGACTCTTCGCCGGCAGCAGGGATTGAACTGCCGCTTCATACGTGTCATTCTGTGGTGCCAAGCATGCATTTCTGCAGTAGGGGCGCGACGTGCCGTGCCCTCATGACGCGAAGGTATGCGCCGCCTATAAATCAAGAATGTCGGCCACTCTCGAAAGAAAGATAAATTGAGCCAATCGTCAGTATGGGCCATCCCGCTCGGCGGGCTGGGCGAGTTCGGAATGAACATGCTCGTCGTGCGCACCGCCGACGACATCATTATCATCGATGCCGGATTGATGTTCCCGGAGCAGGAGCTTCTGGGAGTAGACATCGTCATCCCGGACACCACTTACCTGAAGCAGAATAAGCGCCTGATCCGCGGCATCGTTCTGACGCACGCGCATGAGGATCATATCGGCGCGATTCCCTACATCATCGCCGATCTCGACGTTCCTATTTACGGCACTAAGTTCACGCTCGCGCTTGTGCGCAAAAAGCTCGAAGAGCATGGGCTGCTCGACAAGGTTAAGCTCCACGAAGTGGCTCCTGGACAGACCACTACACTTGGTGCGTTTCAAATTGAATATCTGCACGTGACGCACAGCACGATCGATTGCGTGGCGCTCGCGATTCGAACTCCGCTCGGCGTAATCATTCACACTGGCGATTTCAAAATTGATCCTACGCCGGTTGACGGGAAGCCGTTCGACCTGCACGCCTTCGCGCGTTACGGACAGGAAGGCGTGCTTGCGCTGTTTAGTGACAGCACCAACGTCGAGAGGCCTGGCTTCACGCCTTCCGAGCGCTCGGTGGTCGTGCGACTCGAGGAATTGTTTCGCGCCGCACCGCAGCGGGTGATTGTCTCGTGTTTTTCTAGCTCGATTCATCGGATTCAGCAGGTGATCGATCTCGCGCGCGTGGTCGGGCGAAAAGTGGGTTTCGTCGGCCGCAGCATGGTGGACAACATCGAAATCGCGCACGGTCTCGACAAGTTGCGGATTCCCGACGGCAGCGTGGTTCGCCCGCAGGACATCAAGGGGTTCGATCCTAAACGCATCGTCGTGCTTGCGAGCGGAACGCAGGCCGAGCCTCTTTCGGCGATGTCTCGCATTTCAGTCGACAATCATCGGCTAATGAACATCGCAGAAAATGACACTGTGATTCTTTCTGCGCGCCAGATTCCTGGCAACGAGAAAGCTATCTTTCGGATGATCGATCACCTTTTCCGGAGGCGCGTTCTTGTCTATTATGAAGGCGGACGCTCTGCGCCCATTCACGTTTCCGGGCACGCCAGCCAGGAAGAGCAGAAAATTTTGCTGCAGCTGTGCAGGCCGAAATACTTCATTCCGCTGCACGGTGAATATCGTCATTTGTTCCGGCATGCGGCTCTTGCCGAGCAGATGAATGCGGTCTCGGGCGAGATTTTCTTGCTCGAAAGCGGCCAGCCGATCGAATTCACTCCGGATGGGAGCGCGTATCGCCGTGAACCGGTTGCCGCCGGCCGCGTGCTTGTCGATTCGGGTTCGCTCGAAGAAATCGAGGAAGTGGTAATCCGCGATCGCCGCCATCTTGCGGAGGACGGCGTGGTGGTGCCCATCATTGCGATCGACAAGCACACGGGGCATCTCGAAGGGCCGCCTGAAATCGTCACGCGCGGGTTTTTGTCCGAGGATGGCCAGGAAATCCTTAGTAAAGCGCGCGAAGTAATTTTACGGACGGTCGAGCAATCCACTGCCGAAGAAAAAACCGACTGGGGCGTGATTAAGGAAAAAATCCGCGCCGATTTAAAGCGCTATTTGAATAAGCAGACCTCGAAGCGTCCGTTGATTCTGCCGGTGATCCTGGAAGTGTGATTGCCGTGCCCGCCGCGAAACCAGCACGCCAAGCCACGAAAATCTCGTTGCGACCGTACACTCCCGAAGATCTCGAGGCGCTCTACGAAATCGATCAAGCGTGCTATGCAGCGGACGTCGCGTACTCACGAGCTGAACTGCGCGCTTACCTGCGCTTCCCGAATGCGGATTGTTTGATGGCGGTGATGCGCGGCAAACTGGTAGGCTTCTGTCTCACTGCGCATCGCGAAAATCGCGGCCACATCATCACTATTGATGTGCTCGAAGCCTACCGTCGTCACAAGATCGGTTCGCGACTGCTCGAAGCTGTCGAATCGCACCTCGCGAAATCGGGGGTACGCGAAGTGATTCTCGAAACGGCAACCGAAAACCACTCCGCAATTGCCTTCTGGGAAAAGCATGGCTATCGTACTCGCGGCATTTGGAAGGGCTATTATCCGGGCGGCCGCGACGCCTACGCGATGATCAAATCGATCGCCTGATTTCTTCGCGGCAAAGGTATCGGGGGCATCTTGAACGATTATTTAATCTCTCTCATCCTCGGGATCGTCGAAGGCCTCACCGAATTTATTCCCGTCAGTTCCACGGCCCATTTGCGCATCGCTGAATTTCTGCTGAACATCAATCTGAGCGACGGCTACTGGAAGATGTACACGATCGTGATCCAGCTCGGGGCGATTATCTGCGTGCCGATTTATTTTCGCGAGCGGATTGCGAGATTTATCGGCTACACGCGTGGGGACGCGCCACTCGCTCTCATCCCGTTTAAAGTAATCAAGTGCCTGTTCATTGCGGTTTTCCGATCACGCCCGGTACAAAACACTCTCGTAGCGTTCGTCGTCACCGCCATTCCGGCGTTTCTGCTCACGAAGATGATCGGCGAGCATCTCGAAAATCTTTACATCATGGGCATGAGCCTGTTGGTCGGCGGGATCGTGATGTGGTTCATTGACGCGATGAACTCGCCTTCCGAAAAAGCCGGCCCTGAGGCGCCCTATAGCCGCATTCGCACCTGGCATATGGAGGATATGTCGCTCGGGCAAGCGATTTGGATAGGCGCGTGCCAGATTCTTTCCGCGGTTTTTCCGGGGACTTCGCGGTCGATGTCTACGATTGCTGGGGGACAGGTCGCAGGAATGTCGCGCGCCGCCGCGCTGGAATTTTCGTTTTTTCTGTCGATTCCCACGATGTTCGTGGCAACAGCCTATGCCGCTTTGAAATCTTTGCGCGGCAAAGGGGTCGAAAACCCCATCGGCGTCAGCCAGATTGACGCGCATGGCTGGGTCGTCCTTGCCATCGGCTTCGTCGTTTCGTTCATCGTGGCTTACGCCAGCGTCGCGTGGTTTATGAACTGGGTCCGCACGCGCGGCTTCGCTCCTTTCGCCATCTATCGCATTATCCTCGGGGCCGCAG
>DATNKB010000375.1:0-4020 GCA_035603595.1 Candidatus Dormiibacterota bacterium
GCTTGATCTCCAGCTTGGTTTGAAAAAGCATCAGCCGCAGCTAGGCACAAACTTCAGCGGATGATAAAATGTCGCGTACTTCAATGACGCTGGGCCTGTAGCTCAGGTGGCTAGAGCGCACCCCTGATAAGGGTGAGGTCGGTGGTTCAAGTCCACCCAGGCCCACCAGCCGATCTCGATTCCGTGGCGTTTACAGTTTGTTCAGCCCGTCGAGCGCCGCTACCTTGTATGCCTCAGCGAGCGTGGGATAATTAAACACGGTATCGCGGAAATATTCGATGGATCCGCCGTACGCGAGCACCGCTTGGCCGATGTGGATAATTTCCGTCGCGCGCTGCCCGATCGCGTGAACTCCCAGCAGCTTTCGCGTATTGCGGTCAAACAGTAGCTTCAGCATTCCACTCTCATCGCCCAGCATCATGCTCTTCGCCAGCTCTTTGTATTTCGCCATGCCCACTTCGTACGGCACCTTCGCCTCTGTGAGCTTTTCCTCGGTTTGTCCCACCATCGAAATTTCCGGGATCGTATAAATGCCGTACGGAAACAGCGCCGACATATTTTGCGAAGGCGCGCCGAACATGTGGCAACTCGCAAGCCGTCCCTGTTCCATCGAAGTGCTGGCCAACGCTGGGAACCCAATCACATCACCCGCGGCATAAATGTGCGGCACGGTAGTCTGATATTCCGCATTGACGATCACTTTGCCTCGCGGGTCAGGCTGCAGTCCGGCCGCTTCAAGACCAAGCTGGTCACCGTTCGCTTGCCGGCCCACCGCGTACAGCAACGCATTCGCCTGCACTTTTTTGCCGCTCTCGAGTTCCGCGAACACACGATCGCGCTGCTCATCGAATCCCACGCGCGTCACCTTGTCGCCCAGCCGGAACGTCGTCCCCATCTGCCGCAAATGGTAGGCAAGCGCTTCGATAATTTCGCGGTCCACAAAATCCAGCAGCTGCGGACGCTGATCGATAAGCGTCACCTCCACGCCCATAGCCGCCATGAACGACGTATATTCCAAACCCACCACGCCCGCTCCCACAACAATCAATTCGCGCGGCAGGCCCTGAAGTCCGTTTATCTGGTCCGTGTCAAACACGCGCTTGCCGTCAAACGGAATGTCCGTGTTCCCCGCAGGCCGCGTCCCGCATGCGATTAGGACGTGTTCGCCTCGAATGACGGTCTTGTCGCTCTCACCCTGAATTTCAAGAGTGTGCGGATCGACGAAATGAGCCATGCCCTGGTAAATGCACACCCCGTTCCGCTTCAGTTGCGCGCGAATCACGTCAGTCTCGCGCGCCACCACGCTTTGCACGCGAAACGCGAGATCCTTCACCGAAATATCGCCATTCCCTCGATACGCGTTGCCGTAAAACGATTTCACCGCCGATCCCGTGAGCTGAAAAATCGCCTCGCGCACGCTCTTGCTCGGAATCGTGCCGGTGTGGACGCACACCCCGCCCATCATCACGGTCCGGTCAATCACCGCAACGCGCTTGCGCAGTTTCGCCGCACAGATCGCGCCCTTTTGCCCGGCCGGACCGCTTCCAATCACTATTAAGTCAAAGTCTTGGTCGCCCATAGGAGTTGTTTACTTTATCTCCGAATAAAATTACGCACAACGATTGATGCTTGGATGCATGCAGCGAACAAATCTCGAGAAAACCGCCTCATTCGGAAGGGGGTGGGCGAGGCGCGCCCGGAAGAAATTCTCCTACGGATATCTTACAGGATTGTGAATGCGGTCCGGTCAGGAAAGCTCGAAGGTGTGTCATTCCGGGCAGTATCGAAGTCTGCTTTGCCCATACTGCCCGGAGCGACGCGGAACGTCGTTGACCCGAATTGAATCAAGATTACTCAGCAGCCAATCTATTTGGCGCTTGCGTCTGGTTGCAGCACGCCAAACACGTTTCCTTCCGTGTCCGTGCAGTAGGCCAGATAACCCACGCCAGGAACGGCCATTTTTGCCAGCGCAACCTTGCCGCCGCTTTTTGTGATGGTAGCCACAGCATCGTCTACCGACCCAACGCTCACCGTGTTACACGTCCCTGCGCCCGGATGCTGCCTGCGTAAAATGCCTCCGTTGATCCCACGATCGCCGTCGGCACCGGTCGTTACCAGCCAGTAGTCCTGCGGCCCTGGCCATTTCTGAATCTGCCACCCGAAGGCTTTTTTATAGAACTCAACGGCACGCTCCGGATTGTCTGCCGGAAGTTCAAAATGAACGACGCGATTCATGCGAGATTCTCCTTTTGATTGTTATTTTGATCTCAACCGAATGATGCGGAATGGACGACTAGCGCTAGGCTTTCGCCATTGTGCCTGCGGAGCCACCGTATTTCTGCGTCGCATAGCCGACGATCACACCGACCAGCCCGCCCGGCAGCATGATCTCGAAGTAGTACCCCTTCTGTATGTGAGCCACGAAGAACGCCAGGAGCAACCCCACTCCGAGTCCAAACAGAATGCCGAGCGCAAGGGAATGCACTTTCCTGGCGAAAAAGCCGATCAGAATCCCCGCGATAATCCCCTTGATCGTCGAGCCGACAACAATGCTGAGAAGCTGCGATCGCACTTCCGGCGTGAACCAGGATGTCAACCCGTCGAAAATTCCCAACACACCGCCGAGAATCAATCCGTACACCACTTTGTTCATCGCTGGTCTCCTGGGCCGCCTTTGCGCCGCCCTCATTCTTCTTTTAAACGCACAGCCGAATTCCTTTAGCGCCGCAGCCAAAAAAGTAGCAAAGCTCGCACGATCAAGTACGCCAGAACCAGCCCGATTGCTACCCGATACCGGGTCGCCCAGCGAGCCACCTTGTGAAACACATTTTCGGGATAGGCTGAGACAGGGGAACCGTCAAGATATCGCGCGATGTCGCTCGCAAGATCGCTTACCGATGCATAGCGATTGGCGCGATCTTCAGCCATAGCTTTTTGTGATATCGCTGCAACCGCTTTCGGAGCAAATCCCGCCTCTGCACGCGGCGCACTCGTGTTGTTCAATCGCTCTCCTCCAGCCGCTGGCTGCTTACTGCCGAGAAGGAACCGAAGAATTGCGCCGAGTGAATAAATGTCTGCGCGTTCGTCTAGGCTGTCAATTTCGCCTCGCGCTTGTTCGGGTGCCATGTATCCCGCCGTGCCTAGAACCGTTCCATGCGCGGTTTTCAAGGGCTTCGTTTCCGTCGGCTCATTTTGCGAACTCTCCCTAGGGATCCGAGCGTGATCTTCCCGCGGCGTCCGGTCTTCGCGCAAAATCTTTGCCACGCCCCAATCCATCACCAGCACTTCACCGAATGGCCCCACCATGACGTTCTCGGGCTTCAAATCACGGTGCAGAATTCCGCGCGCATGCGCGAAGGCCACTGCTTCGCAGATACGTTGAAATATCCGCAGACGATCGGGAATGGCATCGATTCGCCTTGCCAGCATGTCGAGCCGTTCGCCTTCAACAAACTTCATCGCATAAAATCCGCGCCCATCGGCCAGCGTTCCCGCGTCATGCACCGGCACGATTCCGGGATGTTCGAGCCGTCCAAGAATCTGAGCCTCGCGGAGAAGACGCGCGCTCAAATCAGCGCGCAGTTCCGGCAAATCGAGAATCTTCAATGCGACGCGGCGTCCCAGCACGGAATCCTCAGCCAGGTAAACCGTCCCCATCCCGCCGCCTCCCACCCGCTCGATTAAGCGATAACGGGTCCCAGCAAGGTCTGGCAGCGCACTCGCCGTTTGCAGCCGCGCGATCGCTTCATCGGATAGCCAGTTCATGCGGGAACCACTCCCAGCAGGGCGCGCGCTTCACGGCGGAATTCATCTTCGGACGCCGTCATTTCGCGAAGGCAATCAAGCGCGATGCGCCGGAATTCGCGACGGGCAAAGGCGAGATAGTTTGTTACGTCCGTCGGCGCAATTTGGAACTGCTTCGCAAGCTCCGTATAGCTTGTCTTGCGGCCGCTGTCACTTTCGAGGTCGTACATTTCAAACAATCTGAAATGCGCTTGTTTCCCGCGGCTCTCGCATTCG
>DATNKB010000376.1:0-9468 GCA_035603595.1 Candidatus Dormiibacterota bacterium
ATAATTCCCTACACGGTGACGCAATTTACGGTCGGCGAAATTACGCAGCAAAACGTGCCAGGCCTGTATGACGGCCCGTTTCCTTGGGAAAACGAATTTGGCTTTCACCTGGCAGGGATGTTCGGCAGCGATTTCCTGAAACACTACGCCGTGACTTTTGATTTCACCAATATGCGGATCATTTTTAGGTAAGCGCAAGCATACGCTGCGCCATGAGACGCACCGCCCGCGGCATGACGGTTTGAGCAATCGTCTACCGACCCTACCATACTGACCACTGATCAAGAGTAAGCAACACTCCGCGCTATTTCTGAGTAACGCGCAAAGCAATCCTGCGATTGGCCTGGCGCCCTTCGATCGTGCTGTTGTCCCCCACCGGATGATCGGCACCGTAGCCCTTTGAATCCAAGCGCGTGGAATCAACGCCGAGGCTGACGAGCTGGGCCGTCACGACGTTCGCGCGATCTTGAGACAGCTTCAGGTTCGTCGCCGGGTCGCCTTGACTATCCGTATAGCCGCCGACTCGCGCGTGGACATTCGGATAGGCCCTCAGAATTTTGGCGATGTTTTCCAGCTGCTCTTGCGAGGAAAGCTGCAGATGATCTCCGCCGGTGTCAAAATTCAGCCGGTCAAACTCGAACCAGGTTTCTCGACTCGGCTGCGCGTTGGGATCCCGAATGAATACGAGCAGCTTGCTCTCCATGCCGTTCTCGGGAATGTTCAGATCAACTCCGCCCGGAATTGACGCCTTGACGAAGGCGCCCAACGATGATGCGGCATTCGACGCAGCATTGCTGGCTTGCGAGGCGGCGTTCGATGCCGAGTTGGCCGCCGTGTTTACGGCGTTATCTACGGTCGAGGTCTTGCGGTTGGCGAACCACAGCAGCGCCCCGATCAACAGCACGGCCAGAACTACCGGCCAGAGCCATTTCGGCGTCGCCACACTGCGGGCTTCGTCGGCCACCTGCGACGCACGTGAAGTGACGCTTGAAAGTCCTGGAATCGAAAGGCCGGAGGGCAGGAAGCTACGCAAGCTCGGGAGTTCGGAGGTCAACAGATTGCCAAGCCCGCTTGCCGTCAGCCCCTGGCCACTCATCTTCGACGCAAGTGTACCCAGCACCATCGGTGCAGCCGATGCCAAGATGCTTCCAGCCGACGAGGCGCGTATGCCGGAAAACTCCGCGATCTTGCTTTGGATGCTCGAAGTGTTGTTGCCAAAAAGCATATTCAAGAGACTGGTGCCGGCTTGCGACGCGCCCGCAACGGTGGATGATCCGCCACCCGCCGCAGCTCCCATCGCGCTCGCACTGCGTGTCGTGAAACCCGAAATCAGATTCATGATTTGACTGAGAAAGCCGGGTTCTTGAGCCTTACTTGCAAGTGTTGCCAGAATTGTCGTCGCACCGCCAAGAAGTCCTTTTTGGACTGCGTCACCGGACTCACCCAGACTCGACGCGAGTCCGCGAATCACGTCCGGCGTAATTTGCTCTTTCAACGAATCAAGCAGTGAGCTCATGGAATCTCTCCTCGTACAAAGTGATGGGTCTAGCCGCATCTCTTGTCCGGCAGTGGCATTTGCAGCGCTGGGAATGAATGATTGTTAGCGGCGAGTCTGATTGGATCGCGAGTGCGTTGACGTGTGAGGGCGGCCTCCCAAACAGGGAAACCGCGCGAACCCGTACTGGCTAGTGGACGGGTTAGAAACACCGTGAGGTTACTCCAGTTCACTGCCTCATTGCAACGCTTGCGCGAGTGTCGGCGGGGAGTCCGAAATCGGTAAGCCGTTGCCGCAAGTATGCAAATCTTTGCGCATCTTTCTGCGGTGCCCGGGCAAATCCCCTACCGCGAACGCAGTGGCGAAGGCCTGGAAATTGCTCGCGAATCTCCAAGAGCAGTCTCCCAGCCTGCCTAAACGAGGGGTGTCCTATGCGCCGATGTGCCGTGCTTGTTTCGATGCTCATTCTCTTCGCCTACGCTCGAACCGCCCAAGCCGATGACGTGGTATTTAACACCGGGAATCCCGACGGATTGATCGGCACCGCTTCGCGGCCATCCAGCGCGGGTAAAACGGAAATTGAAACCGCTGATGATTTCTTTCTAAATCAGGCTACATCAATTACAGGCGGCACGTTTACTGGCCTGCTCCCGACGGGGGCTAGCCTTTCTGATATCACGAGTGTGACCATTGAGTTCTACAGAATTTTCCCTCTGGACTCCACCGTTCCGCCCGATGGACGAGTGCCCACGCGAGATAACTCCCCATCGGATGTGGAGCTTAACAGTCGTGAATCCGGTTTGGGTGAATTGACGTTCTCGGCGAAGGTGCTCAATTCAAGCTTTACGGCGGCAAATTCTGTCCTGAACGGTATTCATCCGCTACCCACGGTGTTTACGGGCGGAGAAGGCCCGATAACAGGCCAAGAGGTGCAGTTTTCGTTTTCCATTACGAGCGATATGCTCGCGGCGGGTCACTACTTTTTTGTGCCGCAGGTCGAGCTAAGCACCGGGGACTTTTTCTGGTTGTCAGCTCCGAGGCCGATCAGCGGTTCGGGCACGACGCCCTTCCCTCCCGGCGTTACTGACCTGCAGACGTGGACTCGCAACGAGGCTCTCCAGCCGGATTGGTTGCGCGTTGGAACGGACATTACCCATCAGGGGCCATTCAACGCCTCGTTTTCACTCGAGGGAGAGCCCGTCCCTGAGCCCTGCACACTCCTGCTGACGGGTGCGGGCCTGCTCGGTCTAATTCTGAGGCGCAAAACCAACTAATTCACAGTAATACTAAATTCCCCAACCCTTGTACGGTACAGCAAGCCGCAGCGCTTGCTGTGCCGTACGTGTGTTAATTAAATTGAGTCCGTAGTCCGCGGCGTACATGTCCTCCATCGAACATCGCAAAATCTGAATTTGGTGATAGACTCGTGTGTTTTTCTGGGACCTGGCCCAGGAGGATGCGTTGGACGAGCGTACTATGGAGTTGCTGTCTTTTATCGAGGAAGACGCCAAGCGGTGGGACGATGCCGCGAATCACTGTGAGATGATTGCCGCCAAGCTCCCGCCGGACCATCGCGCGAGTCTGGAGCTGCAGTGCGCTGTCTATCGCGAACGCGCGAAGATGCATCGCGACATTGTTGCAAAGTTGAAAACTCACTGACGCGGACCAATCTCGTCTGTCGCGCAAAAATCGCGCGAAACGACTCTTCACTTCGCGCATCCAACCCTTTGGCGCGTTTAACCAGGTAAAATGCTTTGTGCAGGGGCCTGCAAACCGTGACAGCACGCCCTGCGGAGGGAAATTTGGGGTACTCAAAGCGGCCAATCGGTGTCTACTATGAGCATCCGCGCTGGTTTGAGCCAGTATTCGCGGAAATGGACCGTCGCGGCGTGCCCTACGTCCGTCTTGACGCCGCGCGTCACCACTTCGACGTCTCGCCTAATGGCGCCCAGCAATTCGGCTTAATCTTCAATCGCATGAGCCCCTCTGCTTGGACGCGCGGCAACGCCCACGCCATTTTCTACACGCTCAGCTACCTCGCACATCTCGAGCGCATGGGAGTCCGCGTCATCAACGGCAGCGAGGGATTCCGCAACGAGACTTCGAAGGCTTTGCAACTCTCGCTGCTCGAAACGCTCGGCCTTCCTTACCCGCGCTCGGTGGTAATCAATCATCCGAGCCAAGCTGCCGATGCGGCGCGCGGCATGCGCTTCCCCCTCGTGATCAAGCCGAATATCGGTGGCAGTGGCGTGGGTATTGTGCGCTTTGATTCGCCCGAGCAGATTGAAGCGGCTGCACGCGAAGATAAATTACAGTTCGGTCTTGACGGCACCGGAATAGTGCAAGAATTCATTCCCGCGCGCGGCGGGCACATCACGCGCGTCGAGACGCTCGGCTACAAGTATCTTTACGGCATCAAGGTGTTCACCGCGGGCGACACGTTTGACCTTTGCCCGATGGACATCTGCAAGACCACTGATGGTGCGAAGATTGAAACCGCATGCGTGGTGGAAGGGCCGAAGACGGGCCTTCGCGTCGAGGGTTACCGCCCGCCGGATGAGGTGATTTCGGCGGTCGAGCGGATTTTCAGCGCCGCAAAAGTGGAAGTGGGCGGCGTCGAGTGCATCATCGACGATCGTGACGGCCAGCTCTACTACTATGACATCAACGCGCTCTCGAACTTCGTCTCCGACGGCCCGCGCGTTGTCGGTTTCAATCCGTTTGAGCGCCTCGTCGACTATCTCGTCCAGGAGGCGCGGTGATGCGCTACGGATACTGGATGCCTGTGTTTGGCGGCTGGCTCCGCAATATCGAAGACGAGCAGATGGCCGCGACGTGGGAGTACGTCTCGCAGTTGGCGCGCCGCAGCGAACAAATCGGCTTCGACCTCTCTCTCATCGCCGAGTTGAACTTGAACGATATTAAGGGCGTCGACGCGCCCTCGCTCGATGCGTGGTCCACGTCCGCAGCCCTCGCCGCTGTCACTGAACGGCTCGAGTTGATGATCGCCGTGCGACCCACGTTTCACCTTCCGGCGCTCCTTGCCAAGCAAGCCGCGAATATCGACAACATCTCCGGCGGTCGCGTCTCGCTCAACGTCGTCTCGTCGTGGTGGGCCGAGGAAGCCAAAAAATACGGGGGGCAATTCGACCAGCACGATGACCGTTACGCACGCACGTCCGAATGGCTGGATGTGGTAGACCAAGCCTGGAAACAGGATCATTTCTCCCACAGCGGAAAATATTATTCGGTCACAGATCTCGTCTTGCAGCCGAAGCCGGTGGCAAAACCGCGTCCTGTGATCTACGCGGGCGGCGAATCGGAAGCAGCGAAAGAATTAATCGCGACGAAATGCGACGCCTACGTGATGCACGGTGATCCGCCCGACCGCATCGCTCCAAAAATTCGCGACCTGGCCGAACGCCGCGAGCGCAAGGGCCTGCCGCCGATGAAATACGGCGTGGCAGGCTACGCCGTGGTGCGGGAAACGGAAGCCGCGGCTAAAAAGGAAGTCGAGCGCATCACCGACGTGAAGCAGAATGCGGCAGGCTACAAGAACTACGAGCAGTGGCTCGCAAACACGCAGCTCGAGCAGCGCGTCTCACTTGAAGATTATTCCGTTTCGAATCGCGGACTTCGCTCCGGCCTGGTCGGCACGCCGCAGCAGGTGGCCGATCGTATCGGCGAATTCGAGCGCGCCGGCGTGGATTTGCTGTTGCTGCAGTTCAGTCCGCAGCTTGAAGAAATGGAGCGCTTCGCCGACAGCGTGATCAAGCCCAGCGGCGTAGCCGCCCGCGCCTGAGTCCAATCAGCGCGGCACCAGCGAGCGGATCTTCTGAATCACCAGATCTATGCCCACTTCGTTATGCCCGCCTTCAGGAATGATCACATCTGCGTAGCGTTTCGAGGGCTCGACAAACTCCATATGCATCGGCCGCACTGTCGCCATGTATTGATCAACAACCATTTCCATCGTTCGCCCACGCTCGCGAATGTCGCGCACCAGGCGGCGGATAAAGCGCAAGTCCGCATCCGTATCGACGAAGATCTTGATGTCCATCAGATCGCGCAGCGCCTTGTTCTCGAAAATCAGAATTCCCTCAATAATGATCGCCGAGCGCGGCGCAAGCCGGACAGTTGCATCGGCGCGACGAAAATTCGCGAAATCGTAAGTGGGCCGTTCAATGGCCTGGCCTTCGCGAAGCCGGCGGACGTGCTCGGCAAGCAGCGGCGTGTCCATCGAGTCGGGATGATCGAAGTTCTGTTTCACCCGCTCTTCAAACGGCATGCCAGGATAGTCTTTGTAGTAGTTGTCCTGCTCGAGAACAATGACGTTCGCTTCGGAGAGCGTTTCGATGATTCGTGCTGTAATGGTGGTCTTACCGGAGCCGGTGCCGCCGCAAATGCCAATGATCAGTGGACGGCTATCGAGAGGACGGATGGCGTTCTGTCTCCTTAATGTGAATGCGACCTGTGAGCTCTTCTGCGCGCGGATTTCTTTCCGCTTTTCTTCTCTTCGATCACGGCCTGCGCAGCCGCAAGGCGCGCCACCGGAACTCGGAATGGTGAGGCGCTCACGTAATCCATTCCGACGCGATGGCAGAATTTCACACTAGGCCCGTCGCCTCCATGCTCGCCACAGATACCAACCTCCAAATCCGGACGAGTGGCACGCCCGCGCTGGATGCCCCATTCGACCAGCATCCCGACACCAGGAATGTCGAGCGACTGGAAAGGATCGCTAGAGAATATTCCTGCCTTGCGCTCGTCCACATATTCCGGGAGGAACCGGCCTGCATCGTCACGCGAGAGCCCCATTACAGTCTGCGTCAGGTCATTGGTGCCAAATGAGAAGAACTCAGCTACTTCTGCGATCTGGTCTGCAAGCAACGCGGCTCGCGGAAGCTCGATCATTGTGCCCACTAGATAGTGAAGTTTTACTTTAGCCTGCTGAATAATTGGATCGGCCACTCGGCGAGTAGCCTCTTCGAGAATCTTCATCTCTTTTTTGTCGAGCGTAAGCGGATGCATGATCTCAGGTATCACTTTAATGCCCCGCTTTTGACAATCGATCGCTGCTTCGACGATCGCGCGCACCTGCATCTCGAGAATCTCCGGATACGTGATGCACAGACGGCACCCGCGATGACCCAGCATGGGGTTTGCTTCGTGAAGTTGCTCCACGCGCCGCTCAATTACTTCACGCGTCGTGCCTAGTTCCTTCGCCAGTTCTTCCTGCTTCTCCGGATCGTGAGGCACGAACTCATGGAGCGGCGGATCGATCAAGCGAATGGTTACTGGAAGTCCGTCCATCGCCTCGAACAGCCCGATGAAATCGCGCCGCTGAAACGGAAGTAGCTTGTCGAGCGCCTTGCGTCGCGCTTCTTGAGTCTCCGCCAGAATCATTTCCTGAACTGCGCGTTGCCGTTCGATGCTCTTCTCCGGATGCTCGAAATCTTTGAAGAACATGTGCTCGGTGCGTGTGAGTCCGATGCCTTCGGCGCCCATTTCGCGAGCCACGCGTGCATCCTTGGGCGTATCGGCATTCGCACGAACGCCGATTTCCCGCACTGAATCGGCCCATTTCATAATGGTCTCGTAAGCTTTCGGCGGTTCGGGGCGCACCAGCGCAATCTCGCCTGTGTACACGGAGCCATCCCCGCCGTCGAGCGTAATCCAGTCGCCTTCCTTCACAACGCGGCCATTCGAACTCATCCTTTTCGTTTCGGAGTCGATATCGAGTTTCTCAGCCCCCACAATGCAGCACTTGCCCCACCCACGCGCGACCACAGCAGCGTGACTCGTCTTGCCGCCGGTAGCTGTAAGAATCCCCTGCGCCACATACATGCCGCCGACATCCTCGGGGCTGGTCTCGCGGCGGACCAAAATCACCTTCTCGCCCTTCGACGCCCATTCTTCCGCTTCGGCTGCCGTAAAGACGGCTTTGCCAACCGCTGCGCCCGGCACAGCGTTGATGCCTTCTGCAATCTTTCGCGTCTGAAATTCCTTCCGCGGCAGCGCGGGATCGAGCACAGGGTAGAAGAGCCGCTCAACATCGTCGTCCTTGATGCGTTCAAGTGCTTCTTCAAGTTTGATCAGGCCTTCATTTTTCATGTCAACGGCCATTCGAAATGCCGCCGACGGTGAACGCTTTCCCGTCCGTGTCTGCAACATGTAGAGGGTTCCGTTCTCCACGGTGAATTCCATGTCCTGCATGTCGCGATAGTGCTTTTCAAGTTTTGCTCGAACCCGCTCGAGTTGCCGATACACCTTCGGCATGCGCGACTTCAATGCGCTTAGCTGCATCGGCGTGCGAATCCCGGCGACAACATCCTCGCCTTGTGCATTGAGCAAGAAGTCCCCGAAGAAAACTTTCTCACCGGTGGAAGGATCGCGCGTGAAACACACGCCCGTTCCCGATTTGTCGCCCGTATTGCCAAACACCATTTGAACAACATTCACCGCAGTGCCAAGTAGGCCGGTGATTTTCTCCACGCGCCGATAAGTCACAGCCTTCTCACCCATCCAGGACTCAAAAACCGCGCCAATCGCTCCCCACAATTGTTCTTGGGGATCTTCCGGGAAAGGCTTGCCGGTCTTGCGCTTGTAGTATTCCTTATACTCACCAACCAACTGCCGCCATCCCTGTGCCGTCACCTGCGTGTCGTCAGTCACGTTAAGATATTTCTTCATCGCGCGCAGGCGAGCCTCGAGATCCTCCTTCGGCAAGCCGATCACGACGCTCGAGTACATCTGCACGAAGCGGCGATAGGCGTCATAAGCAAAGCGCTCGTTTTGCGTGGATTTCGCCAGCGCTTCCACCGACTTTTCATTCAGCCCGAGATTCAGGATCGTCTCCATCATGCCAGGCATCGACTTCGCGGAGCCGGAACGGACGCTTACCAGCAACGGATTCTTCGCGTCGCCTAATTTCTTCTTCGTGAGCTTTTCGAGGCGCGCCAGATTCTTCCCGACTTCAGCGCGAAGCTCTTTCGGATACTTGCGACCATGCTTGAAGTAGTAGTCGCAGGCCTCGGTCGTAATCGTAAAGCCGGCCGGTACCGGCAGACCGATGCGCGTCATCTCGGCCAGGCCGGCTCCCTTGCCTCCGAGGATTTCTTTCATGTCGCCAGAGCCGTCCGCTTTTCCCGCGCCGAAGAAATAGACGTATTTCATGTTTCTCCTCAACTACCCAAAATAGAGACAGCAACTCGCCAAACTTTAACCACTGCATTACAAGTCGGCCTGACGACGAAAGGACTGTACGACGACACTTAAAGTAAAATCTCAACGACGCAACTCACACGCGCGCCGGATTCCTTAGAGCATCCTTCGGTTCGTCGCCGCCCAACTCCGAGAAATCTGCGATCGTCGAAAACTCTTTCAAGAGGTTCCCGAGGAGCGCCAGGCGATTCCGACGCACATCCGCTTCTTCAGCCATCACTAGAACTTTGTCGAAAAAGAAATCCACTGACGGCCGCAGCTCAGAAATCTTTTCCAGGGCCTCGCGGTACTTCTTCGCCTTCTTCCTCCGCATGGCTTCCTCGCCGATTTTGTGCGCCACAAGATTAAGCTGTTGCTCGGCCGGGTCCCGCAGCAGATCCTGCCGCACAGCTAACTGCCCCTTGTCGCCAGCACTCGCAGACTTCTCCAGAATATTTCGGATGCGCTTGAACGAAGCCGCCAGAGGTGCGAAATTCTTGGTATTGCGGATCGCCTTCAACGCTTCTACCCGCTCTGCCGCATCCACCAGGTCATCCGCACCCGCAGCGAAGGCCGCGTTGATTTCGTCATAAGCAAATCCTCGGCGCTCGCGCAGGATAAACTTCGCTCGCTCCAGGAGGAAATCGAGGACCTGCTTCTCGACGGCCTCGGAAGCATTGATCTTCGGTGCATGCTCGCGCAGGGCGCGGGCAGCAGCCGATACTGCCGATGATATTGAGATCGAAATTTTGCGCTCGAGAATGATCTTC
>DATNKB010000377.1:0-2378 GCA_035603595.1 Candidatus Dormiibacterota bacterium
GGTGACTTGGGAAATCGCATTGATGTCCTGACGAAGGAAAATACTGAGTTGAAAGCCGAAAACGAACGCCTTAAAACGAAACACCCTGCGAAAAAGTCTACGAAGTCGAAACGTCGTCGAAGTAAATCGAAGGCGGCGACGAGCGCTCAGGATTGAAAACTAGAGCCGGAAATTTGGTAAGTCCCTCTGAATCTTGGAAGCCCCCGGGACGGAACCAGTCATTGAAAATTACCTGAAACGCTCTGCCTTTCAGAGACACTATTTCTTGACGGAATAGCCAGCGAAGCGGCTGAACCTAAGCTGCTTCCGGAGTCCTACGCCAATAGGGTACCGTCGAAAGGAAATATGTCCACAGCGTTGAAGATGCAGCCTCAAACTCTAGATCCGGTTAAAGTCGATCCTGACCATTTTAAAGTCGAGTTCGAAGACGATAAGGTGCGGGTGCTCCGCGTCAGGTTCGGACCTCACGAGAAATCGGTTATGCAGGAACAGCCTTCTCTGCTTGAGATAAACCTCACAATCGCTCATCTCCTCGTCACTTATCCAGACGGAAGAACGGAAAACATCCACTCCAAAGCCGGACAGGTTCACTTATTGCCAGCAGCCGAGCGGCGACCAGAAAACCTAAGCGACTTTCCGTATGAAGCGATTGCGATCGAGTTGAAATAGCCGAACGGTCTGTCTCCTACAGGCTGAGCTAGAAACTGATCTTCAGTATCTGGCCATTGTTGCCAACAAACCAACCGTCGTGCTTATCCGCAAACGCGACGGCCCAGAAGCCGCTCACATCGGGCAGCACATTCCAAGTGCGCCCTTCATCCGGAGTCCAAGCCGCTTCCCCAGATGTGAAATCCGGCTCCGTCTCGGTAGTAATTACAACGGCGCGGTCGTTTTGATGACCGACCTCGTTGTCTTCTCCGCGCCCATTGCCGTCATCTTCGTTATTGCGAGCGCCGCGGACGTAGGCCAGGCAGAAAATCGCTCCTTGCACGGGCGGTTTGTTCGTTAGAGTCCACGTCTTGCCACCGTCGTTCGAGGTTGCCGTATCAACCGCAGTGTTGGAAGCCAGATCGCCGCCACCGACGATCCCATTCCGCGAATCGCGGAAGGCCACAGACACCGCACCGGCACTGGGCGAACTCACCAGTGGCGTGTCATACGCGTTCCAGCTGTTGCCTCCGTCGCGCGTGGCTAGGATGCGTGCAGCTGAGGCGCCGCCTGTGGCAATCCAAGCGTTGCTCGAACCTTGTGTGGTGATGCAGGTCCCACTTGCCGCAAACGATGCTTCCCCAGTCAAAGCTGGAGGCATATTGCCGGCGATCGATTGCCAGGTCATCCCATCCGTTGTACGAATATCGGGAAATACTCCGCTCACCGAGTCGCTGTGCGTGACGCCACGGTTCGGGGTCCAGAAAGCGAAACAATCATAAAACGCACCCGCGGTTTGATTGGTGAACTCGATCTTCCAGGTCGCGCCACCGTCGACGGTTTTGTAGATATGAAAATCGGTCGTGTTGTTTCCAATCGACATCAGGTAGGCAATCTTGTCGCTCACTCCAAACACATCGCGGAACTCAAGGGCTTCGGCTCCCGGTACAACAGCGGCTTTCCATGTCTGGCCGCCATCGGTCGTCACCACGTAGGTACCACCAGTTCCGGCTGCCCAAACCACGCGGGAGTTCACTGGACTCACCGAAATCAGGAGTTGCGTGGTGCCGCTCTGTTGAGGAGTAAGTTTTGGTTGATGAATTTTCCCAGGATCTTGCGCAAAGCTAACAGTTGCTGAAGCGGCGATTAGGGAAGCGGCCAGAAAAAGCTTAAACATCGAAGTCCCCCTGAAAGGAAGTGGGCGTGGGGGAGCAAGTATAGGAATGCAGGAGGCGGGTGTCAATACGGCGTCAATGCGGGAAAATTCACTGGCTGCCGCAATTCTTAAATGAAGTAGTTCTCACAAATTGAACGCGTACAGCAGAAACCGTGTTACGAACAGATCAACAACTAGAACAACGACGGAGGAAACCACGAATGCCGTAATCGTGGCGCGGCCTACGCCAGCGGTCCCCCCTTTCACACGAAATCCCTCATGACAACCCACGCTTGCAATGATGAATCCGAAAATAACTGGTTTTGCGAACCCCATCACAAGATCTCCAAAAACCAGCGCATGAACGGCGCGTGTCCAGAACTGTTCTGCGCTGAGATGGAGCGTGATGGTTGCTACCACAAATCCGCCGAGCAGCCCCGCGCAATCCCCCACCGCCACGAGTAAGGGGAGCACCAGCACCATCGCAAGCAATCGAGGGGTCATCAGCTTGCGGATCGGGTCAATCCCGAGTCCCCGCATCGCGTCCACCTGCTCCGTAACGACCATGGACCCG
>DATNKB010000378.1:0-17398 GCA_035603595.1 Candidatus Dormiibacterota bacterium
CATACCTGATCTTCGGCCTCGAGAACGGATTGCGTCACGAAATCGCGTCCGCCGTGGGTTCCTATCGGTCAGACGGCGATTATCAACTTGGGATGCACGAACAACTGGTGGCTGCACTGAAGAAAGTAAAAGGAATGCCGTGAAATAAATTCGTCCGAGCCGGATTAGAAGGATGTTCTAGTGCGGTCGTGTTCGAATGCGGAAATCGTGACCAAACTCTGCTCGCGTCTTATCCGGCTCGTCCCATCATTTGCCGCAAACGCCCGTCCAATCCCCAAACATCCCCGGCCCGTGTCGCATAGAAAATCACGAACAGAAATAGCAGCGGAATGTGGTCCAGATTCGCGCCAAAATATTGCCAAATCGGCGCGCCGTGTCCGGGCGCGAACCAGGTCGACAGAATGAAATTGATCATCAAGATCACGCCGCCAATCGCCGCAGGACGTACCGCCAAACCAAGAATCAAGCTCACCGCAATTCCCAACTCGCCCCACGCCACCAGCCGCGCGCAAAGCACTGGATGCCCCAACGCAATATTCGCCAGAACAGGTTTGTAAAATCCAACCACCTGCCCCTGCTCCACCCAGCCGCGAACCCAATGCTCAAAACCAACCGGCGTAAATTCGCTTCCCACAATTTTGTATTCCGCGAACAGAAAAAAGATAATCCCGATAGCGATTCGCACGCACGCAATTGCCTTCTTGCCAACGCCAACCTGATTCCCGCTTGCTGCCGCTTGCACAGTCGTAGCGCTCACTTCGGTGGCAGCACCGCAAACACGCGGCAAGGCCCTCCCGATCCTCCTTCAAGCTTGATCGGCGCTGCAATAATGTACGCGCCCGTTTCCGGCAGTTCCTCCGTATGCGCCAGATTCTCCAGGTTGTACAAACCCGCCGGCAAATCCACGCGATGCACCTCGTAGTTTTTCGACGCCCCGTAATCAATGCTCAGCGTGTCGATTCCCAGCCCCACCACCCCGCGCTCGATTAGCAACTTCGCAGACTCCACCGAATATCCCGGAAAATGCATCACCTTGTTCGCATCCATGTTCCGATAGCTCGCGGCGTTCGACGCTCGCCCGCCCCACGACGTTCTCAGCACCGCAATCGCCCCGCGAGGAATCTCCCCGTGCTCCGCTTCCCATTTCTTCACTCGCACCACCGTCAAACGGTAGTCCGCGTTTTTCTCCACCTCGTCTCGAACGTCAATCACCACGGCCGGCCCGAAGAAATGCGCCTCCGGAATCTGATCGAGCGTGATTTTCCCCGGAGGAAAATGCGCCGGCGCATCCATATGCGTCCCGTAGTGCTCGAGCATCCAAAAGCTCCGCGTGAAATAACCATCCTTCTCCACCGTCGCATTCGCCTTGGCCTCAAATACATGATCGTCCCCGGGCCACGCCGGAAATTTCTCGCTCACCGGATACGTCATATCCACCACGAGATTCCGCCCGTCGCTCACTCCTTCAATCCAGTTCCCTTCCGCAGCCGCCTTGTGCTTCTGCGCCACAGCCGGCGCGATCCAGAGAGCCGCCACCACCGCAAACACAATCACCAACATCCAACTCAATTTCACAATCCGCATCGAATCTCCCCCTCAAAAATACCTTCAACACTTGCAACAGTAGGGGCGGCTCTCAGAGCCGCCCGCGTAACCTTCAGCAAACCCACCGATCAGCAATTTAATCTCGCGCGGCACCTGCCAGGAAAATACAACTCGCCCGGCCGCTATCTTAACTGACTTCAATTTTCTATTTTCGATTTTCGTGCCAGGTAATCTAAGGAAGCGGAATTCCAGGCGACGCCACCACGCCCGCCATCCGCAAAATCTCAGCGTACTCTTCATCCGTCAGCGGACAAATCGTGAGCCGCGTATTCTTCATGAATTTGATTTTCCGCAGCAGCCGGTTGTCGCGCATCTCCACCAGCGACACCTGACGCGGCAGCCGCTCAATCGCACGCAGGTCCATCACCATCTTCTTCGTGTCGGTTTCGTGCGGGTCGGGATACGGGTCGCGGCTCACTTCCGCCAGCGCATACAGCGCATGCTCCGCCTTCCCGTGGTACAGCAGTGCGCGGTCGCCCTTGTGCACCTGCTTCAACTGCCGCAGCGTGTCAGGACGGCTCCCCGCGTGCCGCCACATTTCCTTCCCCTTCACAAAAAGGGTGTCCCAGTGATAGACCCGAGGGTCGACGGCCAGGAGCCATCGCCTTGGTTTAGCCGGAGGTTGGTTCATTCGTCGAATTCGTCGCGCGCACTATACACGGAAGCGCCCAAAAGTGGAAAACTTTTGCAGAGCCAGCCTAATCTGGGCCAAGATTTTTTGCGGTATTGATCGAAGCGGCGGACTACCCAATATCCACGAAAATATCGTCGCCGCGTACTTCCACAGGGTAGGTTTCAACTCCCACGGTAGGATTCGTCACCAACTTCCCGCTGCACACGTTGTACTGCCACCCATGCCAAGGACACGTCACCACGTCTCCAGCCAGTTCGCCCTCAGCCAGCGGCCCTCCTCGGTGAAGGCATACGCTATTCATAGCACAGACTTTACCGCCCACATTCGAGATCGCCAGCGTCTTCCCCTCCAGCTGGAACTCCCGAATCGTCCCATCCGGCACTTCAGCCTTCTTCAACGTCCGCAGAAAAGCCATCCACCAGCCTCCATACGCAACCGTACGCTGCCTCAGCTACCTTGCGTGCTGCCGCCCGCCTACCGCGGCTCCGGCGTCTGCGCCACCATCACGCCGCGCTTGAACTCCTCCACCATCCGCGGCTCGAGGCGCACTTCCGTCGGCCGCTTCGCCAACGTCATCTGGTCAATCTTGTCCTGCAGCTTCAGCAGCGCGTAGAAAAGCCCTTCCGGCCGCGGCGGACACCCAATCACATACACATCCACCGGCACAATCCGGTCCACGCCCTGCAGCACCGAATACACATTGAACGGCCCGCCCACGCTCGAGCACGCTCCCATCGAAATACACCACTTCGGGTCCGGCATCTGCTCCCACACCCGCTTCAGCACCGGCGACATCTTCAGCGTCACCGTCCCCGCCACAATCATCAAATCCGCCTGTCGCGGCGACGGCCGGAATACCTCCGCCCCAAATCGCGCTATATCAAATCGCGATGTCGTCGACGCAATCATCTCAATCGCGCAGCACGCCAGCCCAAACGTCAGCGGCCAGATCGCGCTCTTCCGCGCCCAGTTAAACACATAGTCCACCGTCGACAGCACATAGCTTCGTTCAAACCGATTATCAATTACGCCCATGCCTCTATTTTACTCCCTACTCGCTGTCATCCCGAGCGCAGTCGAGGGATCTCTCTTCGCCTGCCCGTCGATCTCGACGGTGCGCGAGTATATCAAAAGCCTGCAGAGACTCGAACCCGAGGCACACAATTATTTCTGGCTCATCAGATACAGGTCGGCGTGGCCGCTGACACGTGCGTACACCACGGTCGAGAGATCCCGCGAATAATCGTAAGCGTTGCCGCCGGCGAGCAGAGGGAATGCAAAGGGAAGCTTCACCGCAACCTGCGGCTGGCCGATAAGTTTGCCGTCCTGCCAGCCTTGGCGGTAAATAGTAACGTCACGCTGCGACGGCACCGCATACGTAAACGACTTGCCATCCGGCGCGAACGAAATGCCGAACGTGACTACGCCAGGCAAAAGCGAAACGCATTTCTTGTCCGCAAGCGAGAACTCGTAGATTCCATTCCGTTCTCCGGAGCCAACTAAAGTCAGCAGATACTCTCCGCCGGGTGCTGTGTCGAAAGCAAAACCGCAACCCTCTACCAACTTCTCCGCAGGCGAACCGTCAGCACTCTCTCTCCAGATCGACCCTGCCTTGGCGCCCTTCTCGGCGCTATTGATGAATACGGATTTCTGATCCTCGCTCCAAAGTACCGCTTGGATGCTCCCGCCAGACCATGGGAGTTCGTGAAGACCGCTGCCATCAGCTCCTACCAGATACGGTTTGTCGGGCGACCCAGCTACCTCCTCCACGAAAGCCACTCGAGAATTGTCCGCCGCCCAAAACCCGGTGGCAATCGACGCCGCTGTGGCGATTTTCACCTTGTTGCTGCCATCGATGTTCGATACCCAGAGCTCGACCCGGTCCTGCGAGGGGATCGTGATATACATCAAGCGCTTGCCATCGCGCGAGACCACCGGCTGGGTGGCGTTTTGCGACGCGATGTCCGTGGATTGCTTCGAATGCACATTGTAAACGGTCAAGAAACCCGTTGCTTTTCCGTTTACGAAGTAAATTCCTTTTCCTCCCGGGTCTGGCATGGGCGAAGTGTCCGGTCCCGTCCCGAGAGTCACCTGCGTCAACGCCTTGTCGCCTAGGCTGTACTTCCAGATATTCGTGAGCCCACTCACCGTGCGGCTGAACATTATGGTCTTTCCAGCTTCGGCCCACACCACGCTGGGCGGATCCGCCGGTATCAATCCCAAATCAACTGACGCTCGCTTCGACAGATCAACTTCGAACGCTTCGGCACCTTCCAGGAAAGTGACTGTGTCGGCGCACAACACCAGCAAGCGGTTGCCGTCGGGGAACGGCAAGATCCGCCGAATCGGATTCACGCCGGCACCAAAACGAAAGACTTCTTCCTCACCCAGTCCGGATCTGTTCGCTCGAAAGATGCCACCGGTCATTGAGTAAAAGATGGAGCCGCCATCGGCCGAAGGAGTCACTCCGTAGCCCGATACGACACGAGTCGGTTTTCCGCCCAACGTGGGAACGCCCCAGACCTCGCTTTTCCCGAGAAACCTGCCGTAATAGATTTCGGTCCCGTCAGTGGAAAAGCTACTCAGATTCTTGTCACCGTCGTCATTTGTGAGTTGGAGCGGCTCGCCGCCAGAGTTCAGCATGACGAACACCTGTTCGATACCGCCTACCGGTGAGCTGAACGCTATAGTATGGGCATCCGGAGAAAGCCGAGCGCCTTCCATTGGTTTGTCCCAATGGCTGATTTGCGTGATCTTCGCGGGGCCGCTCGGCGCCGTCGAACCGCCCTTGAAGTGATACACCGCGAACACCGCCGCTGCAAACATCACCACCGCACCCGCTGCGATATATCTCGTGCGCGCGGATTTCGTCGCAGGCGGCGAAGTAGCCTGCACCGCCGTCGTGCTCACCGAACTGCTGCCGCTGCTCGCCATTTCAGTCGCAGGCGCCGGCGCTTGCTCCTGCGTCGTCCGCGTTCCCGATGACGACGAAACTCGCCCCGAGTCAGTATCCCGTCGCAGCCGCTTCAAATCGGTGCGAATGTCTGACGCGGACTGATACCGCATCTCGCGGTCCTTATCGAGCGCCTTGTTGATGATATCTTCGAGCTTCGCGGGAAGATCCGGATTCAGCCGCACCGGCGCCACCGGCGCTCGATTCAAAATCGAGTCGGTAATCACGCCCGACGTTTCGCCGCGAAACGGCAGCGCCCCCGTCGCCATCTCGTACAGCACCACGCCAAACGAAAACAGATCCGTCCGCGCGTCGAGTTCTTTCCCCCGCACCTGCTCCGGCGACATATACGCCACCGTTCCCACCGCCGTGCCAGGACTCGTGAGATCGGCCACGCTCACTCCGGCCACGCCCTGCGCTGCGCGCGTCACATCTTGCGTCATCGTATGAATCGCAGCGCGCTCCACCTGCTTGGCCAGCCCGAAATCCAGAATCTTGGCGTGCCCTCGCTCGGTGACGAAAATATTCGCCGGCTTGATATCGCGGTGAACGATCCCCTTGCTGTGCGCCGCCTCCAGCGCGTCTGCAATTTCCACGCTGATGTCTAGCAGCAGCTCCAAATCCATAGGACGTCCAGCAATGCGATGTTTCAAAGTGGACCCATCGAGGAATTCCATCGCCAGGTAGGTCTGTCCGCCGTCTTCACCAATTTCATAAATCGTGCAGATATTCGGATGGTTCAACGCCGACGCCGCGCGCGCCTCACGCCGGAATCGCTCAAGCGCCTGCGCATCAGAGGCCAACTCATCAGGAAGGAATTTCAGCGCCACATGCCGGCCAAGATTCGTATCCTCGGCCTTGTACACCACACCCATCCCACCGCCACCAAGCTTCTCGATCACGCGGTAATGCGAGATGGTACGGCCAATAGGCGACTGGGGCTCAGGCATGCTGGGCGCCCATCTTAGGCCGCACAAAGATGCAAGTCAACGCACCTCGCAGCTGGGTGCTGCTCTAATTCTGTGTTGCTGATTCTTCGATAGGCCAAGCCGTACCCTCACGCTCGTGCCGCCGAAAGGTTTCCAAAGCCATTTCCAATTCGGCTACCCGGTGCTTCGCCTGTTTCACCTTTTCTTCGGCTTCTCGTATTAGGGCCTCCCAGTGAGATTTAGTCTTGGGTGAAAGTTTCGCTATTTTTCTCTTGACTTTGTTTTAGACATCAGGATAAACTACCTTTGCTATGGAAATGACAATAGATACCGAAAAACTCTTTGAACAGTTTAAGCAGCAGATTGTGGTCACTAGAGGCGAACTTGGTCGGACCATCGAGAAAGTCGAGGAACTGGAAACCAGAGTCGCTCATTTGCAAGAAGTGGCTGCATCGCTCGGACGACTGCTTGGGCAGGAGTATGTGGCTGAGGACGCTATCGGGTTGACGGATGCCATTCGTCAGGCTTTTAAGACGGCCCCGACCGTAAACATGAACGCCCCGCTTGTGCGAACACGCCTTCAGCAAATGGGCTTTAATCTCGCCGAGTACGGGAACGTCCTGGCTTCGATTCACACGGTCTTGGCTCGTCTTCTTAAAAATAACGAGCTTCGGCCCGTGGGCATGATTGGAAACAGTCAAGCATTCGTGTGGGCCAACAAGCCGTCTCAGAACAACCTCGCTGATTTGAACAGCAGAGTTGCTCCTAGCGCCGTGATTCAGAAAAAGGACTAGAAGAAAAAAAGCCCCGCAATCGGCGCTAACCGATTGCGGGGCGAGATTCAAACACGGGGATTGGCCGTGAGTGAACCCGAGAGCATCATTCTCCGGCCTTCTCCGTGAAAAGTCAAAAGGAGAAGGCGAATGACCTGCATCCGCTGCAAACACTCCGAAGCAAACAGATTTGGAACCTACGGACGCCGCAAGATTCAGCGATTCCGTTGCCCCTCCTGCAAAAGTACTTTCTCGGAACCCCGCCAAAAACCGCTCGGACGCCACTACATTTCGACAGAGAGAGCCGCGCAGATCGTCACTCTTTTGGTTGAAGGGATGAGCATCCGCGCCATCTCCCGTTTTACTGGAACGCACCAAGGCACGATTCTTTCCCTGCTTCTCACCGTTGGCAAAAAATCTCGGACTCTTTTCGATGCCCGCGTGCGGAATATCCGTCCGCGATTTGTTCAAGCTGATGAGCTTTGGACTTTCGTTCACACCAAAGAAGCCCATCTCTACGGAGACAAGCCGAAGGAATGGGGAGACCAATACATTTGGATGGCGATTGATTCCGAAACGAAAATGGTTCTCTCGTATCTTGTGGCCAAGCGCCAAGGCTCCGGAGCCTACGATTTCATCCGCGACTTGAGCGAGCGCGTTGTCGGCAGATTCCAGATTACGACCGATGGACTCCGCAACTACGTTCCCGCCATCGAAGAATCGTTTGGTGCCGATATTGATTTCGCCCAACTGCTGAAAATCTACGGAACGTCTGACGGCGAAGGCCCGGAGTGGTACAACCCGTCCAAGGTAACGGCGACCATCCCAATAAGCATCAGCGGAGACCCCAAGCTCGAACGAATCAGCACTAGCCATGTCGAACGCGCCAATCTTAGCGTGCGAACGCACCTTCGCCGCTTCACGAGATTGAGTCTCGGTTTCAGCAAGACGCTCGAACATCTGACAGCCGCGATTCATCTGTACATGGCCTTCTTCAACTTCTGCCGCGTGCATCAATCTCTCCGCGTTACGCCCGCGATGCAAGCCGGAATCGCAGACCACGTTTGGTCTGTGACGGAACTGCTAACATGGGCCGGAGAATAAAATGGCTTGCCAAATTCATACGCTCCCCACCACCAGCAACACAGATTTAGAGCATCACCCGCAGCTGTTGTCTTTTCTCTTGTAACGGAGGCTTGTCCTGAGCGGAGCCGAAGAGCATCTTGCCGGCTCTTTGCATTTCGCGCTGCTCGTCGCACTGCGCTTGTCATCCCGAGAGCAGCCGAGGGACCTCTCTCCGCCTTGTAAGAGCGATGTTCACACGTTGGCTGTGCTCATTCGATCCGCGCTTATTTTCGTAAAGCGCAGGAGGCGCGGCAGAAGTTAGCCCAGTCCGTAAGGACTGGGAAAGCAAGAAAAAGAATTGCAAGCGCCGTAGGTGCGACACCTACCCAAAGACAAATTTCGGATCGAATTCCACATTGTGCTTCTTCAATAGAGCGAGAAATTCCGTTTCGAAGTTCATTTTCCTGTGATGGGATTCCTGGTTGCGAATGTATCGGACAACCTGCAGGAATATTGGAAGCGCTTACGTGTCGCCCTTTCCCTTGTACCGCTGGCCTCTGGCCGGCGCCTTCGCTTTTCGTACCGCCGGCATCCTGCCGGCTCTTTACGTTTCGCCCTGCCCGTCTCCCACCGCCGTCATCCCGCTTGCCCTGAGTACGAAGGGAGCGCAGTCGAGGGATCTCTCTCCTCTGCGCTCGAATCTCCGCTCGGTGCCGACGGAATGACGGCGCTTGTACCCCCTGTTTGCCGCCTATTAGAAATTGTCAAGTTGCTGTTTGTAAAAGGATTGCGTTGAGATTTAATAGCGGTACCTTGTATTAAAAATGGAGTCATAGATGATCTACCTTGGCCGCCCTTGTCGCGCCAGCGGGCGAAGGCGCATGGGAAAACTCGCAATACGCCACGGCCTCACCAAGCCACCAGCGTTCATCCCTCACTTCGATTTAGAAAATCTTCTTCTCTTTTTTCTCCAATTATTAAAAGCCTTTGTTCCCGTGGCAATCCAAGAAGAGCTTTTCGGTCGTCGAATACCTTGACTCTCGTTAGTACATCAAGGAAATTTAGCAAAATGGAAAAACGCTCCTGACCTGCAAATAGCTCGTTCAATGCCATATTCCATGTAGACAGATCTTTGAGTTCTTCCTCGGATTCAAAGTCTTTCATGGCGTTTGCAAACTCGGTGAGACCTCCCAGAAAAGCATCTTGCCACGCGTGGGAGTCGCTCGCCTTGCTAAGAGTCCAAAGATCTTGTTGTAGTCTCCCTTGCTTAGGATGAAGCGTCAGAAGGTCTTGCATCAAGTGAAAGATGCAGTGCGATAACTCCTCTGGAGTCGCTGATTTCACCGCGAGTTCATATTGACCTAGCTTTAAGAGGGATTGGCAGCGCGTGTACGGCAGAAATTTGGACTCTGCACCTAATTCTGTAGCCCGATCAACGGACTCGAGCGCCTCGTCGTACCGCTTTAGCTTACAAAGAACGATTGCCCGATTTCCCCAGGCTTCAGAGTCAAATTCATTCGCCCGAACCGCTTTATCAAAATATTCGAGGGCATCCTGGAACTTTTCCTCGCTGAAGAAAGTCACGCCATAAATCGAGAAAAGGCTTGGAACTGCGTAGCCTTGAGATACGAATGGAGTTAGACGTTGTCGTGCCGCTTCGAATTGGGCCATCGCTACTAAGATTCGAGCGCACATCACCGCACTGAACGATGCTGCGTCAGGATCTAATTCGGCCGCCTCTTCACACGCCTTCAGGGCTTGTTCGTTCTGTTTCTGCTGGAGAAACAATTGTGCCTGATCCAAAAGCAAGGCTGCAGATCTGGGCCGAAGCGCAATGGCGCGGTCTAGGGCACCCTGCGCTCGTTCGATCGACCCAGAAACGCGGTATAGAAGGCCCAACGATCGGAGAACGTCGGTGTTGTTCGGCTCCCTCGCGAGAGCCTCTTCCAACATGGGTACAGCGTCATCCCATTCTCCTGACCGAATCACTGCTCTCGTATAATGATCCCAATCTTCCGCTATTTTGCTAAGCTGAGCGAGTTCCCGTGCTTTATCTTGCAGTCGTTCAGGCGTATCTTTTCCTAAAGTTAACGCCACGCAGAGTTCGGCGATCGGTGTATCCAGGTGATTGTGCGCATCGTGCGCATCGTAACCTCGTAGTGCGGCCGCGAAGTAGTTCCTCGAGGGATCTCGATCACCCGTGTGAGATAGTTTCTGCCGAAGCTCCTCGCGGGAGAACCAATAACGAATGAAGTCAACCAAGAGGTCCAACGGACGCTCATGATGAGTTTTCGCTTCGACACAAATCCGCATTAGAGGCTCTGCCAATTCGTAAAATGCTTCTCTCCCGACCCGGTCAACTCTGACGTAACGTTGCCCTAGAAGATGCTTGAGTTGATTGGCAGCAGTTTGATGGGTAGTGAGGCAGCTATTCGCGATAGCGGTCACGGTTGCGGGGGTCTGATGTTCACAGAGAAAATTGACAATTTTACGTTGTTGCAAGGACAGTCTCGCCATCTGTGATTGGTAATAGGGGGTAAGGGCGTCGATGGTCTTAAGCAGGGGGACTACAAGTGGTTCCGAGCGACTTTGATTTAAAAAGTCATAGAAGAGGACAAAAATCCGGTGATTGCCGCCGGCCAAATGTTGTACAGCCCTCACACGCGCTCGCCCTGAAGCTGTACCCAAGAACGTCTCGGTCTCTGAATCATTGTTCAATTTTGCGAGTCTTTGAAGAAGGGTGATCGCCTCTTCAAATGAAAGCGGCGACAGGTGTATGACCTCAAAAAAGCCGTAGAACGGCGAGACCTGCCGGGAGATGGCGGTGAAGAGGGCAGGGGTTGTCGCGAGTATCGCCCATTGAGGATGCGTCTGGATGAGTGCTCGCCATTGCCTTTGACCTTGCTCCCCTATTCCTTCGAATACGGCATCGAGGTTTTCTACAATCAAGAGGAGCGTTCTGTTCCCAAGAAGACTTCGCAAGCGATTCCACACTTGTTCCGTGGCTTCCGGGCTGCTTGCCTTAAGAGCAGCAATATTATCGGAGCACTCCAGTTTTGCTTCTTCACATGCTGCTCGCCACACTCGAAGCAAGAGATCGAGAAAGGAATTTAATCCCCATTCATCTTCTCTCAGATAAGCGATGCAAAGTTTGTCAGCCAGGTCTTCGCGGTTCTTAAGTCGGTGATATACGACGGATAAGAGATGTGACTTTCCGATTCCCCGAGGACCTACAAGAAGCACATTGTGCTTAGCAGCCGTCCGAGCACTTAGTTCGAAAATATCCACAAGGCGTTCGGCCAGGGCCTGACGTTGGACAAAGGTACCTTCAATTAGGTCTGCAGGCATGGCAGAAGGACTAAATGTCGAAAATATTGGCATCTCAACCTCTCGTGAACGCCCACCATCGCTGCACAATTGAGTGGCGAAAGGTATATGTTCCATTGGGTGCTCGAACGAGATAGTGGTCCTTCAGGAGCACCTGTAATACCTGACGGCACAATTCGTCGTCGGCACTAGAATTCTTATGCTTGACCAGATTGAACAGTTCGTTGAATCCCATAGCTCGATCGTTAACGGCAATTACATCGAGCGCCTGAAGAGCGAGCGCGGCCTCGCGGGCGCCATAGTAGGTGGTCAACCTTGTTTGGTAATAGTCAAAGTGAGCCGCGTCATTGGGATCTGCTATGAGCCCATCCAAGTACTTCTGGATCTCGCCGCTACACACTTTGTCCGTTGAATTTCGAATCGTTGAAACCAAGTATTGGATGTAGTACGGAATATGACCAGCGGCGGAGCTAATCGCGTCTCCGGTCGTCCGAGCACCGTCCACCGCTTCAACGCCTTCCCCTTCGAGCAATAGTTCAGCTAGGAGCGTTCCATCGGCCGGCTGCAAAGGCGGCACCTCAATTGTGACCATGTCGTTGGTCGGATCGTTCGCATACCCGTGTTTCCTGAGAGTTCCGATGACCTGGTGTATGCCGACAGAGCCAGTGAACACCATTCGCAGGTTCGCGTACTTCTGGCGCAACGCTCTAAGCGCGTCAAGGAGCTCCATCGCTTCCTTCTCGCCACAGCTGGACTGAACGTTGTTAATAAACAGAGGTAACTCATCCCAAAAGAAAATCACTCGGAGCATCGTAACGCCGAAAATATCGTCGAAGAGTGCGAACAGCAGGCTTTTCCAATGCTCCTTGATTTCGGGGAGCTTGACGTGCCCAATCTCGGTGCCGCCAAGTCTTTGCAGTAAGCCCCACATAGCATGTCCCTGCCAACTACGTCCTCTGGTGCCAGAATACCGCTGGTGCCAGAATACCGCCTAAATTAACCCTCATCAGTTACATTGTACGTCAAACATGATGTACGTCAATACCGATGTATTATTTCTTACTCCATGCGGGTTCGAAAAAGCCGGGGCGGCACCGCGGTGTTGAGCGCAGGGACCATTGGGGCTGCGACGAGGCGGTCAGTCTTCCCGGTTCTCCCCTCGCAGAATCATCAGCTCCTTCAGAAATTTTACAGCGTCGCCTTCGCGTAGCTTGACGCACATGCGGCTCAGCGTTTCCTGCTGGCGTCCGTCGAGGACTTTCATTTCCGCCTTCACCACCTTGGCGTGCACCGGGAAGACGTAGCGGATCAGGCTTTCGCCCATTTCTGTCAGGCGCACCACGATAAGCCGTGGGTCCGGACGGCGGCCCTGCGTCGCATCCGCTCCGCTCGCGCTGTGCGCGGACACACGGCATAGCTCCACGGCGCCCCTCCGCTCGAGACTCTTGATCACGCGTGAGACGTTCTGCCGCGAGCACTGGAACTGGTGGGCGATCGCCCTCTCGTACTGCGCGCCGTTGTGGAGAAGCGTGGCCAGCAGGCGAAACTGGAAGGTGGAGAGGTCGAAGGTGGCAAGCTGGCTGCGCATCTGCTCGGTGAGGTACTCGGCGGCCTCGCAGAGGTCGACGTAGGCGGCGAAGGCGCGGGCCGTCTTGTCCTTGGCGGTGGGGTAGCGGTGCGCATTGCGCCGGCCGCGCTGGCGAACCGCCCGAATCTGCCGTTGGTAGCGCATAAGAGTGAGCTCGATGGCCCCGATGGACACCGATGGCCCCCCGATGGGCCCTAACCGGCCCTCGGGGACCTTCAAAAGGCCCTCAAACGACCCTAGATCTGCAACCTGCGTGACAATCTTAGAGCAGAAATTTCAGGGCGCAATTCGTACAACTGCGTACAACCTGTGGATTTTTTAGTTTCTATCGATTGCCAGCGGGTCAACCGCGTTGGCCAGTTCCAGATAGCGGCACAATGCGTTCGCCAGCTTCATCTGACGAGGATTCCGGCACTCTGGCTCGAAGAGTCTCGGGCTTCCGACCAGGATTACGTTGGACATTGCCCTTGAAGTGGCAACATTCAGTCGGTTGAGGCTGTAGAGGAATTCCATTCCGCGCGGGGCGTCTTCCGGCGACGATGTCGTGAGCGAATAAATTACGACCGGCGCTTCCTGCCCCTGAAATTTATCCACCGTGCCGATTTGTACGTCAGGCATGCGCGCAGTAAGGTCGGCAACTTGCGCGTTGAATGGCGCGACGATCAGGATGTCGTCTGCGGTGAGGCGTCGAGGATTTCCTTCGCTGCGGCTCCACTTCACTTCCGGTCGCAGTAGACTCTCAACAATGCGGGCAATTACCTCGACTTCTTGGGCCGACGAATTGCGGTTGGCCTGATGATCTACCGGGACAAACCACAAGCCGGCTCCGCTCAACCACGGGTGTCCGGAAATTTCCCGGTTGCGCGTAAAGCCCCGGGGGCTCAGGCGTCCTTCGTAGAAAAGATCGGAAGTGAATGTGCAAATATTCGGGTGAAGTCTCCACGTTTCCGGCAACAGCAATCCCATCGAGTCGGGAATCGTTTGGTGATCGCCGAGCAGGTGTTGCAGAGCTGAACTCTCAGCGCCCGGCGGATGGCTTCCCTTCAGCGGGCGGTCGAGTTGCTGAGGGTCGCCAATCAACACAATATTTTTGGCCGACCTGCTGACGGCCACGACATCCGCCAAAGCCATCTGCCCCGCTTCATCAATGAACAGCACATCAACTGCATCCGAAAATTCGGGGCGCGTCCAGAGCCACGATGTACCGCCAACCACATTGGCCGCGCCCGAATGCAATGCGGTGAGTGGAGCGTCCTCGTCTGTTGTGATTTCGATTTCACTCGCATCAGCACCGGCTTCTTTGATTTTAACTTTCTGCAAGCACCTCACTCCCTGAACTTTCTCTTCACGCGCGGCCTCGACGACTTCATCCAACAATTTACGAATGACTTTGTGGCTGAGCGCCGTGATTCCGATTTTCTTTCCGCGTTTCACCAGCTCGCAAATCATTCGCGCGCCGGTGTAGGTCTTCCCGGCGCCGGGCGGACCCTGTATCGCGAACACGGATTCATCAAGAGCACAGGCAATTCTGCCAGCCGTATTCTTGGGCTCCTCTCCCAACTTCGCTGCTATGGTCTCCCCTCGCAAGAGCCGAGGCGCCCTTCGCAGCAGGAGATCGCGAGCGGCTCTAAACTTGCCAGGCGAGTCGAGGCCCGTGCTCACGCAGTTGTCTCTCACCCACTCGCCGAGTTCGAGTAAAGAATCCGCGTGGTTATTCACGTTCATCGGCCGGTCCCAAACGTACAACGCGGGTGGATGAACTTCCGCGGTCTTCTTTGTTTTTTTGATGTCGAGCGTTTTGGCCAGGAGATCGACCGCGACAGCCTCCCCAAATTTTTGATTTTCGCGGTAAAGTTCCTTTCCCGCACGGACTTCCGTTTCCTGCTTTTCGAACGCGTAGCGGTCTACTGGAATTCCTCGCTCAGCGCTGATCCGTTTCACGAAACGCAGCCCTGCCAGCCCCGCTCTTTCCTCCATTAAATCTTCGTCGTCGAGATCGGCCAGGCGATAACCCTCCCACCAACTCGCCTTGTTTTCGCGGCGATGCCAATCGAGGAGTTGCGCCAGCATCCAACGGGCGGACTGCTCGTCGGATCGGTCCGCTGGTTCGAACGGAATGTCCGCGGTCAGTTGAGCGACCAACGCAGCAACTTTCTTCTGCCGCTCGTCAAGCTCCTCGGACGGCGCGCCATCGCCAACCTCCGGCCTGGGAATTACTTGCCCGCCTTCCACCAGTCTTTGCCGCTCCGCCTCCAGCCATCCGCGCAATGCTGCTGTGGAATGGCAGTCTTCGGAGTTGTAGCCTTCTAGCGAGAGTTTGAATTCGTCGGGAACATCTTCTGTGCGGCCGAGTTCGAGCCCATGCTCCACGTATCTCATCGCTGCGCGCGATTCTGACAAGGGGGTGCGCCTGACGAACTGAGTGAGACTCTCGAGGGCCTTCAGCGAATACTCTTCCACGCTGGCTCGAACCGCTTGCTTGCATATCGTGTGGAGGTCAACGAAGATTTTGGCGCGGAGCATGCGATCGATTTCATCTTCGCGGGTGGTATAGGCGCCCATTAAGCGCTTGAAGGCCGCGGTTTCGTAGGATCCGAAATGGTAGACGTGCATTGCGGGATCTTCTTTCCAGCGCCGAATTATTTCGTCCACTAGCCATTCGAAACCGATTTTTTCCTGTTCAGGGGTGAGGGCCCAACGTTTCTCGTAGGTCAAACCCTGGTCTTGCGCGCGTGCGACAAAACCGAACAAGTATTCTTGTCCGCAGATGCCTACGAACGGGTCGCCCTCGAGGTCGACAAACATGTCTTCGGGCGAAGGCGCCGGCAATCTGCAAAAGCCAGTGTTTTCTGCTATCGCGAGCAATTCGTGAACAGCCTTGCTCTGCACACGTCCATCTACCTGGACGCGCGCTTGTTCGCGCACTCGCTCGTGAGACTCACGCGACCCGTGGAGTGGTTTTTGCTTCAGTGGAATCGGAAATACCGCGAGACTCGCCACGCGGGCTGCATCCCACGCGACGAATTGATTCCGTTGTAAGCGCGAGATTCCCGCGACGAGCGAAAGATGGTCATCGGCTCTTCGCGTTGAATCGCACTCTTTGTACCACCGGCAAACGTCACAATGGGCGCACGGTTCGGGATACGTTGGCTCCGCCTCTCCTCGATCGCAGGATTTTTCAAGGCGCGCTTTGACATGGCGGAAGTAGGCCGCGTAGTCGGCGATTCGGTGAGCCTCTTCTGCGAAGTGGATCGCGGGAGGCACAACGTACATGAACTCGGGAGCGTAGCCCTGCACGGTAGCCAGTAAGTCCGAGTAGAGGGCTAATTGGAGGATCGTGGTTGCTTTCGTCTCGCGGGCAAGTTTGCAATCATAAACTTCGTACGACCAATCGCCGAACGCGGACGGCTTTTGCACTTTGCGCAGGACATCAGGACGCCCAAACCATCTGCCGACTGCCAAAGTTCCCTGCGCAATCACGTCAATGCCCTTTTCCATTTGCGTTTGAGTTTCGGCTGCGGCCGTTTCGTCATTTCGAAAACCGCGAAGGTCGGCGATTGAGAAACCGCGCTCCGTGAGCGACGCGAGGTAAGCGGCCTCGTGTCTGAGTCCCAACTCTTGAATGACTCGAAGATCGGGAGAACTGAAACCGGGAGCGGGCCTTGTGCCGCGGGCGACCTGAAGGTCGAGAACGGTGAGATGGCGGCAGGCCAGGTGGTTGCTTAAATCGGTTGCGGAAAGGCGAATTTGTTCCGATCTAACTATCATTTTGAAAATAGCGTGCGATTGATTCTACCCTTTGCGAGTATCGCGTGTGCGCCGCTTAGAACCGAAAGGCGCGAGCCTCGCGTAACTGGGTTAGCCGCGCCAAGTTCTTTCGCCGGGCACGGCATGCCGTGCCCCTACTGACACGAATTTTCTCCCAGCGGCGTGTGTATGCGAGGGCCCTGTAGCGCGATGAAAACCTAGGCCTTGGCCGCACGCTCGAGAAGCTCGTGGATCATGGTCTGGTAGGGTTTTTGACGGCGGCGCGCGAGACGGCGAAGGCGGGCGAGCAGTCGCGGATCGATGCGGATCGCGATGAGCTGTTTTGCGTAGGGTGATTTGGGCCGACCAACGCGGCGGGCGCGCTTGAGCTCAGCGTCAGTGGATTCCGGAATATCGGAAAAATCAATCCGTGAGTCCGGAATATGCCGCGCGCTCTTTGCGGCTGGCCTGGCGTGCGCTGATGATGCGGATCGTTTCTTTGCCATCTTTCATCCTCCGGATCGTGTAAACCAAGAGCAGTATGCGTCCGAGCCCTGATTTTCCCAGGCGCTTGGAACGCTGCTCATCGCCCGAATGCACCGTATCAGCCCAATCGAGCGCTTCGGGATCGGCGAAAACGGTTGCCGCTTCCTCGAAGGAGACGCCGTGCTTGCGAAGGTTATGAAGAGCCTTCGCGGCGTCCCAAGAGAACATATTTATGTATATACGCTAATTGAAGCGCGATGGCAAGACAAAAGAGGCCCGCAACGTCGTTAT
>DATNKB010000379.1:0-27387 GCA_035603595.1 Candidatus Dormiibacterota bacterium
GACGTCTTCCGTGGCCCCCAGTTTCTCCGCAAAAAGATGGAGCGCAAATTTTTGCCGCGCTCTCTGGCGAGCCGTTTCGATTCGGACGAAAAGTCGCTGCGTCGCCTGCTCGACAAATACCGCGACCCGCTCGCCGGCCTCGACAGCACACTGGGGGGCGCTCTCGACTCCGCCGAAGGCAAGATTCTCTATCAGTTCCTCAAGCTGAAGGAAAAAGCCGGCCGCGCGGAAAATCTGCGCACCGGCATCCTCAATCACAAAGAATCAATGATTCTTTCCGCCCTCTACCCGCACAAGGATTTGCAGGAACGGGTTCTATGCATGCTGCCCTGGCTCGCCCAGTACGGCCCCGAACTCCTCGATAACCTCGCTCGCAATATCGACCTTGCCGCTCCGCAGCATCACCTCCTTTTCCTCTAGCCTCGAAAAGCGGTCGCTGTAATCCAATGCTTCCTCGACCTCCTCTTATCTTTACCTCCCGTGCTAAAATGCCGCGAATACTACGACTTCTTTATAAGGGGCGCACATGAGAATCACACCAGGGAAGCAAAAGGGTCTGAAAGCAGTTTCCGATTCGCGCGGCGTGATCGCCGCTGCCGCCATGGATCAGCGCGGCTCGCTAAAAAGCGCCATCGCCAAAGATAAAGGCGTCGACAAAAGCGCCGTCACGCCGCAGATGCTCGAGGAATTCAAGATTGCCGTCACGCGCGTACTCACTCCTCACGCCAGCGCCATCCTGCTCGATCCCGAATACGGTCTACCCGCCGCACGCGCCCGCTCCTCGAATGCGGGCCTGCTTCTCGCTTATGAAAACAGCGGCTACGACAATACTCGCCCCGGCCGCCTGCCCGATCTTCTCGATATCTGGTCCGTTCGCCGCCTCGTCGGCGCCGGAGCGGATTGCATCAAGATTCTTCTCTACTACACGCCTTTCGATTCCAACGAAATCAACGACATCAAGCACGCCTGGGTCGAACGCATCGGCGCCGAATGCATCGCCTCCGATGTTCCGTTTTTCCTGGAGTGCGTGGGCTACGAAGAGGGCAAAGACGAAAAAACGATCGAGTTTGCGCGTAAAAAACCGGAAGTCGTCACCAAGAGCATGGAAGAATTCTCGAAGCCGCAATACGCCGTGGATGTTCTGAAAGTCGAGGTCCCCGTGAACATGGCTTATGTCGCCGGGACGAAAGCCTGCAAAGGCGAGTCAGCTTACACGCGCGATGAAGCCAAGAAATATTTCCGCAGCGCTGCTGCTGTCGCCAAGAAGCCGTTCATCTATCTCTCTGCTGGCGTTAGCAACGACGTCTTCAACGAGACCCTCGAACTGGCAGCCGAAGCGGACACAAATTTCTCGGGCGTCCTCTGCGGCCGCGCCACTTGGAAAGAAGGCATCCCCGTCTACGCCAAGCAAGGCGTGAAAGCCCTCGAAGACTGGCTCAACGATCAGGGCGTGAAAAATATCAACAATGTGAATGCGCGCCTGAAAGCCGCCAAGCCCTGGTTCAGTTTTTATGGCGCCAGTTCCGCCGCGGCACTAGCAGACTAATATTCGCGTAAGTCGTGCTATAGCCTGGAACTCCGCGGACGGTCTTGCATCCCCGGCTCGAAGAGGTCGCAGCAGTTCTCCGCGACTTCATCGATATAAATGACCACTAAGCGAGAAGGTTCAGGCGTACACTCTGTGCACAAAATCACGGTCCGCACCACGCGCCGGACTGAACTCAAAAACGTTACCGCAGACATCGAAAGCCTCGTTCGCGATTCCGGAATCCAGTCCGGACTCTGCCATCTCTACGTGCCGCACACCACCGCAGGCGTGATCGTCAATGAAGGCTACGACCCTGATGTCGCCCGCGACATGGAAGGCGCCTTCGATCGCCTCGTCCCCGATAGCCCCCTCTTCAAGCACGCAGAAGGCAATTCCGACTCGCACAGCAAGACCGCGCTCGTAGGCTCGTCCGAAACAATATTCATCGAGAAAGGCCGGCTCGCTCTCGGCCGCTGGCAGGTCATCTTCTTCGCCGAATTCGACGGCCCCCGAACCCGCGAACTTCATGTCAAGCTCGTCCCCGATTAGAATGACCTCCACACATCAATTACAACTGCTGTGATAGATTCTAAGTATCGGTTTCGTCAGTGTCCCCGGTTTCGGCGATGAATTATCGATCAAATCTCGGAATGGCCGCCGTTGTTATCATATTCTTTCCGCGAATCGTAGCGGCGCAGGGTCCGCTTCGTGTGGAGATTCTGTCCGGCAAGAACTGGAACTGGGAGCTAACAACCGTCAAAATAACAAACGTTTCGAGCGAGCCCATCGAGCTCGCAATTCCCGTCAACGAGAGCACTAAGCCGGCCGAAATCGCAGTGAATCCGTTACCGATGGATGTGGAACGGCACGACGATACGAAATGGATCATTTCACGTCCCGGCGGCCACATCCTTCCGTGGCCGGGTCCGCCGGCGGCACCAAGCTTATATCCTGGTCAAACAGTTCGCTTCGAATTTGCCGTGGCTGGCGGAGGAGGGGAGTATCGCGTTCGCGTTTGGTACTTCCTTACTTATGGCGACCCAGGACCGCCTTGGCATCCACCAGAGTTCGGAAGCGTTGTGTCAAACACCTTCGAAATTGTCCCGCAACTGCCCGCCCTGAGCATCGCCGAACGACCTCTACGCCTGTGCGGTACAATTGCGCTATCGCGATGACTCTAGGTATCTACATCCAGGTTCCGTTCTGCCAGACAAAATGCACCTACTGCAATTTCCACACGGGCGTCGTTTCGCGCGAGCGCTATCAGCCATACGCGAACGCAGTGTCCCGCGAAGTTCTTGAATCGGCGGCGTCGAGCTCGGACCGTGCACCTGTCGCGGACACAGTATATTTCGGCGGCGGCACACCAAGCCTTCTCGATTCCGCTGCTCTTGCCAAAATTCTCGACGTTTTGCGCGCAAACTATTCGTTCGAGACTCCCGAAATCACTCTCGAAGCGGACCCCGAAACAATCACACCCGAAAAAGCAAACTCGTGGCTCGCGGCAGGCTTCAATCGCATCAGCCTCGGCGTCCAATCTTTCAACGACCGCGAACTCCAAGCCACTGGCCGTATGCACCGCCGGACAGATGTTGCTCGCGCCACCGAAACCCTCCGCACAGCAGGATTCGACAACATCAGCATGGATCTCATAATCGGTCTCCCGGACCAGACGCGCGAATCCTGGGAACAATCTGTCAACGAACTTCTCGCTCTGCGCCCCGAACACATCTCGATCTACATGCTGGAAGTGGACGAAGGCAGCCACCTCGGCAAAGAATCTCTCGCAGGCGGTACGCGTTACAGCGCCCCCGCAATTCCGCCGGACGACACGCAAGCCGAATTCTACGATTCGGCATGCACGCGTCTCGCGGCAGCCGGTTACGATCATTACGAGATATCAAACTGGGCGCTCCCAGGCCGCAGCTCGCGCCACAATCTCAAGTATTGGCGGCGCGAACCCTACTTGGGCTTAGGCGCCGGCGCGCACTCCTTCGACGGAAAAACGCGCTGGGCCAACGTCCACGACTCCGCGAAGTATGTCGCCATGATCGAGCAGGGAATCACCCCACGCGAGCAAATCGAGCCAGTCACACCGGAGCAAGCCCTCGAAGAAGAATTCTTCCTCGGCCTACGCCAGCTCGACGGCATCGACCTAGCCCGCATCGAACGCGACTACTCCTCGCCCAGCGCAAACGGTGCTCGCGCCCGCTTCGCCGCGATCCACCGCCAAATCGATTCTCTCCAAGCGCAAAGTCTCCTCGATCGGGAACGCGAGCGACTGCGCCTCTCCCCGAAACATCTCACGATCTCGAGTTCCATCCTCGCTGAACTCCTCACCTGATAATTCGGCTGGCGCCATTCGGCTTCTCAGGAACATTTGCTCGTCCGCGATCATCATCTTTGTCGCAAATGTCGTCGGAGAAGAACCCATTGAATCCGCGTTTTTCCGTGCTAGCCTTATTGCCGCAAATGACACGAGAGATTCAAGACCAGCACCCTGCAGCCAAGCGGCAGCATTCCTCGCATCCCCTTTTCCCCACACAAATTTCAAGGCATCAAAGCGTCAGATGCCACGCGCGACCGGCCCCGGCTCACCACTCATCGACCCTTGAGTGCGAGTGCCACCTAGGCGAAGAAAAGGCTAATCGCAACATTCGAATTGCAGAAAATAAGCTATGTAGCAGAGAACACGCCACTAAACAATTTTCTAACAGCAACAAAAACGCCTTTTTCGCCCTTTCAAAACCCCTCGAAACGAGTGAAAAACGCTCATGACTCCCGTCGATCTTCGCAGTGACACCGTCACAAAACCAACTCCCGCCATGCGCCGCGCCATGGCCGAAGCCGAAGTCGGCGACGACGTCTACGGCGAGGATCCCACCGTCAATCATCTTCAAAAACGCGCCGCCGAAATTTTCGAAAAGGAAGCCGCGCTTTTTGTACCTACCGGCTGCATGGGCAACCTCCTCGCCATCAAAGGCTGGGCGCCTCCGACGAGCGAAGTAATCTGCGAGCAGCGCGCGCACATCAATCTCTACGAACTTGCTTCGATTTCGGCGATCGCGGGATGCCTGCCGCGTCCAACGCCCGCGCCCGACGGCATCCTCACCTGGGAACTGATCGAGCCGCTCATCCGTCCGAAAATTTATTACGATTCCCAGACCGCGCTCGTCGCCCTGGAAAACACGCACAACATGCAGGGCGGCACCGTCTATCCGCAAGAAGTTTCCGACAACATCTGCGACCACGCGCACGCGGCAAATCTCAAAGTACATCTCGACGGCGCCCGAATTTTCAACGCGTCAGTCGCTCTCAGCCGCAGCGTCGCCGACCTCACCCGCAAATTCGATTCTGTAATGTTTTGTCTCTCGAAGGGTCTCGGTGCGCCCGCCGGCTCGCTGCTCCTGGGTCCACGCGACTTCATCGAGAAAGCCCACATCGGACGGAAGTTGCTGGGCGGCGGAATGCGCCAGATAGGAATTCTTGCCGCTGCGGGCCTCCTCGCGCTCGAAGAAACGCCAAAAATTCTGCATCGTGACCACGAGAATGGTCGTTATCTTGCAAACGGTCTCTCCAAGATCAAAGGTGTAGCAATCGATCCGAAGAAAGTCGCGACCAACATCGTGATTTTCGATGTTCGCGCCACCGGCCGCACTGCCGACGACATCTGCTCCGATCTCGGCAAGCACCAAATTCTCTGCGGCTCATCCGACAAATTCGCCATTCGTATGGTGACGCACTACGACGTAGACCGTGCCGGAATCGAGCGCGCCCTCGCCGCAACAGCAGAAGTCATCATAGGCCGCGCCCCAGCGGCTGCGGCACACTAGGAGAGAAGAGTGAACCCTTCGCGGACTCAGAAACTCCTATGGTCGGGCGCGATTTTTATTCTGATATCAGGTGGACTGATGACCATTCATGCAGGAAGCTCGCCAGAAGCCGCGATTCAAGCTCCGGAGAAACGCGCGGACGTAACGCCCGAAGCAGCCCGCAAATTCACCGAGGCCGCCGAAACGAAACTCCTCGACATATGGATTCGTGCCAGCCGTGCCCAATGGGTCCACCAAACCTTCATCACCCACGATACGGAAATCCTCTCCGCTCAGGCGGACCAGGTAGTCAAAGCGACCACCGCCGATCTCGCCGCGCAATCGAATCAATACGAACACTTGAAGCTGCCCGAAGACGTGGCGCGAAAGATTTATCTTCTGAAACACTCTGTGGATATTCCCGCGCCGCGCGATCCTGCCGAGCAAACTGAACTCTCGCAAATCGTGGCTTCGCTCGAAAGCGACTACGGGCAAGGGAAGTGGTGTCCGGATGGCGCCCAGGGAAAATGCCTCACGCTCAACGATATGGAAAACATTATGGCGTCGAGCCGCGATCCAAAGGAACTCGAGCGCGTGTGGGTCGGCTGGCATTCGATTGCACCTCCCATGCGCGCGAAATATTCGCGCATGGTTGTGCTCGCCAATAAAGGCGCGCGCGAGCTCGGATTCGCGAACGTAGGTGAGATGTGGCGCGCGGGCTACGACATGCCGCCCGACGCCTTCAGCGCGGACCTCGATCGCCTTTGGCAGCAGGTGCGTCCGCTCTACATTTCGCTTTACACATACGTGCGTTCGCAGCTTGCGAAAAAATATGGAACCTCGGTAGTGCGCGAAGGTGCGCCCATCCCGGCTGATCTCCTCGGCAATATGTGGGCGCAGGACTGGTCGAATATCTACCCTCTCGTAGCGCCGCCCAATGCGGATCCGGGCTACGACCTCAGCGAGATCTTGAAGGCCAAGAATATCGGCCCAGTTGACATGGTGCACTATGGCGAGCGTTTCTTCATGTCGCTCGGGTTTTCAGCTCTGCCGCCAACGTTCTGGAATCGCTCGATGTTCACGAAGCCGCGCGACCGCGAAGTGGTCTGCCATGCAAGCGCCTGGGACGTTGATTACGTTGATGACCTGCGCATCAAAATGTGCATCGAGCAGAAGGCCGAGCATTTTTCCGTGATTCATCACGAGCTCGGACACAATTTCTATCAGCGTGCCTACGATAAGCAGCCGCCACTCTTCCGCGAGAGTGCCAACGACGGCTTTCACGAAGCGATCGGCGACACGATCGCGCTTTCGGTCACCCCTGAATATCTGAAGCAGATCGGGCTGATCGAAACAGTTCCGCCCGCGGCGTCCGATATTGGCCTGTTGATGGGCAAAGCGCTCGACAAAGTCGCCTTTCTACCTTTCGGCTTGATGATTGACAAATGGCGCTGGGGCGTTTTCTCCGGGAAAATCGCCCCTTCGGATTACAACAAGGCCTGGTGGGACCTCCGCCTGGAATATCAGGGAATTGTTCCGCCTGTGGCGCGCAGCGAGGCGGATTTCGACCCGGCCGCGAAATACCACATACCTGCGAACACTCCATACGCCCGCTACTTCATGGCGGCAATTCTTCAATTTCAGTTTCATCGCGCCTTGTGCAAGACGGCCGGCTACACGGGCCCTCTGAATCGCTGCTCGATCTACGACAACAAAGAGGCCGGCGCGAAACTTGCCAAGATGCTCGAAATGGGAAAGAGCCGCCCGTGGCCTGACGCTCTCGAAGCGCTCACCGGCCAGAGACAAATGGACGCCAGCGCCATGCTCGAGTATTTCGGTCCTCTCAAAGCCTGGCTCGACGACCAAAACAAGAAAAACGGCGCCAAAGAAGGCTGGTAGACACGAACGCCGAAAGCCGGAGTGCCGAATTGGCCGCCGCTATGGTATAAATGAAACCCACAGTCACATATATCCGTAATTTATAGCGAGGGACTCTTGGAATTCTCACTCACCGATGAACAAAAGCAGTTGCGGCGCACCGTTCGCGAGTTCGCCGACGCCGAAATTCTTCCGCACGTGATGGAATGGGACGAGGTTTCCAAGTTTCCTTCCGAAATAATTCCAAAGCTCGCTGAAATGGGATTTCTCGGCGTTATCTTCCCGGAAAAATATGGCGGCGCGGGAATGGGTTACGTCGAGTACGCCGTAATCATTGAAGAGCTGTCGCGCGTGGACGGCTCAATTGGAATCATCGTCGCCGCCCACAATTCGCTGTGTACCAATCACATCTATAAGTTCGGAACCGAAGAACAAAAGAAGAAATACGTCACGCCGCTGGCGCAGGGGAAGAAGCTGGGCTGCTGGTCGCTCACGGAGCCCGAAGCCGGCTCCGATGCAGGCGGAACACGCACCACCGCCATGCGCAAGGACAGCGGCTGGCTACTCAACGGCTCGAAGACCTTCACCACGAACGGCCACTATGCAGACGTCTGCGTCGGAATGGCCGTCACCGACGCCTCGAAGAAAAGTCATGGCATTTCGGCGTTCATCATCGAGAAGGGAACTCCGGGTTTCCGTCCCGGTAAAAAAGAGAACAAGCTCGGCCTGCGCGCCAGCGACACCTCCGAAGTGGTTTTCACCGATTGCAAAGTATCCGCCGAAAATCTTCTCGGCAAAGAAGGCGAGGGGTTCGTCAACAGCCTTCAAATCCTCGACGGCGGCCGAATCTCGATCGCGGCGCTGGGACTCGGAATGGCTCAAGGCGCCTATGAATGCTCGGTGAAATACGCCAAACAGCGCAAGCAATTCGGCAAGCCCATCGCCGATTTCCAGGCAATCCAATTCAAACTCGCCGACATGGCCACACAAATCGAAGCCGCCAGGCTGCTCACCTATCAAGCCGCATGGCTCGCCGATCGCGCCATCGCCGCCGGTGATCACGATTCACGTATCACCCGCGAATCCAGCATGGCCAAGCTCTACGCCGGAGAGGTAGCCGTCCGCGTGGCCAACGAAGCGGTCCAAATCCACGGCGGCTACGGCTTCATCAAGGATTACCCGGCCGAAAAATATTATCGCGACGTAAAACTCTGCACGATCGGCGAAGGCACCAGCGAAATCCAGCGCCTCGTCATCGCCCGCCAGATTCTCGGCAAGAAATAATTGCCACTTGTGCGAGAATTATCCTCGGCCAAATGACCGTTTCCGTCGAAAACTGGGCAGAGCAGGTGCGGGCGGGCGACGTCCGCGCGATTTCGCGTGCCGTCTCCGCGATTGAAAATCGCTCGACCGAAGCGGAAGAAATCCTCCGTCAGGTGTTCCCTTACACGGGCAATGCGTATTTGGTCGGTGTCACCGGCGCGCCGGGCACGGGCAAGAGCACGCTCGTAGATCGCCTGGCCGGCCATTATCGCGGCGAGAAGAAGACCGTCGGCATCATCGCGGTGGACCCGTCGAGTCCATTCACGGGCGGCGCGATTCTCGGCGACCGCGTCCGCATGCAAGGCCATGCCACCGACTCAGGAATCTTCATCCGCTCGATGGCCACGCGCGGCTATCTGGGCGGACTAGCGCAAGCCACCGGCGACACGGCGCTGCTTCTCGATGCGGCGGGCAAGCAGATGATCCTGGTTGAGACGGTCGGCGTGGGGCAGGGCGAGATTCAAATTGTGCGGCTGGCGGATTGCACGATCGTGGTGCTGGTACCGGGCATGGGCGACGACGTGCAGAGCCTGAAGGCCGGCTTGATGGAAATTGGCGACATTTTCGTGATCAACAAATCGGACCGCGAAGGCGCCGACCGCTTCGAGCAGCAGCTGCGCGGCGTTCTCGGCATCGTTCCAGAGCGCGAGGGTTGGAAGCCGCCAATCGTGCGAACCATCGCCACGGAAAATAAAGGCATCGACGCCCTGGCGCACCAGATCGAACTCTTCCGCGCGCATTTCGATCAGGCGCAGGAGCGCCGCGCACGCGAAGTGGCGCACTGGAAGGAGTGGTTATTGCGCCTGCTCGAGAGCCGGCTGATGGAACGAGTGGTGGGAGCGCATATGGATGAAGCGCAGTTCGACGCACTGGCGGCAGATGTGGCAGCTCGAAAAAAAGACCCCTACGCCGCGGTGAACGAAATTCTCGCCCGCGCTGGAATTGGAGCCAAGCGTTGAAACTGGGCGACCTGGAATTTCACATTATCGAAGCCGGCCGCTTCGCTCTCGACGGCGGCGCGATGTTCGGCGTGATTCCCAAGCCGATGTGGGAAAAGAAAGCACCAGCGGATGCGCGGAATCGCATCTCGATGGCGATGAATTCTGTGCTCGTCCACGCCGGCGGCAAGCGCATCCTGATCGAAACCGGCGCCGGCGACAAGCACAACGACAAATTTCGCGACATCTACGCGCTCGAAGGCCCCACTCTAATCGAAGGCCTCCGCCACTACGGACACCATGCCGACGACATCGACATCGTCATCAACACGCATTTGCATTTCGATCACTGCGGCGGCAACACTCGTATCGCAAATGACAAGGTTATTCCGACCTTTCGCAACGCACGCTACGTGGTGCAGCGCGGCGAATTCGAGCACGCCAAAAATCCCACCGAGCGCGACCGCGCCAGCTATTTTCCCGACAATTTTATGCCACTCGAAGCAGCGGGGAAGCTATCGCTGATCGGTGACGATCGCGTGATCGCGCCGGGAGTAGAGCTGATTCGCACGCCCGGACACAACGCGGACATGATGTGCGTGAGGCTTCACGGCGGCGGCAAGGTGGCGTTTCTGTTCGATGACCTGATTCCCATGACCACGCATCTTTCGCTGCCCTGGATCATGGGCTATGACCTCTACCCGCTGCAGACGCTTGAGAACAAGAAAAAATGGATTCCGCAAGTGGTGCAGGGAGAATGGCTCGCGCTCTTCGTGCACGATCCGCACGTTCCCGCTGCATATCTTCGAGAGCGTGAAGGCAAAATAGAAATCGAGCCCGTAAAGGTGGATTGATGCATGCCCAAGTCCAAAAAGCGTAGCAGCGCGAAAGAACCGATCGAGATCGGCATCATCGGCGGCAGCGGCCTCTACAGCATGCCCGGCCTTTCCGGCGCACGCGAAGTCCGCGTGAAGACTCCCTTCGGCGATCCCTCGGACGCTTTTATCACGGGGACGCTCGAAGATCGTCGCGTCGCGTTTCTCGCCCGCCACGGACGCGGCCATCTCCTCTCTCCGAGCGAAATCAACTATCGCGCGAACATCTTCGCGATGAAGCTGCTCGGCGCGGAACGAATTATTTCCGTAAGCGCGGTAGGCTCGCTGCGCGATGATCTGCCGCCGCTCGATTTCCTCATCCCCGACCAGTTCTTCGATCGCACGCGCCTGCGAGTCGCCACATTTTTCGGTGGCGGCATCGTGGCTCACGTCGGCTTCGACAAGCCCACTTGCACGCATCTTTCAGCGCACCTCGCGGACGCCTCCGAGCACGCCGGCGTAAAGACGCATCGCGGCGGCACCTACGTTTGCATGGAAGGCCCGCAATTCTCGACACTCGCGGAGTCGCACACCTACCGCCAGCTCCGCTTCGACGTAATCGGCATGACGAATCTCACCGAAGCGAAGCTCGCCCGCGAGGCTGAAATCTGCTACGCGACGATTGCGATGATTACCGATTACGATTGCTGGCATCCGCAGCACGACGCCGTCACGGTGACGGAAGTTATTTCGAATCTGAACCGCAACGCGGAGAACGTCCAGCGCGCCGTGAGGGAAGCCGTGCGCGATCTTCCCGAAGACCGCGGCTGCAAGTGCGGGTCGGCGCTCGCGCACGCCATTCTCACCGATCGCAAAATGATTCCAGCGGCCGCAAAGAAACGGCTCGCACCTCTCGTGGGCAGATACCTCTCGTAATCTGGAGCGTTCATGTCACTGCTGGTAGTAGGCTCGGTTGCGTTCGACGGAATCGAAACGCCATTTGGCAAAGTGGAAAAGACGCTCGGCGGCGCCGCGAGCTATTTCGCGCTGGCCGCCAGCCACTTCACGCCAGTGCGCGTGGTGGGAATCGTGGGTGATGATTTCACCGCGCGCGAAAAAGCCATCCTTGGCGGGCGCAACGGACGAATTGATCTTGAAGGCCTAGAGCACGCTTCCGGCAAATCGTTCTTCTGGGCAGGGCGTTACAACCAGAATATGAACGAACGCACCACGCTCACCACCGAGCTGAACGTGTTCGCGGATTTTCAGCCAAAGCTGCCGAAATCCTATCTCGATACGTCGTTTATTTTTCTCGGGAACATTCAGCCGACGCTGCAACTCTCCGTGCTCAAGCAGGTGAAGCGCAAGCCCGTGCTCGTGGGCCTCGACTCGATGAACTACTGGATCGAGCGCACGGGAAGCGAACTGCGCGAGACGCTGAGACACATTCATGTGCTCGTGATCAACGACGACGAAACGCGCCAGCTAACCGGCGAACACAACCTCACTCGCGCCGCCAAAGACATCTTCAAAATGGGGCCCAAAATCCTGGTCATCAAGCGCGGGGAACATGGGGCGCTCCTCGTACATCGCGATTTTCTGTTCGCGGTCCCTGCGTTTCCGCTGGAAGAGGTTCACGATCCTACTGGCGCGGGCGATAGTTTTGCCGGCGGCTTTATGGGCTCGCTTGCCCGCGACGGCCGCGTGAACGAAAAGTCGCTGCGCCGCGCGATGGTATATGGTTCAGTGATGGGCAGCTTCACATGCGAGCGCTTCGGTGTCGAACGTCTCACCACCTTGAAGCTCAGCGAAATTAAGGCTCGCGCCCGACATTTTTCCAAGCTCACTTCGTTCACGCTATAGGCGGCAGGTGGGCGATTCGCCCTATGGGCATTGTAGAATCGCACATCGCAAAATCGCGCTGCCGCAGGGAGGGACGGGATGCTCCACGACCTGAACGCCGTAATCGTTGGTAGGCTCCTGCTCGCCGCTCTTCTGGGCGGCGCCGTTGGGCTTGAGCGCGAGCTGCGCCACAAGCCCGCCGGCCTGCGCACCATGATGTTGATCTGCATCGGCGCGGCCCTCTTTACGATCATGTCGTACGAAATGGCGTCCGACGTAGGCGGCGACCACACGCGCATCGCCGCTCAAATTATCCCGGGCATCGGCTTCATCGGCGCCGGTGTGGTGCTGCGGGAGCGCGGCGCCGTGACAGGCATCACGAGCGCGGCCACGATTTTCATGATTGCGAGTGTTGGTATGACCGTCGGAGCCGGCTTTCCGATGACCGCGGTTTTCACCACGCTGCTTCTTCTCGTCTCGCTGGTTTTTCTGGGACTCATCGAGGATCGAATCGGCCTGCATACTCGCATGTTGACTTTCACAATGACCACGCCGCAGGGCGACCCGAGCATCCTGGAACACGTTCACCAGATTGTCCAGGAGGCCGGGATTCAAGCGGTGCGATGGAAAACGCACAAGTCTCAGACGGGCCCTGCGATTATCGAATTCGACGCAGAAGTCGGCACGCCGAAAGAGCGCGAATTGTTGAACCGTCTCAACGCGCTCAATGTGCATTGCGAGGCACGTCCTGTGGTGCCATAGATTTGCAGGGCCGGGCACGATGAGCCGGGAGCCAACCATTCCGCGGACATGGGAATCCGAGTTGACGGCCTGCGCGACGGATGCTATCAATTCGAGTGCTCGCGCTGGCGGCGGATTTTTTGCAGGTTCTTCGGTTTTCCTCGCGCGAAGAGCCGCGGGTTTCCGAGCCCGAGCGGCGTCGGGGTTCCCGAAAGATTTCAGGAGGTTTTCTTGAAGCGTTTGCGGTGGACTGCGGCTGCCCTGTTAGCATCAGCACTTTTTTCGTTGAACAGTTGCTCTAGCGGTACAGGCAATATACCCACTCCGTCCATCGGTTCAATTTCTCCGGACAGCATCACCGCCGGTAGCGCCGATTTCACGCTGTTTGTCAGCGGAACGGGACTCGAAGCCAATACGGTCGGATTTTTGGACGGCACATCTCGCCCCAGCAAGTTCAACAAAACTACCGGCCAAGTCGAAATGTCCATTACCGCGGCGGATGTCGCAGTTCCGGACGCGTCGGTTCAAGTGACCGTCGCAAATCCATCGCCCGGGGGTGCGTCCAACGCGCTCACTCTTGTAGTCAATCCTGTTGCTAATGGCGCGCCCACCATCACCGGATTTAATCCTCCCAGCGTCACGGCGGGAACGATGGGACCGTTCACGGTCAGTGTTGCTGGAACGGGTTTCGTGCAAACATCCGTCGTGAATTGGTACGGAAGCCCCCGCGCCACCACTTTCGTGAGTGCGTCGCAGCTGACAGTGAATTTCACCACGCAAGATCTGGCCACAGCCGGTTCTGGAAGTATATCGGTTTCGAATCCTGCGCCCGGTGGCGGCGTTTCTCCCTCGAAGAATTTCCCGGTCAATTAGTTAGTTGCGCGCGCACGGCGTACTCTTCGATGCCGTGCAGTGCTGCTCTTATGTAAACGCTTCGCGCCGCGCTTCTGGACTCGCCTTTGAAAATTCCTTATTCTCGATTGCGACACATGCCCCAACCTTTGAAGCCGCGCGCGCTGCGATCTGGCGACGCAATCCGCGTTCTCTCGCTCTCGAGTCCTGTCGCAGAGGAGCGCCTGAAAAGCGGATGCGACGAGTTGGCGAGGCTTGGCTATGCGCCGAAGTTGGATCGCGACGAGGTTCTTGCGAAACACGGCTTTTTTGCTGGATCGGCAGAGTCGCGTTGTAGCGCATTGAAAGCCGCAATCGCCGAGAAGGACACGCGAGCGATCATCTGTACGCGTGGCGGGTACGGTTCGAACTACTTGCTCGATTGCCTTCGCCTTGAGGGAACTGCCCCCAAGATTCTGTGTGGATTCAGTGACATCACCTCGCTGCACGCATATCTGTGGCAGAACTTTCGTTGGGTGACGATCCACGGACCAATGGTTGCCGTAGGACTCGATCGCGGCGCCGATGCTCCGGAAGGATACGATCCAGAGAGTTTCGAGCGAGCTTTGGCAGCATCGAAAGGTTGGTCTGTAGGGCTCAAAGGTGAGTCAATCAGTGCAGGTTCTAGCGAGGGCACACTTCTCGGCGGCTGCTTGAACTTGGTCGAAGCAACGATTGGAACTCCGTGGGAGCTTGATACACGCGGCTCGATTCTGATTCTCGAAGACCGCGCCATGAAGCCATGGCAAGTGGATCGGGCGTTGATGCACCTGAAGCAAGCCGGAAAACTCCGCGGTGTCACAGGTATCGTCCTCGGAGATTTTCCTGAGAGCAATCCGCCAGCCGGAACCGAGACCGTGAAAGATGTGGTCCGCCGCATTCTAGCGCCGCTCGGGATTCCCATCGTGTTCGGCGCGCCGATCGGACACACTTCTCGGCCGATGCTCACGCTTCCATTAGGCGTTCAGGCGCGTCTATCGGCCGATGGCGAAGGCAAGCTCGAAATCCTGGAGCCAGCCTGCTCGTCATGATTTTCGCGGCGCCGAGGTGTTTTTGGCGCTTTTGACGTTGCTTTTCGTACCGCTGGCTTGTCCTGAGGCACGAAGGGCCTCCGGCCGGCGTTGTTGACTGTTCCTTTGAGGCAAAGTGACTTGACGCGCACCGAAAAAAACGCCGAACACATCCATCTCCTCGGAATCGCTGGCTCAGCCATGGCCCCCGTAGCCGGCATGCTGAAAGAGCGCGGTTTCCATGTTACGGGCTCTGACATAAACGTCTACCCGCCGGCCTCCACGCTGCTTGATTCGCTCGGCATCCCCTGGAACGAAGGCTTCCGTGCAAAGAATCTAAAGCCCATCCCCGATCTGGTCGTCATCGGCAACGTGATCGCGCGCGGAAATCCGGAACTGGAAGCCATCCTCGACGAAAAAATTCCGTACTGTTCGATGCCGCAGCTTCTTGAGGACTATTTCATCCGTGGCCATACCTCGATCGTCGTCGCCGGAACACACGGCAAGACCACAACCACCGCCATGCTCGCCTGGATTTTCCATGTCGCCGGGCGCCGGCCGGATTTCCTCGTCGGTGGCGTGGTCCCGAATTTCAACGATCGCAGCTACGGGCTCGGCGGCGGAGAAGAGTTCATCATCGAGGGCGACGAATACGAGACCGCGTTTTTCGATCGCGGCCCGAAATTTCTCCACTACCATCCCGACGAATTGATTCTCACCTCGCTTGAATATGACCACGCGGATATCTATCCAGACCTCGAATCAATCGCTCTCCAGTTTCGCCGCCTCGTAAATCTTGTTCCGCGGCGCGGACGCGTTCTCATCTGGGGTGAGAGCGCGGATTTGAAGCTAGCGGCTGCGAAAGCATTCTGCCCGGTGGAGACCTTTGGCCTCACGCCCGAGTGCGATTGGTGCGCGGGCGATATTCTGTGGCACGACAACGCGACGGAATTCCGCGTTGTGTATAAAGGCAGCGAAGTCACGCGCGTCCGCACGCCAGTGGCGGGGCGGCACAATGTGCTGGACGCTCTCGCTGCAATCGCAATCGCCTATGGACGCGGCGTTGAATGCGAAGCAATCGAACGCGCCATGGCCACTTTTCAAAGTGTCCGCCGCCGGATGGAAATCAAAGGCGAAGCGGGCGGTATCCTGGTGGTAGAAGACTTCGCACACCATCCAACCGCCATTCGCATGACTCTCGAAGCCACCCGCACGCGCTGGCCGGGCCGCAAAGTCTGGGCGGCGATTGAGCCGCGATCGAACACGATGCGGCGCAAGATATTTCAGGATGTGTTGCCGGAAGCGTTGGCAGTCGCCGATGTGGTTGCGATCGGCCCGGTAAATCGGGCTCAATTGCTTACTGACGAGGATCGCTTCTCTCCGGACGCGGTGGCCGAATCGATTCGCAAGCGGGGCCGCTCTGCGCAGGCTTTTTCGTCGGCGGACGCGATTGCCGAGTATTTTGCCGACAATGTGAAGCCGGGCGACATGGTCATGGTGATGTCGAACGGCAGCTTCGATGGTCTCTGCATCAAACTGCTCGAAAAACTAAAATCCCGTGCGGGAGTTCGCGCATGAAGCGTCGTATGGTCCGGCGGCGACATGTTCTTTTCATCGTATCGTTCGGCTTGTTCTTCGCCGTCGGCACAGCCAACGCGACGATCAACTACAAGATTTCGCTGGCACATCCGGAAAAGCATCAGTTTCAAGTCGAGATGCGAGTTCCTATCGCGGCAGACCAGCACGATTTAATCGTGGCCTTGCCCGCGTGGAACGCTCTTTATCAGGTCAGGGATTTTGCTTATCGAGTTCGCGATGTTCGAATCGGCAACGCCGGGGCTGGTGCAACGCCGGTCGTTCCGTACAAATTGGATAAGCAAACTTGGCGAATTCCAGCGGCGGCGGCGGTCGATGGTTCGATCGAGATCGAATATTCCATATCCTGGGACGAATCAGGGCCGTTCAACTCGCAGTTAAACGCGCACCACGCCTTCGCGAACTTTGCTGAGATTCTCATGTATGCCCCCGACCGTCGCGCGGAAGATGTCGAGGTCAAGTTCACAGACGTCCCGTCCGAATGGCGATCGATCGCCGAACTTCCTTCCGGTGCCGCGCCAAACTCATTCACCGCGGAGAGCTACGACAAGCTGGTGGATGCTCCGGTGGAAGTCGGCAAATTCGAGGAGTTTGAATTCGACAATGGCGGCGCGCATTTCCGGGTGGTTGTCGATTCCAGGGAATGGAACCGCGCCACGCTCGAGGACTCACTGAAACGAATTACTGGCTATGAAGTGAAGCTGATGGGCGGACCGCCGTTCAAGGAATACACATTCTTCTTCCACATCGGGACGTATCCGGATGCGGGCGGCGGAGGAATGGAGCATGCCAACAGCACTGCGATTGGCGGCAGCTCGGTCGAAATGGTTTCGGCGATTGCCTCGCACGAATTCTTTCACGCCTGGAATGTGAAACGAATCCGTCCACAAAGTCTCGAGCCCGTGGACTATACGAAAGAACAGTATTCGCGCGCGCTCTGGTTTGCCGAGGGCGTCACGAGCACATACGGCTCGTTCACTCTGGAACGCAGCGGCATCTGGGCGAAAGACAAATGGTATACCGATCTCGCACAGCAGATTTGCGAGCTTCAATCGCGTCCGGCCCACAAATGGCAAAGCGTGGAAGAATCGAGCCTCGATACCTGGTTCGATAAATATGACGGGTACAATCTCGCTGACCGCAGCATCTCCTACTACAACAAGGGCCAGCTCATCGGCGACATGCTCGATCTTGCGATTCGCAATGCCACCGACAATCACAAATCTCTCGATGACGTCTTGCGAAGTCTCAACGAATCCGCGAAGCAGGGAAAGTTCTACGACGAGAGCGCTGGAGTCCGCTCAGTCGTAGAAGAAATATCCGGCACAAGCTTTGAGGATTTCTTCCGTCGTTACGTTTCAGGGCTCGATGAAATTCCATATGACCAGTTCCTGAGCCACGCAGGTCTAACTCTCAAGAGCGAATCGCGCAAGAGCGCAGATCCTGGCTTCTACGCAACTCGTTCGGCGGAGGGCCCTGTCGTCGCTTCTGTCACACCTGGAAGCTCGGCACAAGCAGCCGGGTTGCGCGCAGACGATCTGCTGTTGGAGCTGAACGGTGCGCCTGTTTCAACGAGACTTTCGGCTTGGTTCCGGGAACGAGCGCCGGGTGAAACGGTTAAGCTCAAGATCCGCCGCGATGGAGAGGAACACGATTTGACGTTTGCTCTTGGCTCGCGCGAAGAGAACCGCTGCACGGTCGTCGAGGTGCCGCATCCAACGGAGAAGCAACTGCGCATCCGCGCGGGTCTTCTGCGTGGAACCACGGACTAAGGTGCGAGACCGAGCGCTCAACTCTTCGCTCGCTGTGAAGCGCAGTTCGAGTTCACAATTGCAACACGGAAAATGATACGAACCATTGCCGTCGTTCTGTTCCTCGCGTTGGCACTTCTGCTGGTCATGCCGTTGTTCATTTTGTGGACGCTTCTTACCGGCACGGCGGATCTCATGTACGAAGTGGCGATGAAGACGGTGCGCGCGTCGCTGCGAATTGCGAAAATCAGAGTGCGCGTGGAAGGCCTCGAGAATATTCCTCCCAGCGTGTGCATCTTCGCGGCCAATCATATTTCGAACGTCGATCCGATTGCGTTCGTCCCAGCAATTCCGCGGCGCGTTTCCGTGCTGCTCAAGAGCGAATTGTTTCGCATCCCAATCCTCTCGACTGCTATGCGCCTGGCGAAATTTGTGCCCGTCGATCGCGCCGATAAAGAAGCGGCGGTCGCCAGTGTTAATGTTGCCTTGGGCGTGCTGAAGGAAGGACTGTCGCTCGCCGTTTATCCGGAAGGCACGCGAAGTCCCGACGGGCGACTGAGGCCGTTCAAGAAGGGAACCTTCGCGCTGGCGATTGAAGCCGGAGTGCCGATCGTGCCGGTTTCGATTTCGGGGGCGCAGCACTTGATGCGCAAGGGCGAATGGACGATGCGGCCAGGCGAAACCGTGGTGCGGTTTGGTCCTCCCGTGGATGCGTCGCAATATACGATGGAGCGGCGAATGGAATTGCTCGCGCGCGTGGAAGAACTCGTCGCAGCGGGATTGCCCGAAGATCAGCAGCCGCTTTCCGTCGCGGATCACGCCGATGAGAAATCCCAAGCGCGGTAGTAAAATGACGCCGCGAAGTTTCGAGAGTAGAAAGGGGATTCGATGAAGAGATACCGATGGCTCGCTCTTTTCGTGCTGCTTCCTCTTTGGGCTGCGTCTGCGGACGATGACCTCGCTCGTCATTGGGCTTACGATAAAAACCAGCCGTTCAAAATGTTGCGAGCTGGCGTCGAGGAGCGAGAGGGCATCAAGATCTACGACATCAGATACATAGCCCCGGTTGGCGATCGCGCATCGCTCGTCGGGCCGAACGCCGGAGTGGTGACGGCGTATCTTGTCGTGCCTGCAGGCAAAGGGCCGTTTCCGGCGGCCATCTATTGTCACTGGTGCATGCCTGGTTCCGAGAAAAAAAACCGCACGGAGTTCTTGGACGAAGCCATTGTGCTGGCTCACTCGGGAGTGATGTCGTTGCTTCTGGATCATGTGACGGTGCATCCCGGTTTTGTGGAGGACAAGTCGCCGCAAAACGAGCAGCAGGTTGCTGTAGACGTGCAGCAGGACATCAACATTCGGCGCGGCGCCGACCTGCTTGCGGCTCGCGCGGATGTTGATTTGAAGCGGCTCGCTTATGTGGGTCACAGTTGCGGCGCGGGAGCGGGGGCCTTCCTCAGCGGAATCGACAAGCGATTTAAATCTTTCGTGCTGATGGCGGGCGGCTGGCCCGACGACACATTTAAAAAATCGCCGATGTACGAGCAATACCGGCAGAAAATCGGGGCTGAGAAGTTTGATGCGTTTCAGGCCGAGCATGCGTGGGGAGACACTGGAAAGTACGTGTCGCACGCAGCGCCGGCCGCCGTTTTCCTGCAGTTTGCGAGCGACGAGCAATTCGTTACGCCGGAGATGGACAAGGATTATTTCGCTGCGGTGAGTGAGCCGAAGCGGATGAAGATCTACAAAGCACCGCACGCGTTGAACGCCGACGCGACTCGCGATCGCATTGCGTTCCTCGCCGAGCAGCTTTCGTTCAAGGCGCCGGACCCGAAAGCTGTGGCGGGGCTCCCGGCACTTGTCCAACCGCCGTGGCCGAAGGACGCGCAATAGGCAATGCTCGCGGCGTTCGGCTTTGACGGCGATCATTTGCCCGCCGCCGAGCGAAGGCTGGCGACTTCGGCGCGCAGTTCGCGGAGCTCTTTTTGGAAATCGGGAAGGCGATTGAACACCGCAATGGATTTTCGCCAGGCAAGATTGTCCATTGCCGGATAGCCGGAATAAAGCGCGCCGGCGGGCACGTCATTCGGCACGCCTGATTGTGCCGTGAGCGTTGCCCCGTCGCCGATCGTGAGATGTCCCGCCGCGCCGACTTGCCCGGCGAGAATGCACTTGTTGCCAACGCGAGTGGTGCCCGCTAGGCCCACCTGCCCGCAAAGCAAAGTGTCTTCACCGACCTTTGAGGCGTGTCCTACCTGAACCATGTTGTCGAGTTTCGTGCCGCGGCCGATTTTTGTTTCGCCTACCGTGGCGCGATCGACTGCGCTTTGGGCCTGGACTTCGACGTCGTCGCCGATGATCGCAATTCCGCTTTGGCGCATCTTGTACCAGGTTCCGTCGGATTGCCGCGCGAAGCCGAAGCCGTCGCTGCCGATTACGACTCCGTTCTGAAGCAGGACGCGATGGCCGATGCGGCAGTGCTCACGCACGGCGCAGTGCGAGTGGGCGAAGAAATCGTCGCCGATTTTCGCGCCGCGATAGATCGTTACAAAGCTGTGCAGCACGGCGTTGCGGCCTATCTCGACCTCTTCATCAACGAAGCAGTACGGGCCGATGTGCGCTCCTGTGCCGATCTTTGCTGACTTTGCGATAACGGCGGTGGGATGCACTGCGGCAGGGAATACCGCCGCGGGATGAAAGAGTTCGATGGCTCGCGCGAAATCGAGGTAGGGATTCGCGGAGCGCAAGGCAGCGACGGGGACCGCTCCGGCGTCGGGGGCGATGAGAATCGCGGAGGCGCGCGTAGTCTCAAGCGCCGGGCGATATTTTAGGTTCGCCAGGAACGTCAGGTCGCCCGGCCCGGCGTCCTCGATTCCTGCGACGCCTCGGATTTCGGTGTTCGCGTCGCCTTCGAGCTTGCAGCCGAGTTTTGCGGCGATCTCTCCAAGTTTCATGCGGACTCTCCTTCGGGCCCGCATTGTATTCTGGTTTTCGGTGTGGGAATCACTGAAAAGCCCACTTTTGTCTCGATTATAAAATTGGAAGCGGTTGAAAGAAGGGGGCTTATTGTGATTTCTAATCGCGGCGTCTCGATTAGGTTCCGGAAGATCGAGGCTTGAGGCTCGACGGTAGAGAAAAGAGAAAATTCGGGACGAAAAATCGTCGAAAATTTGCGATTAGAGATTTTTAGTTTGCAGATTCTTATAGGGTTTAGGCGCAAAGTTAATCGCGGATTTGCGATTAGGAATTTAGAGGGTAGCGATAGGGTGGCCTTTGCTCTCTGTTGAGGTAGCGGCTTGGCAACGGCACGCAGGCCCTTCATACCTCTGGGCAGGCAGGAGTGCCTGTGCCACTGAAACCTTCTCGCGTCGCGAGCGAGGATCGAGGCTGCTTCGAGGCACCTTTGCGGGGCGGAGTAAACCCTCTGTGCCACGGGGCTGGCTGAAGTGGCTGCTGATAGTGACGTCTTTGTCATCATATAAAAACGGGTAACGGTAGCACGGATTTGTGGTTGGGGATAGAGCCAGTACCAGCCAATTTTGCAGTTCCACTTTTGGGAACCGAGGAAAGAGGAACTGAGGTTCTATCGACATCCTGCGATTGCAGCTCAGACGAAAGGCTTGCGCGGGTAGGGCTGCGCAAGTGGAAGTGCGCTTCGCGCAGACTGTGACCCAGCGCTCACGCGCTGGGCTAAATTGTGTCGCGCCTACGGCGCTGAATGCGTGGTAGTTGGTGTGCACGAGGATAATCTGCAGAACCAGGCGAAACACAGAGGAAACCATATCGAGGATGAGTGGCGGAGAATAGAGTCTCCGACGTTGTCGTCGGACGGACCTGATCCCAGGAGTCGTGGGAGATTTCGGTGCCTGGGGCGGGCGGCAGTTATCGGTCAGCTTTTATTTGGCCAGTCAGTCGGATAGTATCTGCCTTATGGATCACGAGCAGGTTGCAAAGGGGCTGCGCGCTCGGCTTGAAAAATTGGAGCAGACGATTGTTCATGCCGATGTTAAGGACCACGTTCTATCGTTCGCTAAGAAGAACCTTGATGAACTCGAACGCTCCTGGATTCAGCACGGGCCGAAGCATATCGCGGATGTAATGTTGCCGCTGATAGAAGAACAAGTGGCGCGTGCTGAGGTGGCAGTGGCGAAGTACGGCCCAACCATACGAATGATCGCAGGGTAGTAGATCCCTGGGCTAAAGCCCTCTCCAGAGAGGGAGCATTTTTTCGCCGGACTGAAGTCCGGCTCCCCCTGATAAATCAGGGGGCTCCCGTCGGTAAGGCAGAACTTCACCGCGAAAGCAGGGCTCCCGCCGGTACGGTAACGACTGCACAATGAGCGGGGCTCCCACCGGTACGACAACAGCTTCAAGATGAACGAGCGGCTTCCCCGGAAAAAGAGCCGGCGGGACGCCGGCGTTACGGAAGATCATTCGAGCCCTGCGCTAATGCGAGATCTACGGCGATGTCGCTATATGGGCGGGAATCGAGATAGCGATAAGGTTTTAGTTTGCGCGCGCGTGAAGTATTCTGAGCGCAGCTGGGAGAGGGCGGGAGGGTCCGTGGGCGAAAAGCCGGACTGGAAAAATCACGGTGTGCGCATTGTCCGCAGCGGGGAACTGGACACGAACACGCCGCAGACGCGGGGGATGACGCGGGCTGAAGCTATTTCGCATGCGCGAGTGGGGGCGCAGAAGCTTTGGGCTGGGACGGTGACGGTTCATCCGCACGCGAAGACGGGGCCGCATCATCATGGGGAACTTGAGACGGTGATTTACATCGTGAGTGGGAGGGCGCGGCTGCGCTGGGGAGAGAAATTGGAGTTTGTGGATGAGGCTGGGCCGGGGGATTTTGTTTACGTGCCGCCGTACGTTCCGCACCAGGAATTGAATGCGAGGGCGGATGTGCCCGTGGAGGCGGTGCTTGTGCGGAGTGGGCAGGAGCCGATTGTGGTGAATCTCGATATTCCGAGTCCGGAGGATGAGCCTGAGGCGGGGGAGCCAGATCCCTTTCATTCGGGGACGCGTCCGAGCTAGAGCGGGAAACGCGCCGGGGCTAAAGCCCTTTTGAAGAAGCGAGAGCTTTTTCGCCGGACTGAAGTCCGGCTCCCCCTGATGAATCAGGGGCTCCCACCGTAAGGCGAAAACTTCACGACGAAGCGTGGGCTCCCACCGTAGGGCGAAAATTTAACGACGAAGCGGGGGCCCAGCAGACAATTCTAAGGAGGGTTTATGAAGCGCGCATCGATTCTGGTTGCTGTGGCGTTTCTGGCGGGCGTTGGAATCGGAGGGTTCGTTCAAAGCGCGCGGACGGCGACGCTGGGGCAGAAGGACACGCGTGCGGCGGACCTGGCGGCGATCGAGAAGCTGCATCGGGCGGACGTGGAAGCGACGCTGACGCAGGACCAGAGTTTCCTGACGGCTTTGTGGTCGGAGGATGCGATCAATCTGGGATTTCCCGGGCCTCCTGTGGTGGGAATCAAAGCGATGGGAGAGGCGTACGCGAAAATGAAGGCTGCCTATCCGGAGTTTCGAGTGCTGAAGTATGAGCCGGTCATTACGGAGGTGCAGATCGCGGATGGATGGGCGCTGGAGGTGGGAACGTTTGCGGCGACTTACAAGATGTCGGCGAAGGACGAGCCAGTGAGCGTGAATGAGAAGGGGATGCGTTTGTTGAAGCGGCAGAGCGATGGAGCGTGGAAGTTTGCGTTAGTGGGGATGAAGTAGTTCGGGAAGTGGTTTGACGATTAGCGAAATTCCCAGGGCTAAAGCCCATCGAGGGAGCGAGTGCTTTTTCGCCGGACTGAAGTCCGGCTCCCCCTGATAAATCAGGGGGCTCCCACCGGTGAGGCGAAAACTTCAGGACGAAACTGGGATGGGGATAAGGTAGGTACAGCGGGTCGATCAGCAGTGAACGCGGCGCGAACTGCCACGTCAACCCTGCCGGTCTGAAGACCGGCGCTACAGGGGGGAGCGAACGCACAGCGGATGCATCGAGCCGAAGGCCACGACGAGGGACGGCGTTCGCCGTGGCTACCGTAACGAACGATCATTTTGCGCATGCTGCGGCGATGGGAGGGTGGCGCGGCTACTCGGAGAAAAGCTTTGGCTGCGTGGGAGCTGCGGTAGCGCCGGCGCGCGAGTCACGTGGGGCGCGGCGGGCTATGCCGACTACGCCGAGGACTTTCATCTCTGCCAGGGCTGAGCGGGGGATGAACATGCGCAGGTTATTGCCGTGGAGGTCGGGGGGCGTTAGCTGGACGCCTGTGTCGAGCATGTCGAGGAGGTCGTTGGCTACGATGCCTTCCATTACGTCGTCGTCGCGGAAGCGTAGGCGGACCCAGAGGCCGTCGAGCTTGGGTCGGCTGAGGAAGGTTTTGCGCTCGGGCTCGAAGTCGTCGGTGAATTCACGGACGAAGTAGATGGACTTCACGTCGTCGAGGGCGAGGGAGCGGTGCTCACCGTCCAGGGTGAGCAGATCGACGGTCTCGGAGCGTCCGAGGGAGCTGGGGTTCAGGTAGCCGCGCATGGGCGTCCCGTCAAGATGCAGGACCACCACCTTCTTGTGGGTTGACGATGCGGCGGCGCGGCTTTTGACGGCTTGGGCCACAGAACGAGCCATTTTAGGGTAGATTCTTGCTAAGTTCCCGGATGTTATGTTATCCTTACGCGATTTTTTGTCAAGTTATTGGTGCTTAAAGGGTTAGCACCGGAGCCACCACCGATTGACCGTAAAAGGACACCTCCTAAAGTCGGCCTCGGTCATAGCCCTTGTAACCGTTATCAGCCGGATTTGCGGATACTTACGAGATCAACGTGTAGCCCTCCTGCTCGGGACGTCTCCCGCCGCCGACTCGCTCGTCCTTGTTTTCGGCATTCCCAACTTGATACGGCGATTGTCGGGGGAGGGGGCGCTGGGCGCGGCGTTCATTCCGGTGTTCAGCGGGTATTTGAGGGACAAGCCGCGCGCCACGGCATGGTCATTCGCACAAAAGGTATTTTGGGATATGGCGGCCGCCCTGGGAGTGCTCGCCGTGTTGGGAGTGGTGTTCGCGCGCCAGATTATTCACTTCTTCACGATTTTCTCGCACAACTCGGCGCAGTGGGACCTGGCAGTTTTTCTCGGGCGGATCATTATCCCGGCGATATTCTTTGTCGCGCTGGCGGGGATCGCGGCGGCTATGCTCAACAGCTTTCGGGTGTTCGCATTGCCCGCGGCGACGCCGATATTTTTCAATCTGGCGCTGATTCTGTTTTCGCTGGGAGCTGTGTACCGGCCGGTGATGGAAATGGCGCCGGCTCGTTTTCAAACGCCCGCAGTGGCGATCGCGTGCGGGATTCTGCTGGGCGGGATCATCCAGTTCGCGATTCAGATCCCAGCGCTCGCGCGGCGAGGCATGCAATTTCATCCCGAAGTGTCGTTCAGCGATCCGGGGGTGCAGAAGCTAGCGCGCCTGATGGGGCCGGCCGTGCTGGGAGTAGGGGTCTATCAGCTGAATTTTTTTGTGGACAAGATTTTCTCGACGTCGTCGCGGATGCCGACAGGAAGCGTGATGTCGCTTTACGTGGCCGAGCACGTGACGCAGCTGGTGATGGGAATTTGCGCGGTGGCGATGTCAACGGCGCTTTTGCCCACATTGTCGCAGCAGGCGGCGGCGAAAGATTTCGTGGAGATGAAGCGGACATTCGGATTTTCGCTGCGAATCGTGTCGTTCATTGCGATTCCGGCGGCGGTGGGATTGATTCTACTGCGGCAGCCGATCGTGCAGGTGCTGTTTCAACACGGAAAGTTCGTGGCGGAATCCACGGCGCTGACGGCGCGCGCGCTTTTCTACTATGCGCTCGGCTTGCCGGCTTTTGCGGCGATCAAACTGATCACGCCGATGTATTACTCGATGCACGACACGATGACGCCGGCAAAAGTGGGAGCGTATTCTCTAGCGCTGAACATCGTGTTCAATTCATTGTTCCTGGTTTTCTTTCTGAAGTATCTCTCGAATGGGAGTCCGGCGCTGGCCAGTTCGCTGGCGGCGTATTTTAATTTTGTTCTGCTGTTTGCGATTTTCCGGAAGCGACACGGACGGCTGGGAGCTAGGGGGCTGGCCGCGTCATTGAGTAAGATGGGAGCATGCGCCGGAGCGATGGCGGCAGTCTGCTACGGCGCGCTGAAGATTACGCACTTCGCGGGTGCGGGCGCTTTTCTTCGGCAGGCGTTGCTACTCACCGGAATCATCGCGTTGTCGAGCGGAATATATTTCGGATTAGCGTGGTTGCTGCGTTGCGAAGAGCTAGGCGAGTTTTTTCTTTTGCTGCGTCGGGCGGACCGTGTAATGCCCGTCGCAGCGATGGACGTCTAGAAGTAATCGGCAAGGTGCGCGGGTTTCGCGGCGTGGTTCAAACCTTAGCCGCCAGTGAAGGAACGGAATGGCACTGGAAGCGGATGTCCGGACATTTCTGAGCTATCTGCGAGTCGAAAAGGGGCTCTCGGATAATACGATCCAGTCGTATCGTCGCGACATGCTCAAGTTCGTCGAATTTCTGGACAAGAAGAATCTGGATACCGCGAAGATTCGGCGGACGGATGTGGTGGAGTTCATGGCGTCGCTCTACAAGCGACGTCTCGATAGCCGTTCGGTGGCGCGCCACCTCGTGACGATCCGGCATTTTTTCCGATTTGCATTGCTCGAAGGATTCGTGAAAGAAGATCCGGCAGCCACGATCGAATCGCCGAAATTCCGCCAGAGCCTGCCATATTTTCTGAGCCTCGATGAAGTAGAGCGTCTGCTCTCGCAGCCAGACACGTCTTCCGCGGTCGGCCTGCGGGATAAAGCCATCATCGAGCTGATGTACTCGACGGGAATCCGAGTTTCCGAGTTGACAGGCATCCGAGTGGGCGATCTACAGATGGAAGCGGGATGTCTTCGTTGCATCGGGAAGGGAAACAAGGAGCGGCTGGTGCCAGTGGGAAAGAAAGCGCTCGCGGTGGTCGAGGCCTACATGAAAAAATCGCGGCCCGAATTGCTGAAGGATGGCGCGTCGTCGCAGCTATTCTTAAATCAGCGGGGACGGCCGATGGATCGCGTCACCATCTGGAAAATCATGGGCCAGTACGGAAGAAAGGCTCAGTTGCGGAAGCCCTTGAAGCCACACACGCTGCGGCACAGTTTTGCCACGCATCTGCTCGATCGCGGGGCCGATCTTCGCTCCGTGCAGATGATGCTTGGGCATTCGGATATTTCCACTACTCAGATTTACACGCACGTGG
>DATNKB010000380.1:0-10610 GCA_035603595.1 Candidatus Dormiibacterota bacterium
TATACATTGCAAACCAACGGCAATCGCCGCCGGACACACGATGCGAGTTCTGATCATCGAAGACGACAGAGGCATGGCTGGGTTGCTGCAACGAGGCCTTCAAGAAGAGAACCAGGTAGTGAGCCTGGCATTCGACGGGCAGTCAGGTCTTGAACTCGCAAAGTCCTACGAATTTGACGTCATCGTTCTTGACTGGATGCTTCCGCTTGTGGATGGCCCGGAGGTTGCGCGGCGCCTGCGGAAAATCGGAAATTCCTCGCCGATCTTGATGCTAACGGCTCGCGATGCTGTTCCTGACATCGTTAAAGGCCTTGATGCCGGCGCGGACGATTACCTCACCAAGCCATTTTCTTTCGCTGAATTTTTAGCGCGGCTCCGAGCCCTTGCCCGTCGCCCAAAGACAGAAGCCAGCGCGAAGCCCTTAAAGGTCGCAAATTTAATACTCGATCCGAATACACGACAAGTATCCCGAGCTGGGCATGAACTGAAATTGACTCCTACCGAATACAGGCTGCTTGAATTCTTGCTCCGACGCTTTGGCAGAGTTGCATCGCGCCAGGCAATCGTTGAGGCCGTTTGGGGACTCGATTCCGATGTGGAAGAAAACACTCTTGACGCTTTCGTGCGCCTGCTCCGAGCCAAAGTCGATCAAAATCACAAGGTGAAGCTCATTCACACCGCGCGCGGTTACGGCTATTGCGTCAGGCAGGAATCAGAAGAATGAAGGCACTTCCGCTTCGCTTCCGGCTTACGATTTGGTATTCGCTGATCTTGGCGGTGTCTCTCGGCATTTTTGGCGGTGCCGCCTATTTCGCAATGAGCCACAGTATTCGCTCTGCAGTCGATGCGGGACTTCAGCGACGAGTCGCGGGTATTCGCGGAATCATCGCCCGCACCGAACCCGAAGGCCTGGCGGCGCTGAAGGACGAGCTAAGCGAGTACGACGAAGGCGACGGGAACGGTGGCCGGCTGCGAGTTGCCGACTCGAGCGGTGAGCTTATCTACGCCTCCCCTGGATCGGATTGGGCCGATTCGAGAAGGTCTAGAGTTCGCGGTTCCGACCCCTTCTATACCGAAATCCACGGAGAGCAATTCCGCGTCTTGCGTGCTCCGGTCGAGGCGAATGGAAAGGCCTACGACGTCGAAGTAGCCACTGATACGGAAGATTTCGATCTTGCCATCGATCGGTTCAGGCGCCTTCTCTTTCTCGCTGTGCCTCTTTTTCTATCGCTCGCAGCCCTCGGCGGATACTGGATGAGTAGCCGAGCGCTCGATCCGGTGGACGAGATTATTCGAGCGGCTCGCGGCATCAGTGTTACGAGTTTGTCGAGCCGCCTCACCGTTCCAAAAACTGGAGATGAACTCGAGCGCCTCGCGAGCACGCTTAATCAAATGCTCGGGCGCCTGGAGAAATCTTTTCACCGCATCACGCAATTCACCGCAGATGCCTCACATGAGCTACGAACTCCAATTTCCCTAATGCGCACAAACGCTGAGATCACACTCCGCAAGACGCGTCCCGAAAGTGAATACCGGTCGGCTTTGTCGGAGATTCTAGGAGAATCAGAAAAGGTTTCTAAACTGATTGACCAGTTGCTGGATCTCGCCCGCGCGGATGCAGGCTCCGCAACCATCCCGATGGTTCGCATGAATCTTACCGAAGTGGTGGATAACGCTTATCGAAAGGCAAAGGTTCTCGCGGAAACCAAGCATCTAAATGCGAGCAAGAATCTTCCGAGCGAGCCTGTTTGGATCCAGGGCGATCCTGCGGCAATCGAAAGACTTTTGCTAATTTGTCTGGACAACGCCGTCAAATATACGGCTTCGGGCGGACAGATCGAAATGCGTTTGAGGGCGCATGATGACGTTGCGGAAACCGAAATTCGTGATACTGGGATCGGAATCAGCGCAGAGGACATTCCGCACATCTTCGAACGATTTTACCAAGCCGACCATTCGCGGTCAGGTGAAAACGGCGGCAGCGGGCTGGGGTTGGCAATTGGGCGCTGGATCGTAGAGTCACATCACGGCGATATCGCCGTCGAAAGTGAGCCCTCCAAGGGCACGGCTTTTCGAATCCAGTTACCGCTCTCTCGTTAGCGATCGATCCCCCCGCGATATTCCTCAGTTGAACGACGGTTTACTTCGCAGCCAAAGGAGGCCTCGCGAAGAGGCCTCCCTGTATTTTCCAAGGCAGTTAGTGATGGTAATCGTGGTCGTGATCGTCCCAATCGTGGTCCGTACGCCACCGGTGCTCGTCTTCGTCCCACCATCTGTGATTCGAGGCCCAACAGCGCTCCCGCTCTTCATGCAGGATGTGGCGCCATTTTGCCGCCTCCTCACTTTGATAGCCGTGGTGCTCGATGGCCTCGTGCAGATTGTGATCGGCTTTGGCGACGCGTCGCTGACAGTCGTCATCTGCGCGCAGAGTTGGAGCACCTGCAAATAGGATAAGTCCGGCTAACGTCGCTCCGGCGACCGTGACTCTTCTAAAGAATGAATTCTTTGAATGTTCCATAGCGGTTAGATCTCCTCTCGGATCATGAAGCGATAACGGAGGCTCCGGAGGCAAATTGAATTTGACCGGAACCTATGCGATTGTGGGAAAGCATTCGTGCTGCCACGTGAGGGGTGTCTGGAAGTCCTTCCTCGACAGAGAATTACCCTACTCCGCGGTCCAAGAGAAGCTGTGCATTGGGGTAATGACCCTACGAAATTATTACGCTAGGTCTGCTTTGGCTCGTTGAAACTAGCTCAACGATAAGCAACAGCCTTGCATCTGCGCCACGTCGACAGGGTGAGTCCGTCCGCATTTTGCTGTAAGGGTGTGCGAAAAACAGTGGCGTCCGTGTTGATCAGCCGCCCGTAGAGGTGGTCTCCTTGGACGTAATTTCGTATTTGAAGTTGTCCGGGTCGAGACTGTCCAGCCGGCCCTCGGTCGTTTCGGCCTGCGGATACATCAGGAATCCGACCGGCGCGCCATTCGATCCGGGTAGGGCGACATCATGCGCGAAGTTGTAAGCCATCCAGTTCATCTCCCAGGATCCGAATAGCCGCGCCCGGGCTTTCTTAACCATGTCATCGTCCAGAGGACGATTCCCGGGCGGTTCTTCGAGCACGACCTTCCGCACATCGGCCGGGTCGACTGGCACCCAGCCGTAGTCGTTCAGGTAAACTTCGGCGCGGCAGTGCTGCGCTTTTGTCACGTTCTCTGATGAGGCGCCCAGGCTCTTGTATCCCAATTCCGATTTGCCTACACGGATTCCGTAGACGTCGCGCGCAGGAAGGCCGGCAGAACGAGCGAGGCCCACGTAGAGCGCATTCAGATCCGCGCACTTGCCTCCCAGATCCTTGGATTCGAGCATGAAACGAATGTCGCCCACACCGCAGCCGCGCGTTTTCGGATTGCGAAACGTGTTGTCAACGATCCATTCGTAAATGGCGCGCGCTTTCTCTACATCCGTTTTCGCGCCGCTGGTGATCTCTGTCGCCGTCTCCTTCACGATGCCGTCGGTCGGCAGAAGTTTTGTCGGCTGCAGAAAATGCTCCAGGCCCGCTCGATTGTCTTTGGGCGGATTGCTCCGAGCAGAGAGATCAACGACGTAAGTCTTGGTCGTGACCCGGCTTGTGAGGGTAAGGACTGGCTGCACACCGGATGGAAATTCTGCGACGATGATTCCGAGTGCATCCGGATTATTGTCGGTCGTTTTCGCCGTGCCGCCTTCCGCGTGGAAGGTTGTAGAGAGAGTTTTCTGAAAGGGGGATTGACTTATGAGCGGCGCTGGCAACCAGATGCGTGTGGTGCCCGAAGGTTTGAGGACTTCGGCTCGCGTCGTGACTTCGAAAGTTCGCCAATGGTCAACCGTTGTGTCTGCTGCAAAAACTCGCCCAGCTTTCGCGAATGCTAGGCTTGCTGAAACAATTCCTGTCGATCGCAAAAAATCGCGGCGATTCATACTCCAACTCCTCGAACTAGAAATTCTGTTCTTAATCTCCTACGGACGGATAGCGTACACTCGACTCGCTCGGTCATGCAAGACACGGCCTTGGAGCTTGAGACCGGAATGTTGGATACCTCGCGGTTCCAAGATGCAGATAAATACGCGGCTTACTTGAAGACGTCGGCCGGCAGGCTGCGGACAGGGTTGGCATGGGAGAATATGCGCCGCTTCGTGCCCCGGAACGCCTCGGAATGTCGCGCGCTCGACGTAGGCGGCGGCACGGGTTTCGCGAGCGTGCGGCTCGCGCCGCTAGGATTTGACGTCGTGCTGCTTGACGGTTCCGTAGAGATGCTGCGGATTGCTCGTCAGGAAGCAGAAGCCGGCGGAGTGACGGCGCGAATTTCCTTTTGCCACGCCGATGTGAGTCAACTACCCCAAATTTTCGATGCCGAGTCGTTTGACGTGGTCGTTTGCCACAATCTGCTGGAATATACCGAGGATCCTTCCGTGAATATTCGCGACATCGCCCACGTCCTGCGGAAAGACGGCGTGTTTTCTGTTTTGGTGCGCAATCGTGCCGGCGAGGTGCTGAAGGACGCGATCAAGTCGCGTGACTGGAAACTCGCAGCTGCCAATCTCACGGCCGAGACCGTGGTCGATACTCTCTATGGGGAGGCGCTGCGCGTATTTAGCCCCGATGAGGTACGAAGTTTGTGCGTTCGAGCGGGTTTGGAAGTCGTCGCCGAATGTGGTGTTCGCGTTTTTTCTGACTACCTCGCGGTTGAGAATCTGACAGACACGACATACGATCAAGTGTTCGAGTTGGAATCGACGCTTGCACCGCGCCCGGAGTTCTCTGCGATTGCGCGCTACATTCAGGTGATCGCTCGGCGTTCCGGCATATCCTCCAACAGGATCACCCGGCCGTGACTCAGCCTGTCGCTCATTTACCTTCACAGCCTGCGATGGCACCTTCACAGCCCGCGATGATTCGTCCCGCTGCGACCGGAAAATTTGCGCTCGGACTCGGACTCACCAACGAGTGCAACCTGGCTTGTTCATTCTGCTATCGCGATCCGGCGCGGACGGACCGGCTTAGCCTGGAGCAAGTACGATCTGTGATGGAAAGCCTGCCGGTTCGCTCGGTGAATCTGGGCACGGGCGAGAATGGAATGCACCCGGAATTTCGCGAGATTCTGGCTTACCTCCGTTCTCTACCTGTGAAGCTCACCATCACGTCGAATGGCCACAGTGCGGCGGTGCTCACTGATGACGAACTCCGCGCGTTTCACGATATCGAGTTTTCGCTGGACTATCCCACGGAGCGTGAGCAAGACGCGCAGCGCGGCGGCGGCAATTGGGCCTTGATTCATGAACAGGCAGCACGCTGCGTCCGGCTGGGAGTCCCCGTCACCTTCATAGCGGTGATGATGAAGTCGAACCATTTGCGTTTGGCCGAAGTGGCGCGGACGGTGAAGCGTCACGGGTCGCCACTGCGGGTGAATGTTTATCAGTCAGTGCGTTCTGGTCTGTATGCGTTGGGTTACGAGGAGTATTGGCAAGGTTTTCGAGCGTTGTTTGCAGAGACGGATGTTATCGCGATCGGCGAACCGCTGGTTCGCGCGATGGCGGGCTTGCCTCCGAGAACCGGTGGATGCGGAGTAAGTACCGTGCGCATTACGCCGCGAGCCACCACGCAGCCTTGCGTATACTGGCCGGGCGCGGGAGAGCCGCTTTCGCTCCTGGCATCGCTGGGCTCGTCAGTTGTAGAAACTTCGCCCTTTGTCGAGGCGCGCACCGTGCCCGACGCCTGCCGGCCCTGCGCCTATCTCGAGAGTTGTTACGGCGGATGCTCCGGGCGACGACGCCTGCAGAACGCGCTGAATGAACCGGACTTCTACTGTCCCGTCGTTAGGGGACAAGTGGAAAAGTTGGAGGTCCGCATGGCTGCCTTTCGTGAACTTCCCAAGGGCGAAAGCGCGTGCACGACAATCGTGATTGCACGCGATTAGAATACTGGCGGTGGTTGTTACAATGGCGACCGCAATGAAATCGAGCAAACTTCAAGCGAGGACTTCCTAAATGCCCGAACAACCTTATGCGCGCTTCGGCCTGGCAATCGTCCGGCTGACGATTGGAGCGATGTTCGTCGGAGTCTTTTTCGAGAATTTAGGGAAAGGGCTCTACACGCCAAGCGGCTACGCCGGCTTGATCAACTATTACATCCAACACGATCACGCTCCGGCCATTTGGAAAGCGATTATGGCGACTGCGGCGAGCCACTCTGCGATGGCAGCGCCGCTTCAGGGCATGACGGAAATTTCGCTCGGCGTGCTCCTCGTACTCGGCCTCATGACGCGGCCCGCTGGACTTGTCGCATGTGGTTTACTCGCGAGCCTCTGGGTTTCGGAGTGGGGCACGTCGTGGATCTGGGAACTGCTGGTTCCTACGCTGGCGGCGCTGGGAATCGCGGTGGGAGCTGCGGGCCGAACGTGGGGAGTTGACGCGTTTCTGGCGCGACGGCGCCCGTCCTCGCTTTGGTGGTAAGGCGTACGGACCCAGCGGAGATTGCTTGCGAGTTTCGATCATTATTCCCACGCACAATGAGGCGGGCGCTATCGGCAGAGTGCTCGCGGATATTCCTGCTGATCTCGTGACCGAGGTCATCGTCGTTGACAGCAACTCGAGCGATGGGACGCCTGAGATTGCCGAGTGCGCCGGGGCTCGCGTCATCCTCGAACAACGCCGCGGATACGGTCAGGCCTGTTTGACAGGTCTTGCCAACGCCAACTCGCCGGACGTCGTTGTATTCCTGGATGGTGACTATAGCGATCGGCCAGCCGAACTTCCGCTCCTGCTCGCGCCGATCTCCGACGGACGCGCGGATATTGCGCTGGGCTCACGTTTGGCAGGGCCGCGCATTCCCGGTGCTCTTCCCTGGCACTCCGCGTTGGGCAACCGGCTCGCGGCGGGATTGATCTCGCTCCTGTTTCAGCAGCGGATCACGGACCTCGGCCCGTTCCGCGCGGCGCGCGCGGATGTCCTTCGTGCGCTTGCGCTCGAAGAGACCACATACGGCTGGGCGGTGGAAATTATTTTAAAAGGCGCCCTAGGTGGACACCGAATTGTCGAGGTTCCGGTGAGCTACTACCCGCGCATCGGAAAATCGAAGATCAGCGGAACGATCGGCGGCACCCTCGGCGCGGCTTGGTTCATTTTCACTCGAATTCTGCGCTACTATTTCCGCCAGCGACGAGTTGGAACGCCGCAGTCGGCGTGAAACTCGCGACGATATCTCCTGCTGAAATCCTTCAGCTCTCGATGGAGCCGCCTAATCTTCTAATGGAATCTTTTAACCAGACCACTCCCGGTTCACTCGGTGGCGACTGCACACTCGTGGTTATGGCCAAGGCGCCGAAGCCCGGTGCGGTGAAGACTCGACTCGCTCAAAGCCTTCCTCCCACGGCTGTTGTCGAGTTATATCGCTGCCTTCTGGACGATACGATGGCGTTGGCAACGTCACTTGGCGATGTGCATGTCGCCATCATGTGCCCGGCTTCCGATGTGGAAGAGTTATCGCGTGCAGTGGGCGACTTGATTCCCATCGTCCCGCAGTCGGGTGATGGCCTTGCGGCGGGACTTACGTCGGTGTTTGCGCATTTCGCCGCGGCTGGCCGCCGGCGGATCGTCGCGTTCAACAGCGACAGCCCGCACCTCCCGGCGTCGGTACTGCAAAGCGCGTTTCAAGCACTTGCCCAAAGTGACGTCGTTGTTGGACCGACGCACGACGGAGGTTATTACTTAGTCGGCGCGACTGCGTCTCATCCGGGACTCTTCGCGGGCGACGGGCTCGGAACCACGAATGCATACGATGCGCTACTCGGGCGGGTGCGGGCGCTGGGGCTTTCGGTGAGTTTCACCGATCCGTTCTACGACATTGATGTGGCAGAAGACCTCGGCCGCCTTGCGGGCGAGCTGCAGAGCGTTCCAGCAAGAGCGCCGCGAACGGCGCAGTGGTTGATGGAATGGAGGAAGGCGATGCCGCCGGAGCAAAGGGGCGGAGACCGATGAAGATTACGTCTTCGCACAGGCTCTACGCGCTTGGCGTCATCATGTTTGCGGCGCTTGTGTCCTGCGCCCGAATTCCTGGCGGAGTCGGAGCTCCCCCCTACCTCATTACACTGGTCATCGCCGGCGTCGCGTATCTCCTCGCTATTCGCGAGTTTTTCTGCACGCCGAGATTCCCTCGGCGCGTCATCGTGATTGGTCTTGCGCTGGCTGCTCTGTGGCATCTTCCGTTTCTGTTGATGCACGCGGGAGCCGATGATGACGTTCATCGCTATGTGTGGGATGGCCGAATGCAGCGGCTGGGCTTCAACCCTTACTTTGTTGTTCCGAATGATCCTGCGTTCAGCGCTTTACACACGGAGGAAACCCGTAACCTGAACAACCCGGACGTGCCGAGCCCCTATCCGGCGGGCGCTCAGCTTTTCTTTCGTGCTGTAACGGCGATACACGAGTCGGCTTTCGCATTCAAAGTTGCGTTCGTCTTGTGCGAATTGGCGATTGTTCCGCTGTTGCTCGCCGAGCTGCGTCGCCTCGGGCGCGGGGAACATTGGGTGCTGGCTTACGCGTGGAATCCGCTTCTCGTTACATGTGTGACTTACAGCGGTCACGTTGACATTCTCGGCGTGCTACTGCTGCTGCTCTCCGCCACAGCACTCGAGCGCCGTTGGCGAACCTTCGCGGCGATCACATTCGGACTGGCTGTTGCCGTGAAGTTTCTACCGATTGTATTAGCGCCGCTTTACTGGCGTCGCGTGCGGGTGCGCGACGGGTTACTGGCGGTGCTCATCGTCGGGCTGCTATACGTCCCGTTTCTGCGAGGCGGTTCGATCCCGATGGGATCCATCAGCGTATTCGTCGAGCGGTTTCGCTTTAATGATCCGGTCTTCGCCGAGATCGAGCGAATCGCAAGCCCTCGGATCGTGGCTGGCCTGGCCGCGTTGGTCGGTTTGATAACCGCAGCGGTGCTCCGAAGACGGCACGATGGACACTCGCCGCAAACGTTTGCGTGGCCGATGGCAGCATCGCTCTTGTGTGCGCCGGTGATATACCCCTGGTACCTTCTCTGGCTGCTTCCATTCGTGCGATCTGTTTCGACGGTGCCGCTCATCATCTGGACGATCAGCATCCTCCCGACTTTCTACGTATGGCATTTGCGCACGCTTGGTCGTCAGTGGGTAGTTCCTGGCTGGATTGTGCTGCTGGAATACGGAACAGTCGCAGCAGCAGCCGCTATTCTCGAGTTTCGCCGGCTCAGGCGATCAACGAATGCGGCCGCCTAAGCGAGCGTGAACATTCCCAAGGGTGTGCTATATAATGCGGCGTCGGTCGAGCAGGGCGTGATTTCACTGAGGAGCGATTCCATGAAGAATGCATACCGCGTAGCGATCATCGGCCTTCTGGCTTTCGCGATACTGGTCTTTTCACCAACTTCCTGGGCGCAGACTCGCCCGCCAATTGTCGAGCAGATGGCGAAGACCTACGGCATAGATTCGTGGGGGCAGATCGAAGGAATCCGCTATACCTTCAACATAGATTTACCAGCGCTCAAGCTTGCGCTAGCTCATACGTGGGAATGGGAGCCGAAGACCGGAAAGGTCACCTTCGAAGGTAAAGATAAGGACGGCAAACCGGTAAAGGTCACCTACCTGCGCTCTCAGCTCAACAGCCAGCCTGCCAACGTGAAGGACGAAATCGATCCAGCTTTCATGAACGATCAATATTGGCTGGTCTTTCCCTTTCATGTGGTGTGGGACACCAGCGCCGACGTGCAGGATAAGGGGAAGCAGAAGCTGCCGCTGGGGAAAGGTACAGCCGACCAGATCATCGTGAAGTATTCTTCGGATGTCGGCTACACACCCGGCGATACGTGGGAGCTCTTTCTCGGTTCCGACAAGCGCGTCGAGGAATTCATCTACCGCCGCGGCGGACCGAAAAAGCCGAGTCTAGTGATCACAACATGGGCAGGCTACAAGAAGGCCGGTCCTCTGCTTGTCTCGACGGAACATCGCGGAACAGCCGACGGCAAACCGGTGCGGATCTTCTTTTCGGACGTGTCTGTCAAGCTGGCGGGATCAGATACCTGGATAAAGGCGCAGTAAACAACGGACGGGCTAGTTCGGGGAATTGATGTAGTTCTTGACGAATCAGCATGTCTGGCAATGCCGATCGGAAGTGCGGGCTTGGTTGACGCCGGGTTCTTTCCGTTTCATGTTGCTCACTGGCTCGGCGCATTCAATTCATCGATGATGAGTCGCAGCCCGAAAATATCTCATCGCCACCCACTCCATTCTTTTTTTGTAGGGTGATCAGTTGCGTGAAGAGAGCTCTCGATTCGTTAGTGGGCCCGCTAGGATTCGAACCTAGGACCAACGGATTATGAGTCCGATGCTCTAACCAGCTGAGCTACGGGCCCCACGGTGGCAACTCCGAGATTTTATATTATTTGTGCAAAATGCGTTGAACATAACCACACTGCCGGGCAAGACGAACGAATGAACACGGTGGTACTCCCGTTCCATTGCGCGCCGCGGGCAAGGATACGAAAATTAGAATGGTTAAGAGAGATGCTCATATCCATCCTCATTCTCGTAGTCTCGTTGG
>DATNKB010000381.1:0-17732 GCA_035603595.1 Candidatus Dormiibacterota bacterium
CCCGCCCCTACGGCACGAGGCGGAGGCGAAGTGCTTCGGTTTGACGGTAATAGATTTGACGAGTAACAGAGAAGAGGAGGAAACACGACGGGGTGCGCAGGTCGCTACGCCGGCTGGCGACCGGGTCGCGTATGCGAAAGGTCGGCGCCTCTTGCTTCTCTTCCGCTCACCGTGACGATCGCGACGAGGATCGCAACGATCAAGACAGTCCAGGCCAAGACAGGCGCAAAGTTCCCGCCGTAATGCTGCTCCGCTAACTTCGCTTGAATCACGGAATTGCGCGACGACAGCAGATTACCCAGTTGATATGCGAAGCCCGGAAAGGTGGCGCGCACCGCCGGAGGGGAAAGTTCGTTTAAGTGCGCGGGAATCACTCCCCACGCGCCTTGCACCATGAATTGCATCGCGAAGCCGCCGAGAGCCAACAGCGGAGCCGTGTGTGAAAAGGCCCATAGGGGGATGACCGGGATTGTAAGGAGGGCTGCAATCACGATGGTCTTGCGGCGTCCTATATGCTCCGACCAGGCACCGAACAAAATGCCACCCAGCAGTGCGCCGACGTTGTAGATGATCGCGACCTTGCTCACCGTAGCGGGCGAAAATTCGTGATTTTTCTGTAGAAACGTGGGGTAAAGGTCCTGTGTGCCGTGGCTAAACGAATTAAATGCAAACATCAGCAGCACGAGAAATAAGAAGCTGCCGATATACTTACGGACATCGTTGCCGATCCGGTGGTACGCGTACGCAACACCTACAATCAATGCGAGCGTGAGGCAGCCACCAATGTAAGCACGCGGATCTCTGCCCACAGAGCTCAATCGGATGCCTGCAAGCATCAGTAGTCCCAGGAAAACGAAACTGACGAGATATCTGTGAAAGTCCTTGCTGAGGCTATCCTTGGGAATCCGCGTGACTCGCCCGGCGAGCCACGCGGGCGATTCTTCCACTTTCGTGCGGATGTAGATAATCAGAAATGCCGGAAGCGCGCCGAGGACAAACATGCCGCGCCAGCCGATGTAGGGGAACAATAAGCCGTAGGACAAAGCTGCGAGCAAATAACCGACCACATATCCCTCTTGCAGCAGCCCGGAAAAGAATCCGCGTCCTTTCGCTGGCAGAGTTTCAAAAGCAAGCGCGGCACCCACGCCCCATTCGCCGCCCATCGCCACGCCGAAGCACGCACGCATGATCAGAAACACCTTCAGTGAAGGGGCAAAAGCAGAGGCAAGTTCAAAGACTGAGTAGGCGATGATGTCGAGCATCAGCGTGGGGCGGCGTCCGAAGCGGTCGGCCATCAGGCCGAAGAGGAACGCGCCGACGGGACGCATCGCGAGCGTGAGGAAAATTGCTTCGGCGATGGCGGAAACTTTGGTTTGAAATTCGCCGGCAATCGCGCTGACACAGAAAATCAGGATGAAAAAATCGAAGGCGTCGAGTGACCAGCCAAGGAAGCAGGCGATGAAAGTGTTGCGTTGAACGGGGGTGAGGCTTCTGAAATTTCCGAGCATGCTCACGGTCGGCTCCCGTGGCGCAACTTTGGCGATACTAGCATATCGGCGACGTGCGCTACCTGCTCCATCTCGCGCACGTCGTGGACGCGAACGATATGCGCGCCCTGCAGAATGCACGCTGTGACGGCGGCTGCGGTGCCAAATGCTCTCTCGTTTTCGGGTATGCCTCCGAGTGTGCGGCCGATGAAGCCCTTGCGCGATGGACCTATAAGAATCGGAAAGCCGAGGCGCGCGAGTTCCGGGAGGCGGGCGATCAGGTCGTAATTCTGGGCGAAGCTTTTGCCGAAACCGATGCCAGGATCGAGAACTAGCTGGGATTTTGGGACTCCCTTGCGAGCGGCTAGTGCGACGGCTTTTTTCAAGCCCTGCGTGACATCGCGCATCGCATCACGTGCGAAGGATGACTTCTGCATCGTTCGGGGTTCACCGCGCATGTGCATCAGAATGAGGGGCAGCTTGCGACGTCGGGCAACTTCGGCGATGCGCGGATCGCGGCGTAGCGCTGTCACGTCGTTGATGATTTCTGCGCCGGCTTCGGCTGCGGCCTCCGCGACTTCGGACTTGTTCGTATCAATCGAAATTGGAATTTTGAGGCGGCCGCTAAGCATGTTCAATACGGGAATCACCCGGCGTAGCTCTTCGTCCGCGGCGAGCCATTCGGCGCCGGGGCGCGTGGATTCGCCGCCGATGTCGATGATGTCGGCGCCGTCGCGCTCCATCTCGATTGCTCGGGTGGCAGCGGCTTTCGCATCGAGATGCAAACCGTCGCCTGAGAAACTATCGGGCGTGACGTTGATGACTCCCATCAGCAGCGTGTGCTCGCCGAGGACAAGCGTGCGGGACGGCAGCCGCAGGCGGAATTTCTTTCGGGTAATCATTTGTTGAAATTGGGGCGCTGAATCAAGAGCGTTATTGAACCACGGTTCGGACTGAAGGATAAGAGCAAGAGGCCAGGCTTTCGCATTTTGACCGTTCTTTGTTCCTTGGCTAGGGCGCAACTGCGGGAGCGTAGTAGGCAGCGCGATGGATGGTCGTTGCGCCTGGATGGGCGATCACTTCGACGCGCAGGCGATGCCAGCCTGCGTGATTTGACGGGTTGGCTTCGGGATAGTAGCCGAGCGTGTATTCGGCGCCGATGCGTTGAGCGATGCGGCGGAAAATATCGGCGAGGGTTGCGGAATCCCTCAGAAAATACAGCTGGCCGCCGGAGCGACGAACCAATTCAGCAAGATAAAGCGTGTAGGCGGGCACGCCGGATTTCGGAGCTTCGGAAACGAGTAGAGACGAATCCTGGCGGGTCGCGAGCCATTCGGGCGTCATGATTCTGGGGCGGGGTTCCGTGGACACAGCGAATACTTGAATATCCGCGGCGGCGAGGGTGCGCGCGAGATCTTCGAACGTGAGGCGATTATTCGGCTGGCCGGGCCTTGGTGCGGCAGTTGCGGGGTCGAGCGTCAGGCCGAGGCCGCTGTCCTGCCCGTCGGTGAGCAGCACGATCGCTTTGCGGCCTTCACGCCCGCCGAGAAATACTTTCGCCGCGGTGAGATAGACGGCCTGGTAGATATTCGAGCCGCCCACGTCGCCTAAGAGTTGATGCACGTCCACGCGATCGATGCCGCGGCGAATCAGCTCACGGTCACTCGAAAAATCAGCTTGCAGATATGTGTGCGCGGAGAAGTCCACCACGGCGACCTGGTCGGCCGGCGCCAGGCCATCCACGAGCGCGAGCGCGGCGCGCTTCATTTCATCGGAATCGCGAAGAACGCTAGGGCTTGCATCGATCACCAGGGCGACGCTGGCTGGTTCGGTTCCGGTTGCAAAATAGGCGATCTGCTGCGCGGCTCCGTCCTCGTAGATGCGGAAATCGGAACGCTTCAAGTCGGTGATGGCAGTGCCATCGGAATTAAAAACGCTGCAGGTGACCGGAACGATTTGCGAAGTGACACGAATCGCTGGTGCGGGCGAATGCGTGGCGGTCGAATTATCATTGCCCTTGCCGGCCGCTGACGAGTACAGCTCACCGGTTGCGGGATCGCGCTGCCATGTGGCGTCGATGTCCAGTTGCCGAGGTTTAGGCAGCTTCTTCTTCTGCTCGCTGGATTTTTGCCGCGGGACCTGCTGAGCTGAAATAACCGGGAGCGGAGACTGAACAGCTGCTGCGGAGATCACCAAAAAAAACCACGTCAGCAAATTAGGGAAGCGGGTGAGACGCCGTGGCCCTGGTCGCCGCTCGGCTAATACCGGAGCTCTCTGCATTCGCGATTCAATCGAGATCGAAATCGCGGAGCGGCTTTTCGACGGGGCCGTCTTTGGCTTTCTTCAAGCCTTCGGCAAATTTTCGGGCGAGAACGTCTTCCTTGGATTTTTCGGCTTCGACGGAGGCGCGAAACTTTGCTTCGACCGCTTCAGTCTGCTGGCGCAAGAGTCTCGCGGTATCGTCAAGATCAACGGACGATGGAGGCTTGGGCGGCGGAACGTGCGAGAGCACCACTCCGAGGTCGCGATCAAGAGTGAGCTTCGCGTGGCAGCAGGGGCAATCGGTTTCAAAGGTTTCTTTATGTTCGCGCGCCATGAAGGCATTTTACGCCAATTTGAATGGTTCCGCGCATAACAGCCGTGAAATGGAGATAAAAAAAAGGCGCCCTGGAAAATACAGAGCGCCGTCGAAAAAGCTAAGTAGAAACCGAAGTTTAAGCAGGAGCCGGTTTCTCGCCTTTCGCGAGGCCGGGAAGTGGCCGCGGTTCGGGTCGCAACGTAAGCTGTGGCTCTCGTGCGGTAACCGGCGGAGCGGCCGGGGGAGGCGGTGGCGGCTTCTCTGGAAGCGGCTTGCCTTCCATCAGGAGTTTGAGTTCGGTGGCGTCAAGCACTTCGCGATCCAGCAACGCTTGCGCCACACGCTCGAGCGCATCCTTATAGGTGTCCAGAATATTCTTCGCCTTCGCGTAGCCGTTGTTGATGATGGCGCGAACCTCACCATCAATCTTGATCGCGGTGTCTTCGGAATAATCGCGGTGCTGCGCGATTTCGCGGCCGAGGAAAATTGCTTCTTCCTTCTTGCCGAATGTGAGCGGGCCAAGCGGGCTCATTCCCCACTCGCAGACCATCTGGCGTGCGATTTCAGTGGCGCGCTCGATGTCGTTACCGGCGCCAGTGGTGATGTGGTGCAGGAACATTTCCTCGGCCACGCGTCCGCCCATCAGTACGGCGAGCTGCGATTCGAGGAATTCTTTCGTATAGGTGTGCTTGTCGTCGATAGGAAGTTGCATCGTGACGCCCAGCGCCATGCCGCGCGGGATGATCGTCACTTTGTGCAGTGGATCGGCGCCCGGCGTCATCGCGGCGACGAGAGCGTGGCCAGCCTCATGGTACGCCGTGTTGCGCTTCTCTTCGTCGGACAGAATCATGGAGCGGCGCTCGACGCCCATGAGCACTTTGTCCTTCGACATCTCAAAATCAAACATGGTGACAAGCTTGCGATTCTGGCGCGCCGCCCAGAGAGCAGATTCGTTCACAAGATTCGCGAGGTCGGCGCCCGAAAATCCGGGAGTGCCGCGCGCGATCACAGAGAGATCGACATCGTCCGAAAGAGGCACCTTACGAGTGTGCACGCGCAGGATTTCTTCGCGGCCCTTCACGTCCGGCCGCGGCACGACCACGCGCCGGTCGAAACGGCCCGGGCGCAGAAGCGCCGGGTCGAGAACGTCTGGCCGGTTCGTAGCGGCGATTAAAATCACGCCTTCGTTCGACTCAAAGCCGTCCATTTCGACGAGCAGCGCGTTCAAGGTCTGCTCGCGCTCGTCATGACCACCACCGAGGCCTGCGCCACGATGACGGCCAACCGCGTCGATTTCATCTATGAAAATGATGCAAGGAGCGTTCTTTTTGCCCTGCTCGAAAAGATCGCGAACGCGGCTGGCGCCCACACCGACAAACATCTCAACGAAATCTGAGCCGGAAATCGAGAAGAACGGAACATTCGCTTCGCCGGCAATCGCCCGAGCAAGTAGAGTCTTGCCAGTTCCCGGAGGCCCGACGAGCAACACGCCCTTCGGAATGCGACCGCCAAGCTTCTGGAATTTCTGCGGATCTTTCAGGAAGTCGATAATTTCGTAGAGCTCTTCCTTGGGCTCGTCAATTCCAGCCACGTCTTTGAACGTCGCCTTCTTCTGCTGCGCCGTAAGCAAACGCGCGCGCGACTTCCCAAAGCTGAGGGCCTTATTTCCGCCGGCCTGCATCTGCTTCATCATGAAAATCCAGAACGCGACGAGAAGCATCAGCGGCGCGAAATTCACAATGAAGGTGAGCCAGTCCGCGTTCTTCACTTCCGCGTAGTTGTAGCGGACTCCCTTCTCCTGCAGCGTCTTGGTAATATCGGGAATCGCGGTGTTCGCAATCGTCACATTGCGGAACTTGGCACCGTCGCGATAGTCGCCCTTCAACTCCGCGCTGTTGGGAGAAAGAAGAATCGTGACTTCCTTAACCTTTCCTTGATCGAGGTTCGCCAGGAAGTTGGTGTAGTTGGAGTCTTCTTCCTTCACCGACTGGCTGGTCCCGGACGCCATTCGCCACAAAACCACCGCGAGCAAAATCATTAAAAGCCAAAATAAAATAGTGCGGACTGTTGAGTTCACCTTGTTACCTCACCCTCTTGAAGCCCTGAAACCCTCTTTTGAAACCTTCGAAGCTGGAAGTCGCTACTACCTTAGATGCGCGCGAGAGCCGCGAGTATGCACGCGAGCAATTCGCCTCGCCAGCAGCTAACTCGAGCCGCATCAAAGGCTTTCTTCCTCGATTAGCAAACCCACCCTCGTATTCTCGCGGACGCAAAATTCTTCCGCGGGCGCCATCCCGCGAGCCCAAATCACTTGCCCCGCACTTTCAAGCACGGGCCAGTGAACGCGTTGCTGGCGTGGGACTCGCTCTGCCTGGAACATCTGCTTGAGCTTCTGGCTCTGTCGGTGGCCGCGCGGTCGATAGGAGTCGCCCGGCCGCCAACTCCGTAGAAGCAAAGGCGAGCGAAGTCTTCCGGCGTCAAAGGCGCCGCTGTCAGTTTTAGTGTCGCTCTCCAATAGAGGCCAGTCAACTATTTTCAGGCGGAAGCAGGTTGCGAGTTCCGGCACAGCCACCGTCGTGGCACCGCGATCGGGCAGGTCCACCACATATTGATACGAAGGCGGCCCAGTTTTGGTTTCCTGGTGGAAGGAGGCTCGATGTTGCCGGTCGTATTCCTGTTTGACGCTTTCCTGGCTGATGCGCGAAAACGTGATGTCGTCGAATACGCGCTCGACGGCGATTCTTCCCGGTAGACGCAATCTTTTGCCGCTCGTCGATTGCGCAGCCAGGCGGATCACTTGGTCTACGTGGCGCGCGGAAAGTTCGCGGCGATCCCCACGTACCTTTTCATAGAGACGGCGAATGAGCCGTTCGGTAAGCGCCCGCGTGGACTGGAGAGCGGCCTGCTCGCCATGGTGCACTAATGCGAGCGGCGATAGAAGATCGCTCGCCCCGATCGACAGCGTCTTGTGGGAGTGTGAGTTGCTGGTGATCGTGGCGCATTTCGCGAGCCGATCTTCAACCAACGCCAACCAAAACGATTCTTCTTCTCTCGCGAAACGGGCGAGATCGCCGAGGTGCTGGACGACTGCTGGCGAGAAATCCCGCTCGAGAATCGGCAACAGCTGCGCTCGAATCCGAGCGCGAAGTCGAGTCTGATCCGCATTCGACGCATCTTCGCGCCATTCCTGGGCACGCAGATGCAGATATTCGCGCAACTCTTGGCGACGAATATGGAGGAGCGGGCGGACAATCGTGCCTCCGCTCGGCGAATCAACAATCGGATAGATGCTGGCCAAACCGGTGAGTCCGGTTCCGCGGACGATGTGTCCGAGAACAGTCTCCGCCTGGTCGTCTGCGGTGTGGGCAACCGCAATGCAGGTCGCTTTTTGACTGGCCAGGATGCGCTCGAAAAATCCGTAGCGCAAATGCCGAGCGGTCTCTTCAATGTTGCTTGTGTTCAGCGTCGCCGCAGCTCGCACGTCTTCGCGTGTGCTCACAAATTCCAGCCCGCGTGCCCGCGCCAATTTCTCGACGAAGCTAGCATCATGATCGGAGTCTGCGCCTCGGAGCATATGGTCGAAATGAATCACGAGAAGCGTAACGCCGAGTTCGTCTCGAAGTGATTCGAGCAAACGCAGCAGCGCCACGGAATCGGCGCCGCCGGAAACGGCAACGCCAACACGATCACCGGCCGACGCCATCCGCGATTGGCGAATGAAATCGAGCACGCGCTGTTCGAGTGCTGTACGCATAGATGGATTGTACCGAGTTTGAACTCTGATTGGTCCCTATCGTAGCAGTCGCGCCGAAAGGGGTCGAGGGCGGGGCGGCCGGATCTTCCGCGCGGTTGAAACCCGCGAGGCTAGGTGCGATCAGCAACCTGCTGCGTAAACAGATCCCGGCTGTATGAAATTCGCCTGTCGAGAGCGACCGCGGCGAAGTGCGAGCAGCTCTGGCGTTCTCGTTCGGTCCACGGACCGAAGCCGGGAATCAGGAACGTCGAGAAATATTTCATGACGCGAAGCAAGCCGTAATAGGTCCCAACGGCGCGAATCTCGGTCTCGTCATCGCCCTGCTCGGGGCACAAGTGCACAAGTTGGACGAGCTTCGAGAAGTCGTCCGCGCCGACGCTGCGATTGGCGATGCCACTGACCTCGCGTACCCGGTCCGACAATTCAACCTTGCGGCTGACCGCCAGAACCGACCGGCAGTACGACACGAAGAACTGCAGGAATACAGCAACCGATATGACGCAAATAAGTGCTGCTGCCATTATCGAGCCCTCGCTACCAACCGAGCTGTTGCAAGCCTCGAATCTTCTGATACTTTTGCGAAAGTGTAAGCCCAGGCGATGGGCAGCCAGACTCCCATTATCGGTGGAACCCAGCGGAGAACGGCGGGCTGCAGGACGGGAAATAGATTCCGTAGCGCATACGTACATGCCGTCGCGCTGAAATAGACGCCCAGTGCCAGAACCATCTGAATGAGCCGAGTGCGAGTTTCGCGCAGCTTCAGGATGGCGCCCCACAGAAGATACGTGAGGACCATTCCCACAAAATGCAGATTTTGGCCCAACTCCACCACGAAGTGCGTCGTCAGATGACTGCGGTTCTCATGAACCACTATGTAAGAGAAAAGCGCCGTGGCCAGCAAGAGCAGCGCGGCGGCCCCACGGATATAGCCGCTCACATTCATCTCGCTGAACGTTTGCTGGTAGAACTGGATGATGGTCCAGAACAGCAAAATGATTAGAAGGTTTTCCGTGTAGTAGTAGCAGTAGAAATACTGCGGGGAGGAAAAGCCGAACCGCGCTATGCACAAGTACTGAATGCAGTTCACGGAAGCGACGGAAAACAAATAGATTGTTAAGGATAGATAGCGAATAAACTCTTTTCGATAGATCACGCACACGACAACGCCGATTTCGACGAGGAAACCTACGATCCAAAGTGCGTAATCAATTGGGCCAAGCATTCAAACCTGTTTCCGAGGCCTGACCCACCAGCTCCCGCTATCGCGGGATCCTGTCTCCGACTACCAGGGAGACGGCGGCATCGGTGCGCTGCTGTTCGCCCAAGGCGAAGGCGGCATCGGTGCACTGCTGTTGGCTACCAGCCAGGGCGTTGGCGGCATTGGTGCACTGCTGTGCGCCCAAGGTGTAGGCGGCATCGGTGCACTGCTGTGCGCCCAAGGTGACGGCGGCATCGGTGCGCTGCTATTCGCCAGTGCTTTAAGACCCATCGCACTGGTCAAAACCAGCAGAACCAACACAACCACAAGCGACCACTTAGACATTGACCCCTCCGAGTAGTGAAACTACGCGGGGGAGTCTATAAGCGGTCTCTTGCCGTCAAGAGGGGAATTTTAGGGGCGTGTGTCTAAACGGTACACACCCCTCCCTCTCTGGCCAAGCCAGAGCCTCTACGAATTGTCGAGGGTGAAAGTAGCGTTCGGAACCGGTGCGGTCAATGTTACGAAGGTACTACCATTTCGGGACTTTCAGATACGAGCCTCGCAGAGTGTTTCACAACGGAACAGGTCATTTACGCAATAAGACAGGCTTCATTCGTTCATGCGGCCGTTGCGTTTATGCGGCCGTTATGTGCTCGAAAATTGACACCCGGCATAAATCGAATTATTCTTTAGTCTCTGATGTTTGCCTCCTTCTATTAGCGATTCTCTCCCGCCCGCTACTGGGCGCTGAAGCTTGTCCTTGTTTGTCCCGACTCCTGTAACCCGTGTTCCCGCATCTATGAGGCTGTTATATGGCGAAATTGACGCTGTTTGAAAAACTAGATCGAATCGAATCGCGCTACGACGAAATGACGGGCGAGCTTTCGGCCGGTGCTGTTACTGACACAGACCGATTCCAGAAGCTCGCCAAGGCGCATTCCGATCTCGGCTTGATCGTCGCGAAATACCGCGAGTGGAAAGACGTTCAGCATGCGCTCGAGGGTGCGAAGCAGTTGTACGCCGAGTCAACGGACGCCGAAATGAAGCAAATGGCGCATGACGAGCAACGTGAACTGGAAGCGCGCCTCGCACCTGTCGAACGCGAATTGAAGCTTCTGCTCATCCCCAAGGACCCGAACGATGAAAAGAACGTGATCGTGGAAATTCGCGCCGGCACGGGCGGTGATGAAGCTTCGCTATTCGCGGCTGAACTCTTCCGGATGTATTCGCGCTACGCCGAATCGGAGGGATGGAAGGTGGAAATTCTGGACAGTTCGCCGTCGTCGATCGGCGGAATGAAAGAAGTGGTCGCCGCCATTCAAGGTAAAAAGGTTTATTCCAAGCTGAAATACGAGAGCGGCGTCCATCGAGTCCAGCGCGTCCCGGCTACCGAGCAGCAGGGCCGCATTCACACCTCTGCGGCCACCGTGGCTGTGCTACCGGAAGCGGAAGACATCGACATCAAAATCGAAGCAAAAGATCTTCGCATCGATACCTTCTGCTCTTCCGGGCCGGGCGGACAATCCGTGAATACCACTTACTCCGCCGTGCGCATCACTCACATCCCGAGCGGACTCGTCGTCTCGCAGCAGGACGAAAAATCACAAATCAAGAATCGTGCGAAAGCGATGCGCGTGCTGAGGTCTCGTTTATACGAAGCAGAGCAAGAGAAACAGCACGCTGCGCTCGCTGCCGAACGAAAAGGCCAGATTAAGACCGGCGATCGCTCCGAAAAAATTCGCACGTACAACTTCCCGCAGAACCGCATCACCGATCATCGCATCAACTTCACGCTCCACCAGCTCACCGAAGGCATGGACGGAAAGATCGGCCCGCTGGTCGATTCACTCGTTACGCATTTCGAATCGGAGCGTCTCAATGAGGAGCTTGACGAATCGTGATCGCGCCCGCATCTGCTATGGACTCGCGCGCTGCATTACGACAGGCGATGACGACTCTCCGCGCCGCGGAAGTTCCTTCGCACACGCTAGCAGCTGAACTGCTTCTCATGCACGTCCTGGGGCGCGACCGCGCGTGGATCTACACCCATCCAGAAGACACGCTCGAGCCGGCGGCCATCAATCGCTATTTCGCTCTGGTCGCGCGTCGTGCGGCCGGCGAACCAACGCAATACCTCACCGGCAAGCAGGAATTCTGGGGGCTTGAATTTGACGTTACGCCAGCCGTGCTAATCCCGCGCCCGGAAACGGAACATGTTGTCGAAGTCGCCCTTGAACGCCTCGGGGCGCGCGGGATCAAGATCAATATGACGACCGGCCTTCCAAGTCCACCACTCAAAATCGCCGATGTGGGTACCGGTTCAGGATGCATCGCCGTGGCGCTCGCGCACGAGTTGCCGCATGCCGAAGTTCTTGCGACGGATATTTCTGTGCCGGCACTCGAAGTTGCGCGGCTCAACGCGTCTCGTTATGGCGTCGGCGACCGCGTTCTCTTCCTGCAAACGGATTTGCTCGAGTCTGTAAATGAAGCAAACTCGCTTGATCTCATCGCCAGCAATCCTCCTTATGTTGCGCGCAATGAAGCACACCAGCTTCCGCGCGAAGTGCGCGAACACGAGCCGGCCTCGGCGCTGTTTAGCGGTCCGACTGGCGCTGAAATCTATCCCCGCCTTGTCGAACAAGCTGCCTCATTGTTGCGGCAGAAAGGAATTTTGGTGCTCGAGCTTGGATACAATTCGCTCAAGCACGTGCGCCCTCTGCTGTACGGCCAGGCTGCGTGGGTGAACGTCAGCGTGACCAACGATTTGGCGGGCATTCCGCGTGTGATCGCTGCGGAACGATCCTGAACCGCGCGCTCGGAGTGCACATTTCGATCCGCCCGCGCCGTTCCAGGCTCCTCGTTGTATAGTTGCTTCACAGGATGGCGATGCCGAAGCTGGCCCAGTTCCGCGCCAAGCACGACGCCCCGCTGCAAGTCTCCGCGGATTCTCCCGCTTCGATTCTGCATATTGATATGGACGCATTCTTTGTTTCAGTTGAGCTGCTGGCTCGACCGGAACTGCGCGGCTTGCCCGTAGTCGTAGGCGGCCAACGCGATCAGCGCGGCGTGGTTTCCGCCGCGAGTTACGAAGCAAGGAAATTCGGTATCCACTCGGCGATGCCGCTCCGTACCGCCGCAAAGCTCTGCCCCCAAGCCATATTTCTCGATGGTCACCATCAGCTCTACGGCGAATGGAGCGATCGCGTCGCCACGATTCTCGGAAAGTTTTCGCCGGTAGTAGAAATGGCTTCGATTGATGAAGCCTACCTCGACCTCGCTGGAACCGAGCGCATGCACGGACCGCCACTCGCAGCCGCTCATAAGCTATTACTCGAAATCACCGCGACTACGAGCCTGCCGTGCTCTGGCGGACTCGGCGCCACGCGCCTTGTCGCAAAAGTGGCTAGCGATCAGGCTAAGCCGCGAGGCCTCGTCTGGGTGGCTCCGGGAAGCGAAGCAGCATTTCTCGCGCCGCTAGCTGTGCGCAGAATTCCTGGGATCGGCAAAGTCACCGAGGCCGCCCTGAAATCGCTCGGTATCGACACGGTGGGCCAGCTGCAAAAAGTTCCGCTCGAGCAATTGGAAGAAACTTTCGGCCGCTGGGGTACCGCGCTCTTCCGCAAAGCCCATGGAATCGATTCCTATGAATTTTTCATCGACGCCGAGCCCAAATCCATCTCGCACAACCAGACTTTCGGCGTCGACACCAGCGACCGCACCACGCTCGAATCGACGATGAGCCACCTGTGCCAGAAAGCGTCGAAGCGCCTGCGTGATGCCGGCCTGCGCGCCCGAACCGTGAGCCTGACGCTTCGCTACACCGATTTCAAAACCATCACGCGGAGTCACACGCTCGGTGAGCCGTCCGATCTCGACGAAATATTCCTGCGCACGATTCGCGAGCTGTTTGCACACGCCTGGAATGGTGTCGAAATGTTGCGCCTGGTCGGTGTCGAGCTCTCGGTATTCTCTTCAGGGGCAGCGCAGCTCGACCTGCTCGATCCCGGCCGCCGCGAAAAACTCGAGCGTCTCGCGCGCACCACCGATCGCCTGCGCGACCGCTTCGGTTTCTCGAAAGTGCAATTCGGCGGCTCGCTCGGCAATCGCGACCACCGCGACGAATAACCCGCAATCAAAGCAGCGCTAAGGTCTGACTGAACGAAGCTCCCGGCAACAGCGCTGCTGTCCTATAATCCTCTGTCAGTGACATCCGCACCCATTCCCGCAGCCGTGCCGAAACGCTCGATGCGAACCCGCGCTCGTGATTTCTGGGCGCGGGTCACCGAAGGCCTGGAAATCGAACAGCTCTGGGGACAATTCCGCGCCGAAGCAGAAGCGAGCTACGGCCTCTACTCGAAAGATGTGGATTGGGAAGTAATCCGCGGCGAGAGAAAAAGGTGGAAGCGCCCACTCCTCGCAGGCTGGGCGCTGTTTCAGACGCTGCTGATGAAACTTTCGCCGGCGCGGCGCGTTTTGCTGCTCGTCGCAATAGTTCTTCTCGTCGTTCAGCCTGAAATTCACACGGGTGAAAGACAAATCAGCTTCAGCCTCGGCGGCCTCGGGGCGCTGATCCTATTTCTACTTTTGGCGCTTGAGTTGGCCGACCGCGTCACCATGAAGCGCGATCTGGAAATCGCGCGCGAAATCCAGCAGTGGCTCGTTCCCGATCATCCGCCGCACGTCGCCGGCGCTGATATCGCTTTTGCCACTCGCCCGCAAAACACGGTCGCCGGCGATTACTACGACGCGTTCACGCGTCCAGCGCCCGGAGGCGCCGCGAATACCGGTCCGCTGATCATCGCAGTCGCCGATGTCGCCGGGAAAAGTGTCCCCGCAGCATTGCTGATGGCCACTTTTCAAGCCAGCCTTCGCGCGCTCGCTGCCACGCCTGCGTCGCTCGATGAAATCGTCGCCGGCCTCGAACGCTACGCTCGCGCTCACAGCCTCGAAGGCCGCCGCTTCACCACCGCCTTCATCGCCGAAATCGATTCCGCCACGCGCGAAATGCGCTACGTCAATGCCGGCCACAACGACCCAATTCTCTTGCGCGCTTCCGGCCACATCGAACGGCTCTCGACAGGTGGTCCGCCACTAGGCTTGCCCCTATTCACCCCGGAAGAAGTTCCGTATCAATCCGGCCGCCTCGAACTCCAACCGGGCGATCTTCTATTCATTTTTACTGACGGAGTCGTCGAAGCCGTCAACCAATCGGAGGAAGAATATAGCGAGCGACGATTGCTTCCTTGCCTTCAGATTGCGCCCGCGGACGCTTCAGCCGCCGACGTCCTGCGTCGCGTGATGCTTGATGTCAACACGTTCGTCGGCCACGTTCGCCAGCATGACGACATCACCTGTCTCGTCCTCCGTGTCACCGCATAACCTGAAGCGCTCCAAATCGTTTGCAGATTCCCTCTCTGCGAAGCCTCCGAACTTCCCCCGCCCCCTGTTTTCCCGCATAATTTCAATATGAACGGCCGCCAACTCGCCGACCACATCTGCCGCGTCCTGCGCGATCGCGGCCATCAGGCCTATCTCGCCGGCGGCTGCGTGCGCGATATTCTGCTCGGGCGCGAGCCGGTCGACTACGACGTCGCCACCGACGCCACGCCCGATCGCGTGCAGGAGCTTTTTCCCAACAGCCTCACGGTGGGCGCGAAGTTCGGAGTCGTCATCGTCATCGACGGCCCCACGCAAGTCGAGGTAGCAACTTTTCGCTCTGACGTTGGCTACTCAGACGGCCGCCATCCCGATCGCGTCGAGTACGCTAGCTCGCCCGAAGAAGACGTAAAGCGCCGCGACTTCACCATCAACGGCCTGATGCTCGACCCCTTCTCGAATGAAGTCCTCGATTTCGTCGGCGGCGAGAAGGATTTGCGCGCCGGAATCGTTCGCGCCATCGGAAATCCCGAAGATCGCTTCCGCGAAGACAAGCTGCGCATGATTCGCGCCGTGCGATTCGCCGCGCGGTTCCGCTATGCGATCGAGAGCGGCACGTTCGTGGCGATCACCAAACTCGCGCCAGATATTTTCCAGGTTTCCGCCGAGCGCATTCGCGATGAGCTGACCAAGATACTTACCGAAGGCGCCGCTCGCCGTGGCTTCGAGCTTCTCGACGAAGCCGGGCTGCTTCCTGAAATTCTGCCGGAAATCGCGCGCATGAAAGGCGTCGAACAGCCGCCGCAATTTCATCCCGAAGGCGACGTGTGGATTCACACGCTGATGATGATCGAACAGCTGAAGCCGGGCTGTTCGCCTACGCTCGCCTGGGGCGTCCTGCTCCATGACGTCGGCAAGCCTCCCACCTTTACCCCGCAGTCAGGACCAGATAGCCGCATCCGATTCGATCGCCACGTCGAGGTCGGCGCCAAAATGGCAGAAGAAATCTGCCGCCGCCTGCGCTTCTCCAATGACGACACCGCGCAGATCGTGGCCCTCGTCGCCAATCATCTGCGCTTTAAGGACGTCGGCCAGATGAAACTTTCCACCCTGAAGCGCTTCGTGCGCCTCAACCATTTCGAGGAGCACCTCGAATTGCACCGGCTCGACTGCCTCTCTAGCCACCGGAATCTCACCGCCTACGATTTCGTCCAGCGTTTCCTGGCCGAGACTCCGGCCGAACAGGTCCGCCCGGCCCGCCTCCTCACCGGCGAAGACCTCAAAGCCCTCGGCTATTCCCCGGGACCACGTTTCAAGGAAATTCTAGCTGCCCTCGAAGACGCTCAACTCAACGGCACGATCCACAGCCGGGAAGAGGCTCTCAGGCTGATCCGGGACAATTTTACCGCTTCCCCAGAATAGACTTAACTAACCTGTTGTAAGTAGGATAGAAGCAGCCTGCCAAGGAAGATTCGGCGCAAGCACTTGCAATTCGATGTTGAGTCTGATACACTCACCAAGACTTATAACGCTCAACGAAACCCTCACAATCCTTTTTGCTTTTCCCTGCATCTAAGTGATTACAGCGGCCGATAAGCTGCTGTAGGATTCATTTGGATTTATAGCGTTATAGGCTCAAAGGGGGACACAGTGAGTAAGACAACTAGAGTGGTTCCGCAAGAGCTCCCCATCCTGCCGGTGCGTGATACGGTTCTGTTCCCGGGCGCGGTGATGCCGCTGCCTGTGGGCCGCGATAGCTCCCTGGCATTGCTGAATTCTTTGGACGGGCCGGAGAAACTGCTCGGGGTCGTAGCACAGCTCGATCCGCGCGTTGAGAATCCTGTCGGCTCCGATCTACACAGCGTGGGAACTCTCGCAAAAGTACACAAGATGGTCCGCATGCCCAACGGAAACGTGGTCGCGTTTCTCGAAGGACTCGACCGCATCCGCGTGGCTGAAGTGATCGGTTTGCAGCCCTTCATTCGGGCGCGCGTGGAAGCGCAACCGGATCTCGAAGACCAAACCGATGCAGAACTGACCGCGCTTCAGCGCAACGTTCAGGAGCTGTTCCGCGAAGTGGTGGCTCGCTCGCCGCAGCTTTCCGACGACTTGCAAACTGAAGTGATGAATATCGATTCACCTGGACGCTTGGCCGACTTCGTCGCGTCCACGCTTCCGTCGCTCAACACTATGGTTCGCCAGGAGCTGCTTGAGACCTTCAGCGTCCGCAAGCGCCTGGAGACTCTGATCAGCGAGCTGACCAAAGAACGCGAAGTGCTCGAACTCCGCAACAAGATTCACGATCAGGTGCAGGAACAGGTGAATCAGAGCCAGCGCGAGTTCCTGCTTCGCGAACAGATGAAGGCGATTCAGAAGGAGCTCGGCGAATCCGACGATGGTCAGGCGGAAATCGAAGAGCTTCGCAAAAAAGTTGAAGAGTCCGGAATGTCCGAGGACGCCAAGAAAGAATGCGCTCGCGAACTGAAGCGACTCGCCAAGATGACTCCGGCTTCAGCCGAGTACATGGTCTCAAGGACGTACCTGGAATGGATGACTTCGCTGCCCTGGAATAAAACTTCCGGCACCGACGACATCAATATTCCCAAGGCCGAAGAGATCTTGAACGAAGACCACTACGACCTCGTCAAGGTAAAGGAACGGATCCTCGACTATCTCGCAGTGAAGAAACTGCAACCGGGCATGAAGGGTCCGATTCTGTGCTTCGTTGGACCTCCGGGCGTGGGCAAGACTTCGCTCGGAAAATCAATCGCGCGAGCGATGGGACGCAAGTTCGTCCGCATCTCGCTCGGCGGCATGCACGACGAAGCGGAAATTCGCGGACATCGCCGCACTTACATTGGCGCGCTTCCCGGCCAGATCATTCAGGGAATTCGCCGAGCTGAAACGTTGGATCCGGTTTTTATGCTGGACGAAGTTGACAAGCTCGGTCGCGATTTCCGCGGTGATCCGGCGGCGGCGTTGATGGAAGTGCTCGACCCGGAACAGAACTCCACCTTCCGCGATCACTATCTGGACGTGCCCTTCGACCTTTCGAAGGTTCTCTGGGTGGCGACTGCGAACTGGATGGATCCAATTCCGGAACCGTTGCGCGATCGCATGGAGATCATCGAACTCGCGGGTTACACCGAAGAGGAAAAGGTCCACATCGCGAAGCGCTTTCTGATTCCCCGGCAAACCAAGGAACACGGTTTGGCGCTGGGCGAACAGATTGAATTCACCGACGAGTCGTTGCACTACCTGATTCACAGCTACACGCGGGAAGCAGGCGTGCGAAACCTCGAACGTGAAATCGCAACGCTCATTCGCAAGCAGGCG
>DATNKB010000382.1:0-2455 GCA_035603595.1 Candidatus Dormiibacterota bacterium
TGGCTCTCTTTCCCCGCTTCAAGGTGCCGGCGCTCAACAAGCCTCGCGCGCCGCACAAGCGTGTCCGCCGGACGCGGGCGCAGCGGCCGACACTGCCACCAGGGCGGCAAGGCGACAGGCGCGCGCGAACGAGGCTTGGGCCTGATCTGCCCAAGCCCCTTGCCCGATATCAGTCGCTGGCAAAGAACGTTCGAATTGAGCTCGACAACGGGCTCGAAAGTCATTGACTCGCGCTGGCCTCGAGCACCGCTATCGCCTGTGGCGGCTTGCAATCGCCTTCCGGCGGCGTACCATTGATTGCGTGCTCACTCTGCAGGAGTGCGGCCATGGAACTCACCGTGGTCCCCGTCGTCAAGCCGGACGCCGCCAACTTCATCTTCGGCCAGTCGCATTTCATCAAGACCGTAGAAGACCTCCACGAGGCGCTGGTGGGCGCCGTTCCAGGCATCCGCTTCGGGCTGGCCTTCTGCGAGGCCTCCGGTAAGCGGCTGGTGCGCTGGTCAGGTAATGACGAAGCCGCTCTCGCCCTCGCACGCGACAACGCATTGGCCATCGGCGCCGGCCACACTTTCCTGATCTTCCTGGGCGACGGCTTCTTTCCCGTCAACGTGCTGGCTGCGGTGCGCGCGGTGCCGGAGGTCTGCCGCATCTATTGCGCGACCGCCAATCCGACACAGGTAATCGTCGCGCAAACGGAGCTGGGCCGCGGCGTGCTCGGCGTGGTGGATGGCGCCTCGCCATTGGGCGTCGAAACCGACGCCGACATTGCGTGGCGGAAAGACCTACTGCGAAAGCTCGGCTACAAGCTGTAGTGGCTGGATGAAGCCGAAGTCGACAGGCCTCACGGACAACACCGTCGAGCCCAATGAAGTCAACTCGATCGCCAGACGGCCCGGCTCGCCCGGCTCGTTCACGTATACCGGGGCCGTGAACGGCGCGTATTACCAAGTGAACCAGGCGAGCTATCAAGGGCTTCGGCGAAGCCTTGCAGTATGGGTCGCAGCAGAGCAGCGCTTGTCCAAATGTCGGCTGTTAAGGGTCGACCGGAGATGACTGACGTCTGGCCAAAACGACGCGACTGGCGAGCAGGCTTTGGAAACTGTGCCCCGGCAGGCCGTCGTCAGCATATGTTTGGGCACAAGGAGGTGCGATATGGCGACAACAGCTACCCAAGTCGTTCTTGATACGCCGGCGGCGGAGTTCCGGCTTCCGGCCACCGACGGCAAGACTTACGCACTGGACGACGTTGCGGGCGAAAAAGGCACGGTCGTCGTCTTCATCTGCAACCATTGTCCCTATGTTAAAGCGGTGATCGACCGCATGGTTTCGGACGCCCGCGTGCTGATGTCGGAGAGCATAGGCTTTGCGGCGATTTGCTCGAACGATGCGGCGAGCTATCCCGAAGACTCATTTGAGAATATGAAGCGTTTCGCGAAGGCTCATGATTTCCCGTTTCCGTATCTCCACGACGAGACCCAGACAGTCGCTCGGGCGTATGGGGCGGTCTGTACGCCGGACTTCTTCGGTTACAATGCCGACCGCAAGCTCAAGTATCGCGGCCGGCTCGACGAAGGCCGCACAACTCCGCCTCGCGCGGGGGCGCCCCGAGAGCTTGTCGAGGCCATGCGCGCGATTGCGACCACCGGTGTGGCGCCGGCTGACCAAAAGGCGTCTATTGGCTGCTCGATCAAATGGAAGGAGGAATAAAGCCGAGCCCTGTCAACATGTCTCGTATCTGAGACCGCCGTGTGCGGCAGCATTTGAAAGCTGCAAAGCTGCACACGTGCGATTTGACTAGCGGCATCACGAGGGCCCAGCGGCTGCTGCCGGAGTCGCATTTCGTCGTACAGTTGCGCATTGCCGTGTGGACGGGCAACGCTCGTGACACAAGACCCCAACCGGACGTTGCGCGCCCCATGGCGGGAACTGTGGTATCCTCCCGTAGAGAGCGATTGCACACGGATCTGATCTCCCGGGTCTCGAGGAGAACCAACGTCGTGAAGCGGGACTTCGACCTCATCGTCTATGGCGCGACGGGTTACACCGGCCGTCTCATCGCCGAATATCTGGTGATGTCCTATCGCGGCGATAATGCTCCGTCCTGGGCGATCGCGGGACGCTCGACCGACAAGCTCCAGAAGGTGCGTGCCGAGATCGGCGCGCCGGACGATCTGCCTTTAGTGAAGGCGGACGCCGCCGAGCCGGCCAGCCTGCGTTCGATGTGCGAGCGTGCCGCCGTGATTATCACGGCGGTCGGGCCTTATCAGTTCCACGGCCCCGAGCTTGTAGCGGCCTGCGGCCACGGGCACGGCCGATGTTGATCTGTGCGGCGAACCGGCTTGGATGCGGCGCATGATCGACGCCCATCACGAAGAGGCGAAACGGACCGGCGCGCGCATCGTCTTCTCCTGCGGCTTCGATTCCATCCCGTTCGATCTCGGCGTGCTCACGTTGC
>DATNKB010000383.1:0-3973 GCA_035603595.1 Candidatus Dormiibacterota bacterium
ACTGACCTGACCGGCTTGATTTAGTCCAGCGGGAGTGAGAGAAAATCACTCTAAAGGAGAGCTGGACATGCCGATGAAGAAACACAAGCCGGAGCAAATCGTGGCGCTGCTGCGGCAGATTGAAGTGGAAATAGCGAATGGGAAAAGCACACCACAAGCCTGCAAGGAAGCAGAGATCACGGTGCAGACGTACTACCGCTGGAGAAAAGAATTCGGCGGCCTGAAGTTAGATCAAGCGAAACGGCTGAAGGAGTTAGAGCGAGAGAACGCGAAGCTGAAGCGTTTAGTCGCGGAGCTGTCTTTGGAGAAGCAGATCCTGAAGGACGTGGCCTCGGGAAACTTCTGAGGCCTGAGCGGCGGCGTTGTGCGGTGGAGCATGCGCGCGAAGAATACGAAGTGAGCGAGCGTCATGCCTGCCGGCTGCTGGGGCAGTGGCGAAGGACACAACGCTATGCCGCGATCCCGCGGATCGACGAAGATGCGCTGACGGAAGCGATCGTAGCACTGGCCAGTGAATACGGGCGCTACGGTTACCGACGAATTACGGCGCTGTTGCAAAGTGCTGGCTGGCACGTAGGCAAGGATCGGGTGCAGCGCATCTGGCGTCGTGAGGGGCTGAAAGTACCGCAGAAACAGAGGCCCCGCCGAAGATTGTGGCTGAACGATGGGTCGTGCGTGCGGCTGCGATCAGCGCGGGCGAACCATGTGTGGAGTTACGACTTCGTGAGCGCGATGACGCACGACGGCAGAATGTTGCGGATGTTGACGCTGATCGACGAATACACTCGGGAGTGTCTGGCGATCCGCGTGGCCAGAAGGCTTGGGAGGTATGAAGTGATCGAAGCACTTGCGGACGTGATGCTGTTCCGGGGAATACCGGAAAACATTCGCTCGGACAATGGTCCGGAGTTCGTAGCAAAAGAGCTGAGGGAATGGCTGGCCAAAGTGGGCAGCGGGACGCTGTACATCGAACCGGGAAGTCCTTGGGAGAACGGCTACTGCGAAAGCTTCAACGGAAAGCTACGAGACGAATGCCTGAAGGGAGAGATTTTCTATTCGCTGAGGGAGGCCCAGGTGGTGATCGAGAAATGGCGGGTGGTCTACAACACGCTGCGTCCGCACTCGGCGCTGGGCTACAGGCCGTCGGCGCCGGCGGCCTGTAGCCCCTGGGGAGTAAATCAAACTTCACAGCCCATGGCTGTGATATAAAAACTCTCACTTCTTCTGGACTAACAAATCAGGCCGGTCAGGGCCTTGTCATTTCTACGCGACACTCTTATTTGCTGGCGTTGGACAATCTGTCCGGTATTTCTGATTGGCTTAGCGATGCGCTCTGTCGACTAGTTACTGGGAGTGGATTCGCGACGAGGAAACTCTACACAAATGAAGAGCAAATGATTTTCAGTGCGCGCCGGCCGATTTTATTAAATGGAATAGAGGATCTCGCGAGTCGCGGCGATCTACTGGACCGGATGATCATTGTTCGGCTTCCCGCGATCAAGCAAACCGGCCGTCGACCGGAGCGCGAGTTCTGGGAGGAATTCGAGCGCGTTTCTGGCCGCATTTTAGGCGCTTTGTTTGATGTCGGCAGCGCCGTTATGCGAAACCTTTCAAACGTGGATCTTGCAGAGCCGCCTCGCATGGCCGACTTCTCGAAAATTGGCTGCGCGGCCGAACTCGCCTTGGGGTTTAAGGAAGGAGAATTTATCGAGGCGTACGGACGAAATCGGGCCGAGGCGAGCCTGACTGCGCTTGAGGCGTCGCCGGCCGCGGTCGAGATACCACGGCTACTTCCCTCGACGCCAAAGGGGACCTGGGAGGGAAGTGCAGGTGATTTGCTGGCGGACCTAAACCGCATGGCCGGCGACCAGGCGCGGCGCGACCGGTTCTGGCCTCGAAGCGCTAGAGCGATGGCTGCGGTTTTGGATCGCGCTAAACTTAGCCTCGAGCATGTCGGAATTCGTACGGAGCGCCTTCCCCGGGACGGCGGAACAGGGAAAGGAGGTTTAAGATTTTCTCCGTCACATCGTCACGCGGCGCCGCCGGGTAGTCGGGGCCTTTTTTTAGGTGGAACTTCCGACCCGCGACTACCTCAGCAGTTGCGCCTTTTGAACACTCGTTTCTTTCTGGCGGTACTAGAGCAGACCGCGCTGACTAACTAGATTCCTGCTGCCTGGCGTCTGCCAGACTGATTGGCAAGCAGAGTCTCGCCGATCTCCGAAAGCTTCGCATCTGCCTTTTTTTCTTCGGTCAGCGTCTGGTTCAGCAATTGGGCTGCGTCCTGCAGGCCCAAACTTTTGGCAAACGCCGCGAGCGAACCATACAGTGCGATTTCATAGTGTTCGACGAAGTTGCCGTTCACGATGAGTGCCGCGTCCCGCAAGAGAGAATCCTCGGTGTGCGAAACAGAATCTTTTGCGGCGCTTGTCAGTTCACCGAGAACCGCATTGGATTCGGTGCGTGGTTCGATGCCGATCGACGAGAAAACACGCTCCAGACGTGTTACGTGGGTGCGAGTTTCTTGCAAATGGTGTTCGAGCGCCGATCGCAGTTGGCTTGAACTAGCGTTCTCGATCATACCGGGGAGGCCTTTCTCCACCAGCTTTTTCTCGCAGTCGTATGCGTATCCCAATTCGATTTCAAATAGTTCCCGAAGTGATTTTAGTTTTCCAAACATGTAGACTCCCTTTTTCGGCCGTCTTAAAACACAACCATCGTGATTGGAACATACGGAAGCGAGCAGCTCACTCCACAGAACCCTGTACTCCACTCGCGAACTCAGTGTATTGGCTCGCGGATTCTTTCGAACGTCGAGCGATGAGTTTCAACGCGCGTACCCGGCGACACCGTTTGGATGAGCGTAATTCCTTGCAGAACGGTAATACGTGATTGAAGGAGTGAAGGGCGGAACAACCCGCCCCTCACTTTCGTGCCACATCACTCAGTTGCGGCCTTGTTGTGCGGCCCTTGCTTTCGCATATGCGAATCCCGGCTCGGCGCTTAGCTGTTTTTCCGCGCTGACCCAATCCTCAACATCCTTGCCAGGCTCACTGCCGCGCTCCGTATACAGCTCGTATGCTCGGTGAGCGATATCTTCTTTGGAAAGAGCTTTGCGTTCGATCATGGCAACCTCCTTGGTTGTCGGCACGAGGGCAACACTCGTCCCTCCGCATGTGATCTGCGGACTACTTGCCGTTTGTTGCGACACTGACTTTGATCTGCTTCGGCTTGGACTCTTCACGCTTGGCCATATGCAGTGTCAAGATCCCATTGCGATAGTCGGCTTTAATGTTTTCCGAGTTGACTGTATTGGGCAACGAGAAGCTCCGCATGAATGAACCGTATGCGCGTTCAATGCGGAGGAAATTGTCTTCGTTGACGCCGGTCTCGAATTTGCGCTCTCCACGAATGGTCAAAGTGTTGTTTGTGATGCGGACGTCAATGTCCTTGTCTTGAAAATCCGGTAGCTCGGCCTTTACGACCAGTTCATTCTCAGTTTCGTAGATGTCTACGGCTGGTGCCCACGTTGCTAGGTCGGCATGCCCTGAGCGTTCGCGAGTAAAGTTGTCGTCGAATAGACGATTGACTTCGTCCTGCAGCGTCAAACCGCGGGATTGGTCCCTACGTGTAATAGTATTCATGGATCTCCTTTAAGGTCTTGCTGGTTTAATTGGCGAGGGGTGGTTCAGATAACTTCCGTTGCGTTCAGGTGAACTGAAGAATCCCAGGTCCTTAACCACCGTGTGCTTCTGCAACGTTGTTGTCAACGGAATTACGACCGAGCATTGGGAATAGTCTTTCTTCGCGGCGTCCGCGCTTCATAAGCCGAGCACACCAGAGGCTTTAGGGGGGCAAGAAAAATTCGAAATATTCCACCATCGGAGCAGCAATTCACTCCTGGGACGGAAGATGTGAGTGGGGCCTTGATTTCGATAGGCACGAATCGGCGCTGACCATCCCTACTGTCTGAAGC
>DATNKB010000384.1:0-3404 GCA_035603595.1 Candidatus Dormiibacterota bacterium
CACACGGATTACAGTCTTGCGCTCGGAGTGTTCACTGCGGTCGGAGGGCTCTGCGTCATGCTTACGGTGTGGTACGCGGCGAGGGCTTTGTGGAATTCGCTCCGCAGATCGCAGCTTGAGCGGCTGTCGCGGAAACATTGACCAAGCCCGGCCGAGAGAGATGCTTACTTTGCCGTCGCCCAATTGGCAATCTTGATTGCCGGCGCGGTGGTATTAGTGAACGTCATGCGGATTCCGTGCTTGGGCCGCAGAATGACCATCGGACGAGCTTCGATTGTTTGGCCCGGAGCCAGCTGAAAATCGTATTTTCTGAGCAGATCGCTCAAAATCATAAGGATCTGCAGCATCGCATAATTTCCACCGATACAGCCTCGCGGTCCGCCCCCGAAGGGGAGGAAGGTGAAGGGCGTGCGCAGCTTGTTGTTCGCTTCGGTGAAACGCTCCGTATCGAAATTCTCGGGACTCTGCCAGTAGCGCGGAGCATGGTGCGCACCGTACACATACACAATGACCGTCGAACCGCGCGGTATATCGAGCTCGCCTACGCGGTCGTCCGCGACAGCCATGCGATCAATCATCCAAAACGGCGGGTACAGGCGGAGCCCTTCCTGAATCACCTGAGTCACAAATTCGAATTTGGGAACGTCGCTGTAGCTGAGAGGCGCTTCGCCGAGCACAGAATCAAATTCCTGCCTTACCCTTTCGAGACAATCGGGACGCGAGCTCAAAAGATAAAAAAGCCACGATAGCGCATTCGACGATGTTTCATGGCCGGCGACCAGAAGTTGCATACTCTCACTCAGGATGAGCTTATCGCTCATGCCTTCGCCATCGCTGTAACGCGCATCCATCAAAGTCTGCAGCAGATCGTGTCCGGGCGGTTCGTTGCGGCGCTTCTTGATGTATTCGAGCAGAACCGAGTCCGCGCGGGTTCGCATGTCTTCGTGCCTGCGCAGTTCCCCCGACACGGCGAACCAGGGATTCAGATAGGGCTGAAGGGTTTGCCGAACAATGAATTCCTGGACGGTGCAGATCGTATGGCTGACGAGATCGATGTCCTCATCCTTCAACCGTGCGCCAAAAAGCGATCGTGCGACCATCGCGAAAGTAATTTTCATCAGCTGGGGGTAGATATCGACGGGGCCGCCACGGGCCTGTCTGTCGAAATCCCGGAGCGACTCGGCAAGGGAGTCCTGCATGATTGAGGACAGCGCATCGAGTTGCGTTCGATCAAAGCCTTTCTGGATGAGACGCCGCTGTGTGCGCCAAGCTTCTCCGTGGGTCGTGAGAAGACCCTTCCCCAGGAAGTGGCCCATGCGCTTTACTTGAATTTCGGATTTTTGATAGTTCTCCGAATTGGTCTTTAACACGTGCTGAATGACGGCGGGATCGATCGTAACGATCGCTTCTTTGAGGCCACCCAAATAGATCCGGAATGTGTCGCCGAAGTTTTCGGTGTAGCTGGACAAAACCTGCACGGGATTGCGGAACATCGCGCGAGAATCCGCAAAGCAGCGAAATCGGGAAACAACGGGGACAGGAGTGGGTGAGGTCATACCCAGCCATCCTGAGACTCGCCTAGACCCGCAGATGATTTCAGGTCACTTGTGGGACGTGATAGCGGGGCCATAGGTGAATATAAAATGCTCAGAATCAGTTTTCGTTCCCCAGTTGCTTCAAGAGTATCAGATGATGCCGGATTGCCTGAGTCATGGTGGGGTGCTGCCGATAGGGGACCCCAAACTCTTCGGCGGTCTGCTTCACGATCCTGGTCAGCGGAGCATAGTGGGTATGGCACACGAAAGGGCACAGATGGTGGACGATGTGATGGTTGAGCCCGCCGGCGAGCCAACCGACGAGCGGGTTTTCCGTCGCATAATCGGCCGTCGTCGCGAAGATGTGATACACGCCGTTGTCAAACTCACCACGGTCCGTGGGAAAGTAGGTGGTGTCAATAGTGTGCGTCGTCTGGAACACAAGCGTTACGGCTAAACCGACGAACAAATGGACCAGGAGGAAAGCCCCGGCGACGAGCAAAGGTGATTTCCCCAGGACCAGCACCGGCAAGACGAGCATGTAAGTGATGTAGAAAGCCTTGCCGGCAAAGAGAATGGCATATTCGCGCAGGGAATGATTGGCGCGTTTCAGATAATCGTGGGACGAAAAGAAAAAACTCTCGAAGTCCCTGAAGAACACATAGTCGAGAGAGAACATTGCATAAAAGAACAGCGCATAGATGTGCTGGAAACGGTGCCATGGCGCACGGGATTCATAAGGTGTAAAGCGAAAGATGCCGCGTCCTGAAAGCGCATCATCTTCGCCGTGGAGATTGATGCAGGAGTGATGGCCGCGATGATGGAGAATACGCCACATGTAGGAGCTGATTCCGCACAAATCGAAGACATAGTTCAGGGTCTTGTTGACGCGCGGCCGGGACGAGATCGCGTTGTGATTGCTGTCATGGGCGATGTTCAGCAAGAGGAATGTCTGCGCGAGGCCGCCTAGAAGGTAAAGGGCAACAAACTTCCATGAATCGGGCTTCAGAGCATACAGAGCAATCCAGGCGCCTACGAGGACTGCCAGACCCACAGCGATCTTGAACCACATCGTGCGGTCCGCTTTGTGGGTAATGTTCTGGTCGGAAAAAAACTTATCCAGGCGGCGACGTAAGACTTTCGGGAAGGAAGAGGCACCGACGGGTTCGGCAATGGACGCCGCTGAGGATTCCGATGGTACAAGATCCGGAGTCTCCGGATCTTGAGCGATCAACACTTCGGATTTGAACGTCAACAGCGCCTCCGCAGCCATGCCAATTGAGCCCGACGCGTTCCATTCGCCGCATCCGGGCGCTGACCCTCAGCGAAATTGGTGCTTTGCCAACAGCCTCGCAGCTCAATTTTAATGCGGGGCCTTAAAGACAATCAAGGACATTCGGAACGGATGATGCCTGGTTGCAGTTTGTAAACATTGGAAGCGACGACGCATGGCATTGTCCATGACGCTTTGTTAATATATGGCCTTCGATGAACCATAACGAAACGGGCTTCCTGCAAAGGGGCATAGAGGGCGGGTGGAGCTCCGCAATTCCTGTTTGTGCCCTTGTGCGCCAAAAAGGAAGACATCCATTTCCCAGAGTATCGAGGGACTCTTATGCTGAGAAAAAATTGAGCGAACATTCTTACAGTCGGCCTACATTTGAGGTCTGCACTTCCAAACTCAATCGTCGATCACCTCGCTTGCTGGGGAGAGATGTTTCGTTTACTGGCTTGCGCTCTATTCAACATTGGAGGACCGCTGATTGATGGCGACGTCAATTTTAGGCCACCTGGACAGGCTGGCAGATGAGCACCCGGACAAACTTCTTTATTCGTATCTTGATGTAAACGGCGATTCAACCGAAGGCT
>DATNKB010000385.1:0-5505 GCA_035603595.1 Candidatus Dormiibacterota bacterium
TTAAAACCTCGATGCTCTACGGGTTGAATCTTGGCGGCGGGCACGAGCGAGCCCAAGACATCAGCATGGAGATTGGATCCAACGTGCAGACTGTAACCGTCGAAGCGGGCGCTGTTTCTGTCAATACGGAATCCGCGATGGTATCCACGTCTCCCGGCATCCGCGCAGGCTCAGGAAACAGACTCGGCAGCGGACGCGGTATCGGCGGCACGCGAAATTCCGGGTCCCCGGGGTACGCGTCGGGAATAGGGGGCGGAATAGCGGTGAACGGCCGAAGTTTCGCAGGTACTTCCGCACTCCAGCCCGCAGCCGTATCCGAAGCGCGCAGCAACATGCTTTCCGCCGCGCAAGGCCTCGATCTCGGCGACCTCTTCGAATACAAACTCAAAGATCGCGTCACAATCCACAAGAACGAGTCCTCGCTCGTCCCCATCGTCCAAGCACACGTTCAAACCGAAAAAGTCTCGCTCTGGAATCCCTCGCTCGGCTCCGCAAGGCCGCTGCGCGCGCTCTGGCTCACCAATTCCAGCTCGCTCACCCTCGACGGCGGCAGCTTCAGCGTCCTCGAAGACGAAGCCTTCGCCGGCGAAGGCCTGATGGACCCCGTGAAGCCCGGCGAAAAACGCCTTGTCTCCTACGCCGCCGATCTCGGCGTCCGCGTCGACAAAAAAACGCACGGTGAGCCCCAGCGCGTCACGAAGGTTCGCATCATTCATGGCACTATGATTCAAACCAGCGCCACCCGCCAGGACACCATCTACACCGCCCGCAACGAAGACAGCGTCCAGCGCGCCCTCCTCATCGAACACGCCCTGCGCCCCGGCTGGAATCTCTCAAGCGACACGCCCAAGCCCGAAGAAACCACCGCCACCGACTACCGTTTCCGCCTGCCCCTCGGCGCCAAGGCCACCACCACGCTCGTCGTCTCAGAGTCCAGCGCCATCGAATCCCGCTACGCCCTCACCAATCTCGATGACGGCCAAATCCAGGTCTTCCTCCAACAGAAATCCATCAACCCCGAAGTCGAAGCCGCCTTCCGCAAAATCGTCGAACAAAAGAATCACATCGCCGCTCTCGATGCCCAGCTCGCCGCAATCGAAAGTCAGCAGGAGAAAATCTTCGACGACCAGCAGCGCATCCGCGAAAATCTGAAGTCCCTGAAAGGCAGCTCCGAAGAGCGCGCCCTCACCCAGCGCTACACCCAGCAGCTGGAAGACCAGGAAACCCAACTCCAAAAACTCCAAGCCCAAACAACCGATCTCCAATCCCAGCGCGACAAGGCCCAAGAGGCCCTGGACGCCATGATCGAAAACCTGGACCTGGATGCAACGCTGTAGAATTCGCTTTTTGTACCGCTGGCCTCCGGCCGGCGCCTTTGACGTTAGCTTTTGCCGTTGCCTTTGCCATTAGCTTTTGCTTTCTGTAGCGCCGCCCTTCAGGGCGGCAGCCTTTGTCTTGCTTTGTCCTTCTTGCTCCTTTGCCTTTCGTACCCCTGGTCTTCGGACCGGCGTCGTGTTTTTTGCCGTCGCCTCCATTTGAAATTTTAATTTTTAAATTTGAGATTCTTATCCGCCGCTATCCGAAGTTGGTACAACTTGAAAAAACCCCGCTCGCCCTGGTAGCCACGACGACGCCTTTCTCGTCGTGGGCCTCCGCCGCCAAATTCCGTGCGTGCGCCACGCCCCTTCAAGGCAACGCTTTCTATTTCTCCATTACGAGAAAGTCCAGTTCTAGAACCAACTGTCCGTACCCTGCACATCCGGCCAGTCGAATTTTCCCCGCTGACCGTGGTACGCTCATTCATGGCGCACGACGACAAATCGAAACACAAAATAAAAAACAGCTCTCACCGCGCACCTCGGTTCCACCGCGCTACCCCATCCCTTGCCCGTCACTCCCCACTCTGCTAGCGTCCCCAAAAATGACAATCAACCTCGCCCTCTCCTGCCGCCCGCCACTCCTCTCGCACAACAGATCTGGCGCCCTGAAACGCCGCACCTGTGCCGTCTTTCTAATCGCGAATACGCGATTAGAATTCCGCTCAAGTCAAAGAAAACTCAGTCCACTAAAATTTCCTAATCGCGAACCGATTGCGATTCGTCGTCGCGCATTTTCGCGCCTTACCAGCTTCGAACCTCAACCCCCCAGCCTCCAGAATCCCTTTCCACCATATGACGGCCGGCTAATCGCAAATCTGGAATTAAAACTCCACCTAACTGGCCGTGGAACCAATCACATGCAAATTTCTAATCGCAAATTTTCAACGGTTTTCACGAGCACTTCCTCGTCAGCACCGCGAATTGCTTGTTGCTCAACTCAGGTAGTTCTAATCTACGGTGGCGCGATTAAAACTCCGCGTAACACCTTTAAAATATGCAGCATAAGAATTTCTAATAGGCGGTAAAGAGGGGGTTTGAGATTGTCACGAACGCCGGCCATCGTCGCGATCGGCGATATCAACGTCGACATGCTCGGCCGCGTAAAATCCTGGCCGAAGCCGGGCCAGGATTGCCTCGCGCAACAACTCGAAATGCACTGCGGCGGCGTAGGCGCAAACTCGGCACTGGCTCTCGCGCGCTGGGGCATTGACGTGCGCCTCGCCGGCTGCGTCGGCCGCGACCGCTTCGGCGACTACGTCCTCCAGCATCTCGCCGAAGGCGGCGTGAACACCCGCTGGGTCCAGCGCACAAGCAACGCGATGACCGGTTTTTTCTACATCAACATCACGCCCGACGGCGAACGCACCTTCTTCGGCAGCCGCGCCGCAAACGGCCATGTGAAAGATCTGCATAACGTGCGATCGCTGTGCCAGGGAGCCACAGCCGCGCATCTCGTCGGCTACAATTTTCTCAACCCCGGTCCCGCCCGTGCCGCCAAACAAATCGCGCGCGAAATTCACGCTCACGGCGGCTGGGTTTCGCTCGACGTCGGAATGGCGCCGGCCCAGCAAATCCCGCGGAAAATTTTGCAAATCATTCCCAGCGTGGATATCCTCCTTCTCAGCACGGACGAAGCGACGTTGCTCACCGGCGCACGTGACCCGCGCCGCGCGTTTGCAGCACTCGAGAAGGCGGGCGCTCGCGAAGTGGTCCTGAAACTGGGGAAAAGCGGCTGCCTGATTTCGCGCAATGGCGAGCCGCAGCACGTTCCATCATTCGACGTTAAAATGGTGGATTCCACCGGCGCGGGCGACGCCTTCGTCGCCGGATTTTTGCAGGCGCGCCTTCGCGGCTGGTCGCCGGAGGAAGCCGCCATCGCGGCAGCGGCCGGCGGCGCAGCCGCCGTATCGTTCGTCGGCGCCGGAGAAACGCTTCCGGGTTCGCGTGAAGTCGCTGCACTGATGCGCTCGCAGCGCCTGCGCGGAAAATGGGACGCGGTGCGCCAGAGCGCGCTCGCGCGCCTTCAAAATCGCAATTCGCGCCCAAAGAGGCACACATGACGTCACAGCCGGACCGCAATCAATTGCCCGAATGGAAGAAAGATCTCGACCGCCCGCGAATGAAATCGCTCGCCGATCTCTTTCCTGTCCCCAAGCCCGTAATCGGCATGGTCCATCTCTGGCCGCTTCCCGGCGCGCCCGGCTACACGGGCTACGGAATGCAGAAAATTATCGACCACGCGCTGCGCGACGCGGAAGCGCTGGTGCAAGGCGGCGTAGATGGACTCGCAGTTGAAAATATGTGGGACCTTCCCTACTACGTTGGCAACGACGTAAAGCCTGAAGCGATGACGGCACACGCCGTCGCCGCTGCCGAAGTTGTGAAGAATTTCCCGATCCCGGTTGGCATCAACGTAATTCACAACGGCGGCACCGTCTGCCTTTCGATCGCACTGGCAGCGGGCGCGCGCTGGATTCGCGTTTGCATTCTCACCGGCGCTCGCGTGTGGGACACGGGCGAATTCGACCACGGCTGCGCCGCCGAACTGATGCGCAAACGGAAAGAGCTACACGCCGAAGGGATCCACATTTTTGCGGACGTAGACAAGAAGCACTCGGTGCCGTTCCCCGGAATCGATCTACGCACACACATCGAGTGGACGGAATTCTATGGAGCAGACGCGCTCATCGTTTCAGGGAGATTTACAGGAAGCGCTCCGGACGTCGAGAAAGTGCGCGAAGCAAAATCCTACGCGAAGCGCCCGATTTTAATCGGTAGCGGCACGAGCGCAGAAAACGTAGCGGCATTTCTCGAGCACGCCGACGGCATCATTGTGGGAACGAGCCTCAAAAAAGACGGTGTAATGCAAAACGAAGTGGATGCGGGCCGCGTCCGCGCACTGATGAACAACGTTCAGCCAGTTCGCGAAAGAGCCGCGGCCCGCGCGTCTTCGTCACGTTGATTCGTCAAGTTAATTCGTCACGCTAATTCGTCAACTTCTTGAAACGTTTTTGAGCGCTCCGCGCTAGTTCCCGTGCGCAGCTTGCTGCGAAGCCGGCTGGTCCGTGTTCACCATCCACGGAATGCCGAACCGATCGGTGCACATGCCGAAGCGAGGCGACCAGAAAGTCTGCTGGATCGGCATGATGATATTTCCACCTCTGCTCACTTCGTTGAACAAGCGATCCGCTTCCGCCGGATCCTTTGCGTTGAGCGAAAGCGAAAATCCTTGCGGAACCTGGTAACGATCGGCGGGCACATCGCTGCCCATCAAAACTCTTCCGTTCAAGTCCATGCGCATGTGCATGATCTTGTTACGAAAGTCGGGTGACGACTGCGCCGCTGGTGGCGCTTCGCCGTACGTTGTCTTGAAAGCGATCTTGCCGCCCAGAGCTTTCTCGTAGAATTTAAACGCTTCCTCGCAGTTGCCGTTGAAATGAAGATAGGGATCCAATTGCATGTTGCCTCCTGTCTATGCTTGAAATCCGGATCGCGCGCACGATCCGGTGATGTTTCGTTGAGCTGGGGAAAATCAGCCGCCGGACATTGCTCCGACGATTAAAAACGGTTCTTTTCCTGCGACGACCGCGGAGGGCAGCGCGGTTTCAGCAGGCTCGTGCGAGTAATCCTCTTCGCAGGCGAAGAATCTTACGAACGGACGCCGCTCATGCGTTACCTGATCTCGAATCGTGCCGCGCAGCACGGGATATTGCGTCTCGAGCGCGTTCAGCACCGAGAGCAGCGTCGGCTCGCCGGAAATTTCGACGCTCACTTCGCCGTTCACGCGCGCGAGCGTTCGCAAATGCGCCGGAAGTATCACGCGAATCATTGCAGCGTCTGAACCTCCACGGAAAGTACAGCCGGCAAATCGCGTACGATCGCGTTCCAACTGTTTCCCGCGTCGGCTGACGCGTAGACTTGCCCGCCGCTCGTGCCGAAATAAATGCCGCACGAATCGAGCGAATCGACCGACATGGCGTCGCGCAGCACGTTCACGTAACAATCGCGCTGCGGGAGACCCTTTGTCAACGGTTCCCATTCGTTGCCGCCGGTGCGGCTGCAAAAAACGCGCAGTTTCCCATCTGGGACGAAATGCTCGGAATCGCTTTTGATTGGCACCACGTAA
>DATNKB010000386.1:0-4365 GCA_035603595.1 Candidatus Dormiibacterota bacterium
AGGGAATGGAACGGCATCTCAACTGGTTTACCATCCTGCTGAATAAGATCTTCGGCGGCGCAGCCAATGCGCTCCTTGCCGCTGTCCACGTCCATCCGAACGATCCCGCATACCCAATCCCAAATTTCGTGGCCGGAACGATTGCCGTCTGCTTGATCGCCATGATTTTCTTCCTCTGGCTGCGCCCCCGCATTTCCGTGGATCGTCCGGGTGCCACACAACAAGTGATGGAAGCCCTGCTGACCAATTCGATGGGCGTGGGGATTCGCGACCTCTTGGACGACAACGTGGAGCATCACGCGCGCCAATATCTCCCAATGGTCGGCTCAGTTGCAATTTTCATCCTATTCGCGAACGCGATCAGCGTCCTACCGGCGTTTGAGTCCCCCACCGGCCACCCCAGCGTTCCCCTGGCCTGCGCGATTCTCACTTTCGCCTATTACAATTTGGCCGGATTGAAGGAACACGGCCCTCTCGGCTATGCGAAACACTTCGCGGGCCCGGTCTGGTGGCTCTCCTGGCTGATTTTTCCGGTCGAGATCATCAGCCACACGGCGCGGCTGCTCTCCCTCACCGTCCGCTTGTGGGCCAATATTTTCGCGAGTGAGCTCATCTATGTGATTTTCCTCGGACTATTTATCGCGCCGGCCGTCACAGTGGGGCATACGCATCCGCTACTCGGCTACGCGCTGGGAATCTTTCCAGCCGTAATTCCCATTGCATTTATCGCCCTGCATCTCTTCGTGGCGGTCATACAAGCTTTCGTTTTTACGATTCTTCCCGCACTTTATATCGGCATGGCGACGGCCGAAGAGCACTAGATTTGGTCTTTGCTCTATTTGACGCCGTCGTTGTAGGCCGCGGTTTCAACCGCGGCAAAGGCATAACCCAACGACAAGGGGCTTCAGCCCCTGAAGCAAATTCATAAAACGAACGGCATCATAGCCGACCAGTGTGATCCCGGCTGCTTGAGGATGACGGGAGCCACCGCCTGGCGGCAGTTCATACACAGGAGAAGAAAATGAAGAAGATCGCATCACTGTTGTTCATGCTGGTCGCTTCGGCAACTTTCGCACTGCCGGCGTTCGCGCAAGAAGCGGGAAAACCGCCCGAGCACGTCGCTCGCTGGATCGTTCTCTCAGCCGGGTTCTCGATGGCGATCGCCGCTGCCGCTTGCGGTATCGCGCAGTCGCGCGTCGCGGCTGCAGCCTGCGAAGGCATGGCTCGCAACCCCGCAGCCGCCGGCGCTATCCGCACCGCGATGATTCTCGGTCTCGTGTTCATCGAGACACTGGTTCTGTTCACCTTGGCGATTGTTTTCGTCAAAGTCGGCTATTAATCTAGCCGCGTCTGTTTTTGGCCCGGGCGCTTCCACAAAGCGTCCGGGCCTTTTTCTTTTCAAGGCGCCCTACGGAACCGCGAATTTTCAAACGAGGTCAGGACTCAAACAGGTCCAGCCTCTCATCCTGAGCAAAGCGAGGGATCTCAGCCTAACGCCTGCCTCTCGCAAGGCAACGTATTGCCATCCGCAGATTCGTCTCCGCAATTTCTCTCTGGTATATTCTTTCGTGCCCGAAATCCGAAGGATCTCAACCGCGTGACGCTTAACCCTTCAACTGTCGCAATCATCCTAGCTATCGCGCTGGCTGCGTCCCCGGTCCAGAATCATCACAAATCAAAATCCACCCAGCCCCCCATTACCGAGCCGGACTTGGTATTCGCCGGCGAAATCGAACGCGGCAAAACCTACATCCACGACATAGGCCACGATCTCGAGTTCCGCCTCGATGTAGCTTCCGAAGGCGCCTTCGCCGGCTGGGACATCAGCATCGTTCCAAAAACTCAGCCCTCCGACGGCCCCATCGAATTCTCTGCAATCGCCACGCCGCCCTACCACAATTTCAACGAGCGCTACATTGAAACTATTTACAATTTCACACCCCAGGAAATCCTGGCGATGTCTCCGCGCCGCTTTAATTTCGTTCTCTCCGTGGACGACGAGCACTGCGCCGAAGAAGTCGTCAACGCCATGCTCTACCCCAATTCGGTCTCCGACGATGACAAACAACGCATCGAGATGAGCTCGGCCAATATCCAGCTTGGCACCGGAGAACTTTCCATAGGGAAATCCCGCGTCACCTCGCTCAAAGATCCCCTCTACCCGGGCTCCATCGAATACCTCAAATTCGACGTAAAACTAAAATTCCCCCCGGGGCTGACCATGGCACAGGTCCTCGCGCCCGGCGAAACGCCTTCGAAGTAGTTCGTCAGTCGATTTCGTGCCCGGTCTCTCGCGCCTCTCAGAAATAGATTGACCCCTAGTAACTTCCTTGATAATATAGGGGCTGTGACTATGAGGCACAAGCACTTGCGGCCGAAAAGATGACCGAGGATCAAGACGTTCCGCGATCCTCAGCCCACGCTCCAGGGAGCGTGGGCGAACCAAAACCCTCTTCAGCACCCAAATTTCTAATCGCAAATCTGGAATTAGAATTCGGTCCAAACCATAGTAAACAAAGCCCGCTAACTTTTTCTAATCGCAAATTTTTGACGATTTTTCATCCCGAAATTCAACCCGCAGTCTCGATTGTTGCCCATTTGACACATCACTGGCCTCGGACTAGTATCGTTCGCTCATCGCGCCGCCGATTTATCGTCAGAGGCCACTCGTAATGCAAGACTGGGCAACCCGCGCCATCGATACCGCCAAGCGCCGCGGCGCCTCCTACGCCGACGCCCGCGTGATGGACATTCGCCAGCGCGACATCTCGACCAAAAACAGCGAAGTGGGCACCCTCGTCGAATCGGAGTCGCTCGGAATCGGGATTCGCGTGATCGCATCGGGCGCTTGGGGATTCGCGTCCACCGACCGGCTCACCCACGAAGGTATCGATTCCTGCGCCGCCGAAGCTGTCGCTATTGCTAAAGCGTCCGCGCTTGCGAAACACGCCGACGTAGCGCTCGCGCCCGAAAATCCTTACGTCGACACCTGGCAAAATCCATTTGTGAAAGATCCGTTCCGGATTCCGGTCGAACGCCAAATCGAAGTGTTGCTCGCCGCCGACAAGGAAATGCGCCGCGCGAAAGGCGTCACGCTGGCCGAAGGCTCGATGACGTTTCGCAAAATCGACCAGCTTTTCGTCTCGACGATCGGCTCCGTGATCCACCAGATCAAAATGCAATCGGGCGCCGGAATCGTCGCCACAAGTTTTGCTGGCAGCGAAATTCAGAAGCGCTCGTATCCCAATAGCTTTGGCGGCCAGCACGCGCTCGAAGGCTACGAGTTGATCGAGGCGCTCGATCTGGTCGGCAACGCTGGCCGCACCGGCGAGGAAGCGGTCGCTCTTCACTCCGCAGGGCAGTGCCCCGAAAAAACCGGGACGATCATCCTCGGCGGCTCTCAGCTAGGACTTCAAATTCACGAATCGATAGGCCATCCCATCGAACTCGATCGCGTCCTCGGCCAGGAGGCCAATTTCGCAGGCATGAGTTTCCTCACCGTGGACAAACTGCGAAAACTTAAATACGGCTCGGACATCGTGAACGTCGTCGCCGACGCCCGCCTCGCGCACGGCCCGGGCCTCGGCACTTTTGCCTATGACGACGAAGGCGTCCCCGCGCAATGCACGCCGATCATCACCAACGGGCTCTTCACCGGTTACCTGAGCAATCGTGAAACGGCTTCCGCCATTGGCGAAGATCGCTCGAACGGCACGATGCGAACGGAAAGCTGGAACCGCCTGCCGATCATTCGCATGACTAACATCAGCATCAATCCCGGCACGTGGAAGTATGACGACATGATTACCGACACTGATGACGCGATCCTCATGGACACGAATCGCTCCTGGTCCATCGACGACCGCCGCTATCATTTTCAGTTTTCGACCGAAATTGGCTGGGAAATCAAAGGCGGGAAAAAGGGCCGCATGATCAAGAACCCCAGCTACAGCGGCATCACCACCGAATTCTGGAATAGCTGCGACGCAATCTGCTCCCGCGACGATTGGACGCTCTGGGGCACGCCCAACTGCGGAAAAGGCCAACCCATGCAAACCATGGGTACAGGCCATGGCGCCTCGCCAGCTCGATTCCGCAACATCAAAATCGGAGTCGCCTTCGCCAAATGAAGCGCTCCGCGAAAAAATCGATCTCGCGCCGGATTCGACGTGCCGAAACCAACGCGCCGTCCGAACCGCTTTTCACCGCCTCGGAACTCAAGGCCATCGCCGAGCGCATCATGAAGTTCAGCGAAGCCGACGAAACCGAAGTGGAAATCGACGTCACGACGGACGCGCTCACCCGCTTCGCCAACAACATCATCCATCAGAACGTCGCCGAGCAAGTGCTTCACATCTCAGTCCG
>DATNKB010000387.1:0-4104 GCA_035603595.1 Candidatus Dormiibacterota bacterium
GTTCACATCGCGCAGACCAATAACTCGTACATATTCCCCGGACTGGCGCTGGGAATCGTGGCGTCGAAAGCGAGAAGGGTGACCGATGCGATGGTGAAGGCTGCGGCCGAAGAACTGGTGCGTCATCTGCCCACGCGAACCGATAAGAATGCGAGCCTGCTTCCGCCCATTTCCAAGACGCGCGAATTGGCGCGGGAGATTGGTGAGGCCGTTGGAAGGCAAGCCATCAAGGAAGGGCAGGCACAGATCGCCGAAGCGGACCTGCCCCGCGAACTCGAAGCGAATGTTTGGAATCCTGTGTACGTTCCTTATGTGCGCAAATCAAGATCGACCAGCCAAGCTGACCCAGTTGTGAGATGAGTCTCTGCCATTGAAAGGCCAGCCAAAGTGAAATCGAAGCGCATGGTAGAAAAAAAATCCGGAGCGATGCTGCGCATTGTTTCGCTAGCGCCGAATGTCACTTCGATTCTCTTCGCGCTCGACGCTGGCCGAGAGCTGGTTGGCGTGAGCAAGTGGTGCAAGGAAGTGGCGCCGGTGGGGCGGCGTCCGCAAGTGGGCGACTGCTGGAAGATGGATCTGCGCGAAGTGATGCGGCTTAAGCCGACGCTCCTTATTGGCTCGGTGCCTTTTGCAACGGAGACAGTGGCGAGCATTTTGAAGGAGCCGGTGGATTTTCTTGCGATTAATCCGCGCTCGCTGGCTGATATCGAGATGGACGTTCGGACGCTCGCTCGTCTGGCGAATCGTGCAAACGCTGGCGAGAAGCTGATACACGAGATGCGGTCGAATTTTGAGTCGCTCGCGCGTCAGGCGCGAGAATTTCGCGTGCAGCCGCGCCCGCGCGTTTACTGCGAGGCCTGGCCGCATCCACGCATTAGTTCGCCTCCTTGGGTTTCTGAATTGGTGGAGATGGCGGGTGGAGAGGCCGTGGTGCCGGCGGGTTCCGGTGTCACGGATGAAGAGGTCGCGCGCGCTCGTCCTGATGTGATCGTTCTGGCGTGGACGGCAGCTGGTGACCGCTCGAAGCCGTCGAGAGCGCTCCGAAATGCCGCGTGGCAGAACGTTCCGGCTGTAAAAGCAAGGCGCGTGGTCGTGATTCGCGATGAACTTCTCAATACGCCCGGGCCTCCGCTTGTCGAGGGCGCGCGCGCACTTTTTCGCGCGATACATCCGGAGGCCGGATTGCGCAGAGGAATCGCTGCTGCGCGCCGGAGCTAGCGATGATCACGGTTGTCGCCGCCTTAATTCGCCACGACGGAAAACTGCTCGTCTGCCAACGGAAACACGGAACTTCTTTTGCGATGATGTGGGAGTTTCCCGGCGGAAAAGTGAAGCCAGGGGAGACTCTTGAGCAAGCCCTCGTGCGCGAGCTCGAGGAGGAGCTTGGTACGAAGGCGACGATTGGTTCTGAGGTCTACCGGGCGCAGCATCGCTATGCGGAACTGAGTGAACCGATTGAGCTCATCTTTTTTCATGCTGAGCTTAATCCGAGAAGTGTGCGGAATTTGGTTTTCGAAGAGATTTTGTGGCGCGACCCCTCATCACTACCGGAACTTAATTTCTTGTCCGCCGACAAGGAGTTGATCGAAAAGTTGGCTTCCGGAGTCCTCTTATCGGAAGGCCGCACATAGCGGGTTTTTCAGCTTGGTCCTCATTCTGAGTGTCGTCTCTGCGCGTCGAATATGAATAAATTTTAATGCGTTCGGAACTGTGTGTGCCCGGTGTGCTCCTTCGCCTGAATTTCGTGCTATAGTTTTTGTGAAAAGCCAAAGAGCATCAGCTCATAGGAGTCCGCATGGCGTCAAAAACCAACCGGGCGGTAATGGAGCCCGAGGTTGAGAAAAATGGCACCTCGTCGAATGAACTTCACCTGAACCTCTACAAAATGCTCGTGAAGTGCCGGATGTGTGACGAGAAAGCGCGAATTCTCTTCCGCCAGGGCAAGTACAAGGGAAATTTTTATTCCGGCGTCGGCCAGGAGGCCACGAGCGTCGGCACGGCGTTCAGCCTCAAGAAGGATGACTGGATAGCGCCCTCGCATCGCGATTGGACGTCGAACGTGATCAAAGGCGTGCCGCTCAAGTTCTGCTTCGCGCAACTTTTCGCGAAAACTACCAGCCCGGATCGCGGCCGGTCGTCACCGGCGCACATGGGATATCCCGAGCTGCACGTAATCACCCCAGCGAGCAGCATTGCCGGGCAGCTGAATGTTGGTACCGGTGTGGCGCTGGGAATCAAGAAGCTGCGGCGCAATGATGTGGTGGTTTCCTACTTCGGCGACGGCGCTACGAGCTTCGGCGGCTTTCATGAGGCGCTGAATTTTGCCGGAGTGCACAAACTCCCAATTATTTACGTGTGCCAGAACAATCTCTGGGCGGAATCGGTGCCGCTGCGGTTGCAAACTGCCCTGACGAATCTTTCCGATCGCGCGAAGGCTTATGGTTTCCCGGGCGTTTCGCTCGACGGCAACAATGTTCTCGAGGTGTACGACGCCGCTCAGAAAGCAATCGGTCGGGCGCGCGGCGGACAGGGTCCCACAATGCTCGAGTGCAAAACGTACCGTTGGTATGGGCACTCGGAAATCGATCCGGCGAAATACCGCGTGAAGGAAGAAGTGGACGCGTGGAAGAAAAAGGATCCGGTCGCAACATTCGAGAAGCAGCTGATGGAAAAGAAACTTCTGAACGACACGAAGAAAAAGCAGATCGCCGACGAAATCACGCAGGAAATCAACGAAGCGGTGGAGTTCGCCGAGCAAAGCCCCTATCCCGACGCGTCCGAGCTTGCGGACCATATCTGGGCGCAATAGACGCGACCAAAAGGAATCGAACCAAAAATGGCCCGAACGATCAACATGCTGGAAGCGATCAACGAAGCTCTGTCGCAGGAGATGGAGCGCGACGAGCGCGTCTTCATCCTCGGCGAGGATATCGGCCTTTCAGGCGGAGTCTTCAAAGTAACCGACGGCTTGCTCGACAAATTCGGCGAAGATCGCGTGCTCGACACTCCGCTTGCCGAGGGCATCATCATCGCCGCCGCGATTGGCTCTTCGATGATGGGGCTGCGTCCGGTGCCGGAAATTCAGTTTGCGGATTTCATTACGCCGGCGGTCGAACAGATCGTGCAGCAGGCTTCGAAATTGCGCTATCGCAGCGCGGGCGGTTACTCCTGTCCGATCACAATTCGCGTTTGCTGCGGGGCTGGCGGCGGCAGCGGTCTGTATCACTCGCAGGAAAACGCCACGTGGTTCGTGCATGAGCCTGGGCTGAAAGTGGTGATGCCTTCCACCGCTTACGACGCGAAAGGCATGCTGCTCGCCGCGATTCGCGATCCCGATCCGGTGATTTTCTTCGAGCACAAATCCTTGTACAGGCAGGCGAAGTCCGAAGTGCCCGAAGGCGATTACACGGTGCCTATCGGGCCTGCGGCGGTGCGCCGCGAAGGGCGCGACCTAACGATCCTCACCTACGGATTCATGACGCAAAAGTCGCTCGACGCGGCGGAGCAGATGGCGCAGAAGGGCGTCGAAGCGGAGGTGGTGGAGATTCGCACGCTCGCTCCCATCGACAAGGCCACGATCCTCAATTCAGTGCGCAAGACGAACAAAGCGCTCATCGTGCATGAAGACAAGAAAACGATGGGCTACGGCGCGGAACTCGCCGCGATTCTGAGCGAAGAAGCCTTCGATGATCTCGACGGCCCCATTATGCGCGTGACGGGTCCCGATGTGCCCGCCATTCCCTTCAGCCCCAATCTCGATAAGGCCTGGCAAGTGAACACGGAAAAGATCGTCGCAGGCATCGAGAAGCTGGCTGCGTACTAAGCGTTCAATACTAGCGCGAGAGCCAGACGCGAAAATCCGCGCGGCAGCCGCGAGTGACCCACAGGTTTCTCGAATCGAATCCCCATGTGGTCCCCTGTATGCAAGGCGACCCGCTGAACTGCTGATCAATTAGCGCGTTCGCTATGCGTCCACCAGCCGGACACGTCTTCCTTCCTCCGTCCTGCGACGAGCACCGCACCACCGTCGATCGGCCGCTCGGCCGCCCGCCAGTCCAAACTTGGAATTCGGCTTGGCAGCCACGATCAACCCAGACGCCCATG
>DATNKB010000388.1:0-2510 GCA_035603595.1 Candidatus Dormiibacterota bacterium
GCTGCGGGAGACATATGCGGATTGGAATTGGGAAACGTAGCTTAGCGGGCTAGGTGCGGTAGCTCGCGTTGATGTTGACATACTCGCCGGTGAAATCGCACGTCCACATTCGCGCGGTGCCCTTGCCGGAATGCATATCTAGGACGATGGGCACGTATTTCGCGAGCATCTTTTTGTGCGCCACGTTCTCAGAAAATGGGTATTCGCCACCTCGCCAGCACACGAGAATTCCCGCGAGCTTGATATCTACGAGTTTGAAATCGAACGGCACACCGGCTCTCCCGGCGGCGGCGAGAATGCGGCCCCAGTTGGGGTCGGCGCCGGCTAGAGCCGTTTTTACGAGGGGCGAGTTCGCGATCGTGCGAGCAATTTGTGCGGCGGCTCGATCTGACGGCGCTCCTCGCACTTCGATTTCGATCACGCGTTGCGCTCCTTCGCCATCTTCGACAATCTTCAACGCGAGTGTGCGACAGACATTTTCGAGCGCCGTGTAGAAGGATTTGAAGTCGGAGTTAGCGCTCACGATTCTTCGCGCGCCGCTCTTGCCATTTGCAAGAATTGCTACTGTATCGTTTGTCGAGGTGTCGCCATCTACCGTGATCGCATTGAATGTGCCAGCAACGGCGCCTCGCAGCGCTTGCGAAAGGAGCGGCGACGAAATCGCGGCGTCTGTTGCAAGGAAGGCGAGCATCGTCGCCATGTTCGGCTGAATCATTCCCGCGCCTTTGCAGCACCCGAGAACCCGAACAGTTTTTCCGCCAATGCGGCAATTCGCCGCCGCCCACTTGGGGCGAGTATCGGTGGTCATAATCGCCCGCGTGAATTGGGCGAAGGCTTCGGCTTTGCCACTTCGCGCGCGAACCAATTCCGGTATTGCCTTCAGGATCTTCTCGACGCGCAGTGGCAGGCCAATCACTCCGGTTGAGCAAACTAATATTTGCGTCGGATGTAGCTTATCCAATTCCCGCGCGACCTTCAGAGTCGTCGCTGCCGCCGCCGCAACACCGCCTGAACCAGTACAGCAGTTCGCATTGCCGGAATTGACGATGATGCCGCGCATTCGATCGCGCGATTGCCTAAGGTGAGCCTGCGATGCCAAAACCGGCGCGGCAACTACCTGATTCCTGGTAAACATTGCGGCAGCCACCGCTGGCGATTCGCTCACGAGAAGCCCGAGATCGAGGCCCGATTTCTTCAATCCGCAGGCGGCGGAGGAAAACGAGAAGCCGCGAGGAATATTTTTCGCTGTTGCGGCGGGAGTCATGCAGCCGAAATGGGAGTGGCCGAGTCACCGAGAATCGGCAGAGCGATGCGTTCGGGAATTATGGTGGCGACCACCGCAACCAACTGGCAGGATCGCCGTTTAGGGCACGCGCGGCAGTCCCGTTCCACTTTTTCAGTCAGGGTGTGCCGCGACGTTGGCTCAAAACCCTGACGCACAAAGAATTCCGGTGCATGCGTTACAGCGAAAACGCGCGCGATCCCCCGACGGCACGCTTCCGCGAGCACAAACTCCAGCAACTTCGTGCCAGCGTGACGCCCGCGAAGCTCCGGATCGACCGCGAGCGAGCGGATTTCCGCCAGTTCCGTGCCGTAGTTTTCGAGGGCCACGCAACTCACCACACGCTTTTTGTCTTCATGCACAAGGAAGTGGCTTATATTTTGCTGAATTTCGTCTTCAGCGCGAGGCAGCAGCAATCCTTGGTCGGCGTACCCTGCGATCAGTTCAAAAATCGCGCGAGCATCTGAAAATTTGGCTCGTCGCGCCTTCATTGGCTTTCCTCGATCTTTCCAAGCCGCGCCTTGAAGTCGCCCAGAGCGGCGCGAACTGCGGCTGGCGCGGTTCCTCCGGCCACTGCTCGGCGTGCGAGCGCCGATTCCAGAGTCAGCACAGTTGCCAGATCGCGGCCAAACGCAGGAGAAAACTCCTTGAGTCTCTCGATCGGCATCTCGCGAATCGATTTGCCCTCTTGCTCCGCCGCGCGCAGCACTTTGCCCACCACCTCATGCGCTTCACGAAACGGCACGCCAAACGCCACAAGGTAATCCGCCAATTCGGTCGCGACAAGTGCCGGATCCTGAGCGGCTTCGCGTAGACGCGGTTCATTGAATTTCGTAGCCGCGAGCGTAGCTGCAGCGATCTGCGTCATTGCCAGTGCCTGATCGTGTGCGCCAAAGAGCGCTTCTTTATCTTCCTGCAGGTCGCGCTGGTAACTCGAAGGCAGACCTTTGAACGTAGTCAGCAACGCGAACAACGAGCCATAAATCCGTCCTGTTTTTCCGCGAATCAGCTCCCAAGCATCGGGATTTTTCTTCTGGGGCATCAAACTGCTACCCGTCGAAAACTCATCAGGTAACTCGATGAAGCCAAATTCGGGCGTAGCGAATAGAACCATGTCCTCAGCTAGCCGTGAGAGGTGCATGGCCAGCGTCGTCAATGCGAAGAGAAATTCGAGTGCGAAGTCGCGGTCACTTACCGCATCCAGGCTATTGGCAGTGATGCCAGAAAA
>DATNKB010000389.1:0-9605 GCA_035603595.1 Candidatus Dormiibacterota bacterium
TACGTCAACACTCAAAATCCACCCACAAGCACATTCGTAGTTGTTCGCAGGCTGGTTCGTCCGGAGTGGCTGATCGAAGTGGAAGCGGTAGCAGTCGTCAATCGCTAAGCTCCCGCTATGATAATCGTCGCGAAGGACTTAGGTGGGCCACGCCATCGAATTGACGCAGGTACCATAACTATTGTATTCTCCTAAGGTTTTGGAGGAAACGGGCGGCGCGCCTCCTGCATCAAATACGTGGTGTAGTGAGCGCGAGCGTGGTTGGCGCGGGCATAGGGCTGGCAACGGGTTCGCAGTACCGTCTTAATTATCCGTTTAAATGTCGTTATTTGACAAGTCGCGTCGGGGTGTCTAACTCCGCGCGCATATTTCTTTGGCCGCCGCCTGCGCGCCGCCGTTTCACCTCGCAATGGAGGAAGTGTGAGTCTGGCTCTTGAAGAAAAATACGATCAGGTACGACAGCTCATCGCGATGGGCAAGGAACGCGGTTACCTGCTCTACGATGAAGTGAACGATATCCTTCCGGCCGAGGTGCATTCCTCGGAAGAAATTGACGATCTACTCTCCACCTTCGAGCGTTACGGCATTGATGTCTACGAAGACCTGACGAGCGCAAAGGCCGCGCTGGCCGCCGCCGATGGTGCCGACGGACCTGAAGTTGGAGTCGTGGCAGAAAAAGAAGCCGTCGCTTCTGAAGACGGCGAACTCGACCTCACTCCGGGGACGCTCGAAAAAACAAACGATCCCGTTCGCATGTACCTGCGCGAAATGGGCACTGTTCCGCTCCTCACGCGCGAAGGTGAAGTTGCCATCGCCAAGCGTATCGAGCGAGGCCAGCTCCTCGTCCTGAAAACCATCACGCGCGCTCCGCTGATTCTGAAAGAACTCCTGCAGGTCGGCGAAGATCTCCGCACCGGCTCGCGCTCCATCAAGGAAATCGTTCAGTTTGACGACGAAGAGCTCACCGAAGAAAAGATCGAAGCAAAAACAAAAGAAACCCTCAAGCAAATCGACAAAGTCGCCAAGCTCTACCTCGTCGCGATGAAGCAGGCGCAAAAACTCGAGAAAGTCCCGCGCTCGAAGAAGCGTCCATACCTGCGCGCCCGCTATGCTCTGGGCCGAACCCGCGTCGAGATGTCTCGCCGCTTCCGCGAGCTAGATTTTAATCCGCTCGAAAAGAAGCGCCTCATCGACAAGATCCGCCAGACCGTCGAGCGCGTCCATTTCCTCGAACGCGAAGTCGTCAAGCTCGAGCGCCGCGTCGAAGCCTCCAAAGCCGACGTCCAGGCCGAAGCACGCAAAGATCTCCGCGCCCGCCGCCAGGAACTTGGCGAAATCGAAATTGCCAGCGAAGTGAGCCCCACCGAACTGAAGCGCGCCCTTCAGGTGATTCTTCGTGGCGAAGCGGAAGCCGAGCAAGCCAAGAAAGAATTAATCGAAGCGAACCTCCGCCTCGTCGTTTCCATCGCGAAGAAATATACGAACCGCGGCTTGCAGTTTCTCGACCTGATTCAGGAAGGCAACATCGGCTTGATGAAAGCCGTCGACAAATTCGAATGGCGTCGCGGCTACAAATTCTCCACCTACGCCACATGGTGGATTCGCCAGGCCATCACCCGCGCCATCGCCGACCAGGCTCGCACCATCCGCATCCCGGTGCACATGATCGAGACGATCAACAAGCTCGTCCGCACGCAACGCCAGCTCGTGCAGGAGCTCGGCCGCGAGCCCACCTCGGAAGAAATCGCCAAGCGCATGGATATTCCGGTCGCAAAGGTCCGGAAGATTCTGAAAATCGCGCAGGAGCCGATCTCACTCGAAACTCCCATCGGCGAAGAAGAAGATTCGCATCTCGGCGATTTCATCGAGGACAAGGCCGTCGTCTCGCCGTCCGACGCGGTGATCAACCTCAGCCTAAAGGAACAAACTTCCTCCGTGCTGAAAACGCTCACGCCGCGCGAAGAAAAAGTAATCAAGATGCGTTTTGGCTTGGACGACGGAAGCGAGCACACGCTCGAAGAAGTCGGGCAGTCATTCGCCGTCACCCGCGAACGCATCCGCCAAATCGAAGCCAAAGCCCTGCGCAAGCTGCGCCACCCGTCGCGCTCGCGCAAGCTTCGAGCCTTCCTCGAAGGCTCCGCCAACGATTACTAAGTAGAATTTCCGGACGGTTTCGTAACCGAGGGAGTGCAGTAGTTTGACGAGGGCTCGGCCCCTAACCAGCGGCAGCCAGAGCATGAGGAAACCTCCAGTTCCGAGATGCCCCGCGTTGTCACTGGGCGTTTGCGCTCCGCAGATTTTTTCGTATCTACTCTCGCCGGCACTAGTGACCCCTCCAATCGCAAAAAGCAGCATGCTGCCGCCAATTCCGCCGTCTAATTGTAGGTATAATCGCGACGAGTTGTAGCGCCGCTCGCGTCTGATGTATCGATAGCCCATCTTTGAAACGGAGAGGTAAGGAGTGATCGTCGGACTGGGGCTGGACATCGCAGAAAGCGACCGCATGGAAGCAGCGATTACGCGGCACGGAGCAGCGATCATCGAACGGCTATTCACCCCGCGCGAAGCAGCGTATTGTGAAAGCCATCGAGATAGATTTGAGCGCTATGCCGGGCGGTTCGCCGCGAAAGAAGCCGCGATGAAAGCGCTGGGGACAGGCTGGCGCGCGGGAGTGCGCTGGCGCGACATCGAAGTGATCCGCGAGCCTAGCGGAAAGCCGACGCTGGAGCTTCAGGGCGTGGCGCGAGAACTAGCGGATAAAATGGGCGTAAAAAATATTTTGCTGACGATCACGCACAGCGGGAATCTTGCCCTCGCCGAGGTGATTTTTGAAAACGGGGCGTGAAGGTTCAGCGCGCCATACCCAACGAAATTAGCCCGTCGGGCTCATAACCTGGTCAGCGAGGGGATCCACATTCGAGATATTCAAGAGAGAACCAGGGCTCAGACTAGCCTCCTGTAGCTGCCGTCCTCTTGAACGAAGCGACTGCGGCGGCTTCGTCGTCGCTGATGTCGAAGACTGTGTCGAGCTTCGACATTTTTAAGAGATTGAGCACCCGTGTGGTCGGACTGAGCAACTTTAGACTGGCCCCTTGCCTGTTTGCGCTCGCTAACGCGCCCGTGAGCTGACCAACGCCGGAGCTATCCACGTATGTGACGCCGGCGAGATTCAGCAGAATATTTTTTTGCCCCTTTTTGACTAATTCTCGAACGGTCTCACTGAGAACCACGCCACTACCCGGACCGAAGGCGACCGCTTCACCCAGACTCAAGCGTCCTGCCAAATCAAGGATGGTAACGTCATCACTTTGGCGGGTGGCGCATTGCATCGTCATCGTCATTCCTCCTTTGCTTTTGCTTAGGGTCCATTCCGTGATCAAAGTCGCGAACCGGGATTTCCGGTTTAGACCTTTTGCTCGTCCGCATCCTATGCTTCCCCCGCCCTGGACACAACGAATTTGCCACCAAAGCACGCCCCATGAACGGAGGAGGTTTCAGAAAGAGGTTAACGCCCGAAGACCTGCGCTACGAATACAGCATTTCGCAGGAGCTGATCTGCATTCGTTCTTAGAGGCGCGCGTCGCACCATTCGTTGGGTGGACGCCGTCCCGCGATTGTGACCTTGAGGTAATTTCCCGTCAGCGCTTCTGTCCAATCTTCGCCAGTTCGCGCCAGTGTGAGCGCGCGGAGCGTGCAGCCGGACTGAGCGGCGCGAAACGCGGAGGCCTTTTTCTCGCCGAGTGTGCGCAGAAACCGGGCGCGCTCGCGGATTACTCCGGGCGCAACGTGCTGCCGCTCCGAGAACGCGGCCGCGGCGGTGCCCGGTCGCACGGAAAACGAGAAAACGTGCAGGTAAGTGAGCGGCAACCGCTCGATGAAATCGACCGTGGTCTGAAACTCCTCGTCGGTTTCGCCCGGGAAGCCAACGATCACGTCGGCGCCAATCGCAGCGCTGGGAGAATGGCGGTGGATTCGTTGAATCCGTTCAGCGTAATGTTCGGAGCGATACCAGCGATGCATCGCGCGCAAAATCCGATCTGATCCGGATTGAAGCGGGACGTGAAAATGCGGTGCGACGCGTTCCGACGACGCAACCAACTCGATGAACTCTTCGGTAACGTCCTGAGGTTCGATGGAGCTGAATCGCAATTGCTGCAGAGTCGTTTCGTCCAGAATCCGGCGCACCGTCTTGACGAGTTCAACGCGCGGCGTCAGGTCGCGGCCGTAGCTGCCGAGATTGATGCCGCTGAGGACCACTTCCTTTGCGCCCGCATCGACGAGCTTTCGGATTTCTGCGATTACAAAATCCGGGGGCAGGCTGCGGCTTTTGCCGCGCACGAAGGGAATCACGCAATAGGAGCAGCGGTTGTTGCAGCCGTCCTGAATCTTGAGGATCGGCCGGGTGCGCCCACTCTCAGCGAACTCGGCAGGCGCGATTTGCACCGCGGTTTGCTCGAAAATATCGCCAGTAAGAATCTTGGCGGGACCACGCGCGAGCGTCATCAACTCGCAATCGATTTCCGAGAGTGGTACGAATGTTCCCGCGGAGCCTCTCGCAGTGCCACACGAACTTGGAGCAGCCCGCGAATCAAGCGAGGCGGAGACGAGGCCAGCAATCTCCGTCTGATGCGAATTTCCGACGACAAAATCGACGCCCTCAAGCCGCGCAATTTCCTCCGGCGCGCGCTGAGCGTAGCAACCTGTCACGACGACGCGCGCTCCGGGATTCGCGCGGCGAATTTTGCGCACCGCTTCCCGCGCCTGGGCATCGGCCGCCGCAGTCACAGTACAAGTATTCAGCACTACGACGTCCGCGCGCGCATGCTCTTCGACGAGCGCGAGTCCGTTGGCGAGGAAGTCGCGCCGCAACGCCGCGGCATCCGCGTCTGTAGCGCGACAACCAAAATTTTCAATCGAAAATGTCGTCATGCAATCAACCGCAGTGTTTTGCGCAAAAGTCCAGGCAAGTATAACAGCCTACAAACGCATCGATCCAAAATCGACCCCGCCGCGGCGCACGGCCTACAGATACTTACTTATTGATTCGCTCTATTCCTGCGTGATATACCCCGCTGCACCACAGGGGTGGGTTACAGCTGGACACAAAACTCGATAATGGGGCGAACGGAGGCATTCCGCAGGAAGACTAAACCGTTTGACCTTCAGAGCGTCTTGAAACGTCTCCGCAGCCTGAAGACAGCGATTAATTCCTGCGTTTCTTAATTGGCAATCCTTCGTAGAGTTGACAGCACCAGCGGCGACTTCTCCTTTGGTCCTTAGCCATAGCGAATGAGTAGAAGTTTCTTCTCCGTTCGCTGCCAGGCTATTGGGGGCCAAATTCGAGACTTAAAGATTCTCAAGGAGACTACATGCGAAGAATTGCCGGATTATCGCCGCTGTTAGTGGTTATATTTGTGTTCGTGCTGGCATTGCCTCAATTCGCCTTTGCTCAGCGCCTCAAACCTATCCCGCATCCCATCGGCGTCATGCAACACCCTGCCGCTCAGGCTGCCACGCAAACTGGTCCTGAGGCACATGCGCAGGTTCGGGCTGCCGCCTCGACCGCGTCCGCGTCGACCTCGCCCTGGGCACCGCTCACGAACCAGCCGAATTTCTTGATTGACGGCGCTTCCAACCCGATTCTCCTCACCGACGGGACTGTTCTCATACAAGACACCGCGTTCCCTGATTGGTGGAAATTGACACCCGACAAGTTCGGCAGCTACGTGAATGGCACCTGGTCCCAGGTGGCTTCTTTGCCCGCCACCTATAGCCCGCTCTATCACTCCTCTGCCGTGCTGCCGGATGGACGGTTGATTATCGAAGGCGGAGAGTACCTTCTCAGCCTCGATCAAACCGAGCTGATCCCCACCTGGACTCCCCAAGGTTCAATCTACGACCCTATCGCGAATACGTGGACACCTGTGGCGCCTCCGCCCTTCTTCACCGGCTTCGGGTCGTTTGCGCAGACCATCGGCGACGCCCAAAGCGTCGTTCTTCCCAACGGAACCTACATGCAGGCGAACTGCTGTACCCTGGAACAAGCGTTGCTCGATGCAAAAACTCTCACCTGGACTCAAACTGGCTCGAATAAATTCGACATCAACGACGAAGAGGGCTGGACCCTATTGCCCAACGGCAAGGTGTTGACGGTTGACGCCTACGTTCCGGTCGGCATTCCCTATATTCCGGATGGGACAAACTCAGAAATCTACAATCCTCATAATGGCAAATGGTCGAGCGCTGGCAGCACGATCGTCCAGCTCTGGGATTCCAACGCAGCCTGCGGCGGATTTACCAACAACACGACGTTCGAGGTCGGTCCCGCAGTTTTGCGCCCCGACGGAACCGTTTTCTACACCGGATCGAATACTTGCCCTGGCGCGGCTGGAAACACCGCCATCTACAACTCAACTAACGGAAAATGGACCGCCGGTCCTCAGTTCCCGGCTCCCAACAACATTGCCGATGGTCCTGCGGCCCTTGAGCCAAACGGCAAGGTTCTCATGTTTGCGAGTCCTAGTTTCGGAGCTCCCCCGGCTACATTCTTTGAATGGGATGGCCAAAGCCTGAACGCAATTCCGGGCACTCCCAACGCTCCGGTAGACGGTTCGTTCGTCGGTAATATGCTCGTGCTCCCCACCGGCCAGATCCTCTTCACGGATTTCTCGAACGACGTGGAAATCTTCACGCCCACACCGGGGCATCCGAAAAGTGCGGAGCCGACCCTGCTGTTCACTCCGATTTTTTTGAAGCGCGGCCAGTCATATCAGGCCTTCGGCTTCCAGTTCAACGGCGTGTCGCAGGGAGCGGCTTACGGCGATGATATTCAAGCCGCCACCAACTACCCGTTGGTGCGCATCACGAATATCATCAACGGGAATGTGCAATTTGCCCGGACGCACGACCACAGCACGATGGCCGTCGCGTCAAATGGTCTCGTATCCACTCACTTCGACGTCTCCGCCAACCAGGAGCCCTGCATCTGCAAGCTCGAGGTGGTGGCGAACGGCATCGCGTCGAATCCCGTGTTTGTTTTCGTTCACTAAGCGAATGCGGAGTAAGTAGCTTCAGTTTTTGGTTTGCGAGTGTGGATGGGTCACGACGGTCGCTGCTGCGCTGTGGCCCATCCGCATTGCTGTGCTAATGCTGTGGTTGAGATTTTTGGGTTGCGGCCAGTTTCAATTGAACAGTAATCCGCCCTCTTTCTTCTGCAGTAATTTCCTTGCCCTGATCCTCGTAACGCTTCAGAAAATCGGGATCTTGCCACAAGTCATTTTCGACGTCCTTCCAGGCAAATAGCTTGTATTTTCCTGGCGCGATTCCGCGCAGGACGAATTTTCCATACTGATCCGTTGTCGAGTCCTTGTATAAACGAAACATCTTGCGCCGACCTTCTTCCGGGACGAGCGCGACGGTCGCTCCGGCAGTTGGAAGATCATTTTCGTCCGTAACGGTTCCATCGACGCGAGCGCCCGCGGAACTTATCACAACTTCCACTGAGCGTTGGCTATCTGCGGCCGGAACCGCCAATCCTTTATCTAGAACGCTCTCTCCATTCACCAATGCATCTTTCATGTAGAAATCCGGCGAAAATCCCGGTGGCCTTCCATATATTTCAAATTCGTAATTTCCTTCGGGCACGTTCTCGAACGTAAGCGTCCCATCCGGCTTTATTTTCGAGCCGGCGCCATTCCCAAAAAAATCATCGTTGTCTTTGAGCCAGATTTGGACTTCAGAAGGATCCAACGATTGGTCGCCTTCCACCGATATGCGACCGCTCAGGCTCATTCCGCGCGTGAGAGTTATGCCGACATCATTTACATTTGTTTCGCCGACATTCAACAAAGCACGTGCGGAGCGAACTTTCCCGTCGCCAAAAGTCCTCGCGACAACGGAATAGGCTCCCGGTGGCACACTCGTGAATTCGAATGTTCCTTTTTCGCAGACGGTTTGACCTTGTTCATTAGCGCGGGAGTCCAAGGTAGCTGGATCGTGATGAATGAGATACACGATACAGTCCTTGGGCACCTGACCCAGCATCGCGTCAAATACATGACCGCGAACCCGGAAACTCCGAATTGGAATTAGTGTGAAATCGATCGCTGGCGCTTCCTGCCCGGCCTCGACGTTGATCGACACTGCGCGTGTTTCGTCGGATGTGCCGGGGTAATAGACCGGAGCGTATCCGCTGCTGGCGTTTGAATCTTCTCGATCCTTACTTAAGTCGGTTTGCATTTGGAACCGATTTTCGCGATTGATAGCTCTGACGAAATAGCGGCCCTTCGTCAAACCATAAATGCGGTACTCGCCGAGATCGTTAGTCTCCGCTTCACTCGCTGGCTCGAGGTTTCGTTTCCCCTCGCGAGTTATGTAGCGCATTGTCTGAATCGAGACATCCGGAAGAGGGTCGCCGTTTTCGTCCCTAACTCGACCAGAAATTACAGCCCAGGGAATTAACCTGAATACTAGACCGTTGGCTTCGTGCCCCGGCGTGAGCGTTAAAATCGCGCCTGCACTCGCCGGGAAGCTTTCGCCGTATTCCTGTGAGACGTATCCGCTCCGTTCCACATGCAGCCGATAGCGGCCTGCCTCGATTTTGTCGATCGCAAAACGGCCCATCGAATCGGTGTGCGTCAAATAGCCCGACCGTGGGTCGTCAACCTTCCGCAATGAAATCTCAGCTTTTCTTACTGGGTCGGCGGTGCCTGACTTCAGTACTGTTCCTCCGATGCTACAGGTCGCTTTGCCTGAATTGTCTTGAGTCTTCGACGTGGAGCCCTGCTGAGCCCGCAGCGCAGCGGATCCAAAACAGAGAAGAATGCATATTCCTGTAAAAAGACAGCGCATGAAATCGCCATGACCGCAATAGCTATAACTAATTCTTACAGTATCGAGAGTTTATTCTTGCGGGAAGGCCAGGGCAAGCGCGGTTTTTGGAAGCAGCGACGGCGGCGATCAGTTGGGAGCGCGGCGCTGATAGCACAGCAGAATCAAATCGGCGCGGCGGCGAACGCCGAATTTTGCGAGCAGGTTCGAAACGTGAAACTTCACGGTGCGTTCGGAAATGTGCAGGCGATCCGCCACTTCCTTGTTCGCAAGATTTTCGAGCAAGCCGTTGAGCACTTCCTGTTCGCGACGGCTCAGCTCGGCTGGCGAATCGCTGCGCAGCCGGCGGCCTTGCGTGGTACTCAGGATCGAGTCGACGAATCGGGAGAGCACGGTGCGCGGCACCCAAAAACCTCCGGCCGCGACGAGTGGCAGCGCGCGCGGAAGCTGCTCGCGAGCTTCCGCATAATTCAGGATCCCCTTCACTCCCTGGCGCAGCAGGCTGTATGCGTCGGCTTCTTTCATCTTGTCGCCAACCACCAGCAGGCGCGCGCCCGAATGCTTGTCGAGAATATTTCCGAGCAATGCTCCAGTGGCCTGTCGTGCAGCGTGGGCATCGATCACGTAGATGCTGCCCTTGGGAACTTCGAGATTGCGCAGGTCGGGAGCCAGCATTGAATCCAGCTGCCGAGACACCATCTGGAAGCCCGACTCCGATAGGAGGCGGTTGAATTCGTCAAGCACCATCGGGTGCGGTGAGAGCAGACAGACTCTCA
>DATNKB010000390.1:0-4257 GCA_035603595.1 Candidatus Dormiibacterota bacterium
AATCAAGCCAATGGTGGCTTTCAGTCGCGGCTTGAACCGTATGCTTTACCGAACGCCATCGCCTTCCGGTAAGCCGCGTGGTTGTGATTCACGTGGCCTACCGGAAACGCAGCATTAGAAATCGTCGTGTGCCGGCGAACCCTCAATGCGCTTACGGTAATCGCAAGAAGCCGTGGCTCACGCCATTCGCGTCGATGAACGTTCCCGTCACCGCGCCCAAGAAGTTGATGCTCAAAGGTGAGGTCTCTTGTATCCCCTCGCCCGGCGCATCAAAAAAGAAATTCTTGCCGCCTGGAGTGCGCACGAAGGCGTGGCCCACGAAGTTCGCATCGAAGAACTCTCCGACGATGAAGCCCTCTACATTGGCTGCGTTGGCAAGAGTGCCCTGGAACGAGTCCGTCCCCGCGCCCGGCACGTCAAAGGTGATGGTTTTGCCATTCGCAAAACGCACGAAGGCGTGAAGCACATCGTTCGCATCTTGATACGTTCCGGGGATCATTCCCAGGTCAGTAATCATCGAGGGAACAGTACCCTGATCTGGGCCTGTGCCTGCCCCCGGCGCATCGAAGCTGGTGATCCTGCCGTTGGAGGCTCGCACGAAGCCGTGCAGTACGCCGTCCGCATCGACGTAAGGCCCCGTGATGGCACCAAACACATTAATAGCCAGGGTGTCCGCCGCTGTGAACACGCTTTCCGGCGGGTCGAAGCTCGTGATCTTGCCATCCGGAAAGCGAACGTAGCCGTGCGGCACACTGTTCGAGTCTTTGTAGTCTCCGGAGATGCTACCCTCCCAATTGATGGCCAAGGCATTGGTGCCTTGGTGGGAGGCGGTACCCGCTCCTTGAGCATCAAAGGTCGTAAAATGCCCGCCAGGGCGGCCGAAGAAGCCATGAAACACGTGGGAGCCATCGAAGAGTCCTCCGACGACAACGCCAGTGTCTGTGATGCCGTTTGGAACAGTACCCTCGCCGGGGCCGGTCCCGCCGCCTGGCACATCGAATGTTATAATCCTGCCGTTAGGCTCCCGCACGAAGCCGTGATTCACGCCATTCCCATCGACATAATTTCCGACGATCAGGCCCGAGTTGCTGATTTGTTCGGGGAAGGTGCCCTGATCTGCGGCGGTACCGGCGCCCGGGGCGTCGAAGGTTATAAATCGGGATCTTGCTAGGGTTTGACCTTGTGATTGCGCTTCTGCCTGGGTTTGTGCTCCTGCTTGCCGCCATCCGGTGGACACAAAACAGAGCAAGAAAAACAACGTCGGAGTGCCGATACGCCTCATAGCTTTCCTCCTGAAATTTAATTTCCCCGGTTCCGACAACCTGCGGCGAGCTCTGTATCAGGGTGTCAAATAGCCGAAAGACCGAAACGAGCCGTGACGTGAGAAAACCGGTTACGCGGGATATTGAGCCCGGCATCCACCTCGCCGCAACGGGCATTGAGAGGCAAAGAGGGGCAAAAGGCGGGATCTGCTAGTTTTTCCATTAGTTCCAGTGGTTGCACCGGAACTAGGCAGATGTGATAATTCAGCTACCCCGCAGGACCACTTGACATGTCTATAGAAGTGACATCGAGCCCTGAGACCCAGCCTGACTCTCGGGGACGGCGCCTGGAATCTTGGAAAGAGATCGCTGCCTATCTGGGACGTGATGTCACGACCGTCCGACGGTGGGAGAAGCGAGAAGGGCTGCCAGTCTATCGTCTCCAGCACAGCAAGCTTGGGTCGATTTACGCCTACACGTCGGAACTCGACGCCTGGAGGGACAGAGAGACACTCGCGGGCGGAACGGATGCCCCGGACGCCCCGGACGCAAAAGCTGACCACCAGCCGACGAGGATTCGGCGGGTGCATCGCTGGCTTATTGCGGGTGGCGTTGCTGTGGTTGCGCTGCTTGTAGCCGCCTATCTGAGTACTCGCAGCCGCGCTTTCAATGTAACCGAAGAAGACACTGTGGTGGTGGCTGACTTCGCAAATTCGACCGGCGATCCCGTCTTTGATGGCGCACTGCGGCAGGGCTTATCGGTTCAGCTTCAACAGTCACCATTCCTGAGAATTGTTTCCGACCAACGAATCCGGGAAACGCTGCGTTCGATGAAGGAGCCGCAGGATGCCCGACTGGTTCCAGAGATCGCAAAGGATTTGTGCGTGCGTGTCGGAAGCAAGGTGTATATTGAAGGTTCAATTACCAATTTCGGAAACAATTACGTGATTGGCCTCCAGGCGGTGGACTGTTCGACGGGCGATCTACTCGCGCAGCAGCAAGTACAAGAAACCGGCAAAGAAAGGGTCTTGGACGGCTTAAGTAGCGCCGCCGGGAAGCTGCGTGAAACGCTGGGAGAATCGATCAGCTCTGTCCGAAAATTCGATACTCCTCTGGCGCAGGCGACCACTCCGTCGCTGGAAGCTCTCCGGGCGTTAAGCATTGGAAGGGACGCGATGGCAGATGGCAACAACGCCGCTGCAGTCAGCTGGCTTCAGCGCGCGATTGCCAATGATCCCAATTTCGCCTTGGCCTACGGAGGTCTTTTTGCCGCTTATGGCAACTTAGGCGAAAGCAAACTCGCGCAAGAAAACGCCAAGAAAGCCTATGAACTTCGAGGAGAAATCAGCGAACGGGAAAGATTGGGCATTGAAGCCATTTATTATTGGGGCGTTACCGGTGATCTCGAAAAGGCACGAGATGCCTACGAATTATTGCTGCGGACGTATCCACGCGATTCCGGTGCGCATTTCAATCTGGGAAATATCTACCAGGGTCTGGGGCAATTAGACGAGGGGCTTACACAAGCTCGCGAAAGCTTCCGACTTGAACCGAACTCCGGATTAGATTACAGCTACCTGATTTATTCGCTCACGATTCTAAATCGATTTCAGGAAGCTGGAGAAATTGAGACAGAAGCATTGGCCAAATTCCCTGATCTATATCCGCTACGTGCGTGGCGTTATATTTTGGCTTTCTTGCAGAACGATACAAAAACAATGGCGGAACAAATAAGATGGGCGACCGGCAAGAAAGGAATTGAAGACGTATTGCTTGGGTACGATTCCGAGGTGCTGGCGTTACAGGGGCAGTTACGGAAGTCTCGTGAACAATCCCGCCGAGCGGTGGTTTCGGCTAACGAGGCCGATGAGACAGAGACCGCGGCAGGTTATCGAGCCAATTCGGCTTTACAGGAAGCACTTTTTGGAAATCGGGACGATGCGCGAAAGTCGGTTCTCGGAGCCAACCGGCGTTCTGACAGCCGAGACCTCCAGTATGCCACGGGGCTCGTACTTGCGTTGGTAGGCGACACTGAAAAATCTCAGTCAATCGCGGAAAATCTGGCGAAATCTTTCCCGGAAGATACCGCCGTTCGATTTAATTACTTGCCTACACTTCGCGCGCAACTTGCTCTCAACCGCGGGGACACAGCCGGCGCTGTTGACAGCCTTCAGATGACTTCTTCCCGCGAACTGATGATACCCGGTGGCCCAACGATTGACCTTGTTATGCTGCCGGTTTTTGTACGTGGCAAGGCTTACTTAAAGGCACATCAGGGCAGCGAGGCCGCGGTAGAGTTTCAGAAAATACTGGACCGTCAGGGTCTTCTTGCGTTCTCACCCATAAGAGCGCTCGCTAATCTTTATCTCGCTCGTGCGTATGCAATGCAGAGTGACTCTCTAGCAGGTCCTAAGGCAGACGCGGCCAGGGCCAAGGTCCGTGCTGCTTACGAGAGTTTTCTGACGCTTTGGAAAGATGCCGACCTCGACATCCCCATTCTGAAGGAAGCCAAAGCCGAATACGCGAAGCTGCAATAACTGTCAGTGCTCGCGCTCGCAGGTCGAACCGGATAGGTGTTGCGAAATCCTCTACCACCTATGCTTTCCCTTGTGGCCGCCCTCATCGCGAGGTGTTCTTTCGCCGGCCGGCCGCTCGCTCTCACTAGTGATTTCGTTTATATCCGCGGCTGGACGTATCTCGATGCCTCGTTAGAGGAACGGGCGTACCTCGACGGGCGCCCGACCCCGAATTCGACAAACCGTCCAGGGGACTTTGCTCACCGCCCCGAACCTTGCCGCTACGCTTTTGGCTTCTCTGCTATATCAGCTTCGCCAGCGGCGAATGCTTTGCGCAGCGCAGACTTCCAACTCGCGATGAATTGTTTGGAGACTTCGGCATCCGGCACGAGGCGGTCAAATCCATGAAAGGCACCACGCACGACCAAGAGTTCGGTTGCGACTCCGGCATGGACGAGCCGCCGCGCATACTCCATGTC
>DATNKB010000391.1:0-14928 GCA_035603595.1 Candidatus Dormiibacterota bacterium
AATCGTTGTCTATTGGCGCGCTTTCGACCTATACCGAGATTCAGCGAAACGCCATTTTGCAGCGTGAGTTTCCTCTGTTGTGCCGCGCGGCATCTGAAACCGGAAGCGTAGCCACCCAGAATCGCGGAACGCTTGGCGGAAATATTGCCAATGCGTCACCCGCCGCGGACTCGCCACCAGCTCTCTTGGTTTACGACGCTGAGATCGAGCTTATTTCTGCGAAAGGGGCTCGGCGGGTGGCGTACCGTGATTTTCACACGGGCTATAAGAAAATGCGGATGCACAACGATGAGCTGGTCTGGCGCATTCACCTGAATCGCGCGTTGAAAAGAGACAAAGAATATTATCGAAAGGTGGGAACGCGAAAAGCACAGGCGATTTCAAAAATATGCTTTGCGGCTTCCGCGAGCGTTGAGAAGGGCCGAATTAACGACGTAAGGATTGCACTGGGCAGTGTTGCTCCCACGGTTTTCAGGGCTACAGAGACAGAGAAGATTTTGGGAAGTGAAAAGCTCACTAGTTCTCTGCTGGAAGCAGCGCAAGCCACACTGGGTCGGGAAATATCACCGATTGACGATATGCGCTCGACTGCGGTCTACCGGCGCCGCGTGGCGCAGAATCTGCTCGGCGAATTCTTTGACTTGATGAACACTTAGCCACGCATGCCAAATTCACCCAGCTCACCGGCCGACCTCACAGAAGTACCAGATCTGATTGTTCGCGGGCGGCGAGTGGTAACGTCAGAAGGCGAGCGTGCGGCTGCGATTCGCGTGCGGGGTGGCGTTATTTCCGCGATTGCCGCGTTTGACGACTTACCGAAGGGCTCCGTCGTACACGAGGCTCACGACTTTGTTGTGATGCCGGGAATCGTGGACACCCACGTCCACATCGACGAGCCGGGCCGCACGGAATGGGAAGGTTTTTCGACGGCCACTCGGGCTGCGGCGGCTGGCGGAATCACCACTCTGATCGAAATGCCGCTCAACAGCATTCCCGCAACGACGACCGCAGCGGCATTCCGCGAAAAACTGGCAGCGGCTGCAGGAAAACTTTGGGTGGACGTCGGTTTTTTGGGCGGCGTCGTTCCCGGAAATGCCAGCGAACTTCGGCCGCTGTGGGAAAGCGGCGTCTTTGGGTTCAAGTGCTTTCTCGTGCCCAGCGGCGTCGAGGAATTCGCGCAAGTTACCGAGGCCGATCTTCGGTCTGCACTTCCGGAGTTGGCTCAACTCAAAGTGCCGTTGCTCGTCCACGCTGAATTGCCGGGTCCAATCGTGCAGGCCACCAAGAAAATGTCCGGATCGGATGTAAGACGATATTCCACGTGGCTCGCGTCGCGCCCGCGTGCAGCGGAGAACGAGGCAATCGAGCTTGTTCTGAAACTGGCGCGTGAATTCGGTGCTCGCCTGCACATCGTGCATTTGTCTTCGTCGGACGCGATCCAGGCGCTGCAGCAAGCAAAGTCCAAGGGGCAGCCGCTCAGCGTTGAGACCTGCCCTCATTACCTGACCTTCGACGCTGAGGAAGTCGGTAACGGGAGAACCGAATTTAAATGTGCTCCGCCGATTCGTGAGAAGGACAATCGCGAAAAACTCTGGGCGGCGCTTGGTGATGGCACGATCGATTTCATCGCGACCGATCATTCGCCATGTCCCCCTGCGATGAAGTCGCTCGAAACGGGCGATTTTCTCAGCGCGTGGGGAGGAATTGCGTCGCTCGAGCTGAGCCTGCCGGCGGTGTGGACGGCGGCCTCGTCGCGAGGCTATGCTGTGCCGCGGCTAGCAGAGTGGCTGTGCAGCGGTCCTGCGCGTCTGGCGGGACTCGAGCGGAAAGGAAGGATCGCGGTGGGTTGTGATGCCGATTTTGTGATCTGGAATCCGGATGGCAGGTTCACGGTCGATCCCGCAAAGCTTCATCAGCGACACAAAATCACTCCGTATGCAGGGCGCGAACTTTTGGGTGTCGTCGAGACGACATTTCTTCGCGGGCGCAAAATTTTCGAAAGAGGCGAGTTCTCTCCCAGTCCGCTGGGCCAGATTCTTCGCCGAGGCAGCGCGTGAACCAGTTCACTCGCTTTGTCGATCTGGCATCGCAGCGGCTCGGTGGCCGTGTGCTGGAAGCGAATGACGATTTTTTTGCGCCCAAGGACAATCTACTGAAGCCGTCAAAGCCGATTTTCATCCAAGGCAAATATACCGAACGTGGCAAATGGATGGATGGCTGGGAGACGCGGCGGCGTCGGACGCCTGGCTACGACTGGTGCATCATCCGACTGGGCCTGCCGGGAGTGATTCGCGGCGTTGTGGTGGACACAAGCTTCTTCACGGGAAACTTTCCTTCGCACTTTTCGCTGGAGGCCTGCGACCGGGGAAACCGTCCGTACCGCGACGAAAAGGCGCTCTCGAAATCTGATGGGACAAACTGGATCGAAATCGTGCCGAAGACGTCGCTCGAAGGCGACTCGCAAAATCAATTCGCCCTGGATGACTCCCGCCGCTTCACTCATCTTCGCCTGAAGATTTATCCGGACGGCGGGGTAGCCCGGCTTCGCGCTTATGGTGAGGTGGTACCGGACACAAAATTATCCAAGCGCTCGGAAACTGATCTCGCCGCGGTCGAAGGCGGCGGAAGAGTAGTCGCATCCAGTGATCAATTCTATAGCGAGCCGTTGAATCTTCTGATGCCGGGACGCGGGAAAGACATGAGCGACGGCTGGGAGACTCGCCGCAGGCGGGGGCCCGGGCATGACTGGGTGATTTTGAAGCTTGGAGCGCCCGGAACTATTCGTCGCATCGAGGTGGATACGGCTCATTTTAAAGGAAATTTTCCAGAAAGCTGTTCACTCGAAGCCAGCCACGTCGCTCAAAAAGAAGACAAGAACGCCAGTTTAGAATCCGTCGACTGGAAAGAAGTGCTGCCCCGGACGCTACTCCGAGCCAACAGGCGCCACATATTTCGAAAGTTGCAGAAAGTCGGCGCAGCGTCCCACGTCCGATTCGATATCTATCCTGACGGAGGCGTGAGCCGCCTGCGTATTTTCGGCCGTCCCGTGGGCTTTCAGGATCAGCTAAAGGGCCTCGAACAAATCAATAATTTGCCGGCCGCAGCGGCGCGCAAGACCCTACTCGATTGCTGCGGCTCAATTACCTGGGCCGACCAGATGATTTCGCGGCGGCCTTTTACGGAGGATTCAGAACTGTTCGAGAGCGCCGAAAAAATCTGGGCACAGCTCGACCCAAAGGAATGGTTACGCGCGATCCGGCACCATCCGCCGATCGGCAGCAAGCGCCGCAATTCAAAGCAGTCTGGAACCGCGCGTAAATGGTCAACGGGCGAACAATCCGCGGCGCAAACGTCATCCCCTGAGACGCTGGCTGTTCTTCACGCCGCCAATCAGGCCTACCATGCAACATTCGGGTATGTGTTCTTGATCTGCGCAACCGGGAAAAGCGGCGACGAAATCCTGCAATCGCTTCGTCAACGTCTGGCAAATGATCCCGAAACAGAATTGCGCGTGGCTGCGGAGGAAAAGCGAAAGATAATCCGGCTGCGCTTGGAGAAGCTACTCGACTCATGAGCGACATCACGACACACGTGCTCGACGTTTCGATAGGCCGGCCTGCCGCAGGCGTCCCTGTCACCCTGGAAATTCAAAAGGCAGCCGACTGGAAAGAATTGTCCCGCGGCGCCACGGATTCGGACGGACGGCTCCGGCATCTACTCGCGCCCGGCTCACTCGTGAAGGGAACGTACCGGCTGACGTTTGAAACGGAGTCCTATTTCAAATCGCGCAGGGTGCAGGGACTTTATCCGCTAGTTACGATCGTATTCCAAGTTCGAGACGCGAAAGAGCACCACCATATTCCGCTGCTGCTGAGTCCATTCGGATATTCCACGTATCGCGGGAGCTGAAGGATGGCCATCAAGCTGGGCGCAAACAACTACGGCAAGTCCGGCATTAGGCTGCTCCGCGTAGTAAAGCAGCGGGGCCGGCACGATATTAAGGAGCTGACCATTCGCCTCCGCTTTGAAGGCGACTTTGAGTCCGCGCATACGAAAGGCGACAATCAGAAAATTCTGCCCACAGACACGATGAAGAATACGGTGTACGTTCTCGCGAGGCAGTATCCGGTGGAAGCCGTTGAGGAATTCGCGCTGCATCTCATCGAACACTTTCTCACCTACAATCCCCAGGTTTCGCGTGTTCGAGTCGAAGCGAGTGAAAATCTGTGGGAACGGCTAATCCTCGGCGGAAAACCGCACTCCTCGGCCTTTACGCGAGCCGGAGACGAGAAGCGCACGGCCGTGTTGATAGGTACCCGAGAAGGAACCACCATTCGCGCGGGCATCGACGATTTGATCGTACTGAAGACCACCAAGTCTGCGTTTGAGGGGTTTCTACGCGACCCCTACACGACCCTCAAGGACGATCGCGATCGCATTTTATCAACGGTGATTCACGCGGACTGGCTTTATGAAGGCGGCGATGTCGAATTTAGCCCCATTTGGCACGGCGTGCGCCAGACGATGCTCGAAACCTTCGCCGAACACGATAGCCACTCACTTCAACACACACTGTACGCGATGGGTGAGGCGGTCCTTAACAACTTCGATCGCATCGGCGAAATTTATCTCTCGCTTCCCAACAAGCATTTCACTCCCGTCAATCTTGCTCCCTTTGGAATGGACAATCCCGGCGAAGTTTTTCTGCCTACTGACGAGCCTCACGGCTTGATTGAAGCAACCCTGCGCAAGGGATGATCGCTGGAACTATTTCTTGCGCCCATCGAGAATCGTCACGAACGACACGCACCGCAGCTTCGGTAGTGCTAGGCGCAAGAGAAAATATCCTGTCAGCTTTTCGCCACTCGATCGTCTCCAGCGTAAACCACGAATCGGTTGCCGCGCAGGAATCCGATGAGCGTCAGTCGGAGCTCGCGTGCAAGCTGAACCGCAAGGCTTGACGGCGCGGACACTGACGCTACTACCGGAATTCCAGCGACGATGGCTTTCTGAATAATTTCGAATCCCCCTCGCCCGCTGACAAGCAGTACGCAGTCGGTTAGCGGAATACGGTCATTGAGCAGAGCCCACCCGATGATCTTATCTACCGCGTTGTGCCGTCCAATATCCTCGCGAACGATCAATAGTTTCCCGCCGGAATCGAACAGCGCTGCGGCGTGAAGTCCGCCGGTCCGTTCAAATACGTCCTGTGCAGAACGCAGTGCTTCGGGCAGGCTCACGAGCAGGTTAGGTGCGACGCGAAAATCCGGATTAGGTATCCGTAGCAGCCGCGAACGCACAGCGTCAATCGATGCTTTTCCGCAAATTCCACAGCTCGACGCCGCAAAGAAGTGTCGCCGCAGCTTCTCGAAATCCGGCAGCGCTTCCGAGCTCAGCTCGGCGCGCACAACATTGCCCCGCTTCCCATCGTTATCGCCAGTGACACTCTCGAGCGCGACAATCTGCTCGCGCCGCTGTACAAGACCTTCGGTAAACAGGAATCCCGCGGCGAGTTCCACGTCGTGTCCCGGCGTGCGCATTGTGACGCTGAGCGGACTTTCGCCGATCCGAATTTCGAGCGGCTCTTCGGCAGCCAGAAAATCGTCTTTGCGGGTCGCGATGCCGCTATTCCATTCCGTAACTTGCGTAAGATCGACGCTACGAGATGCTCGGGCCATCAGTGCTCCGGTTTCGCAATCCAGCTCCGAGAAAGAGGATAGCTCCGAATGCACCGTGGAAAGCAGCTAAAACGGGGCTGGCCCGTCCCGAGGGATTCGGGCCGAGCCAGTGGGCGTGCTTGGCATGAGGCAATGCGGGCCCTCCACTAATAAGAGGTCGTTGTTAGCTGCGGGTAAATGAGGCATGAAAAGTGAAACACAAAAATGCTTCCATCCAGGCAGCGCCCAAAAACAAAACTTGGTCGCGAAACCAAGCTAATTCCACGAAATCGCTTCTCGTAATCCACAGCTGCTATAGCCAAACTGCGGTCACAGAGGTAGTATCTACGTTCTGTTTCGACCTTAGAAATGGTAATCGATGGCACAAACGATCACCCTGCCTGTTTCCGTGTTGGCTAAAAACGACGCTTTAGAGAAATGGATGGAACGCGTCCTGAACCGCGGACAGAAGGTTCGCAAGACCTGGAGCGCCGCCGACGTCCATGATTTGCGCGTGGCATTGCGAAAATGCCGAACGATGGCGGATGCCCTTACCGACACCAATCCAAGCCCTGGCTGGAACAAACTCAAGAGAAATTCTAAGAAGATTTTCCATGCTCTCGGCGAATTGCGAGACGTTCAGGTTGAGCAAGAATGGGTCAAGAAACTCCTCTCCGGTGCAACGGACGCCAGGACACAACTGTTGAAGCGATTGCGAGTGCTTGAGGTTGCACGATTGCGGGAAGCGCAGAAGGATCTCGAGCACTTCGATCGCAAAGAGTGGCGAAAATTATCGAGAAAACTGCGCAACAAAGCCGATATGTTTCCGGTTGGAAGCGTTGTGTTTCAGCGGCAGGCTCTCATGAAGTTGAACGACGCGGTTGCGCTTTACCATCAGGCGAGGAAGCGGAAGAGCGGCGTCGCCTGGCACCGAGTTCGCATCGCCATCAAGCAATTTCGCTATATCGTCGAGAATTTCCTGCCGCAGCACTACGAAGCTTGGGCCAGAGATTTGAAGGAAACGCAGGACCTATTGGGAGAGATTCACGATCTCGATGTGCTTCGGACCTATATTCGCCGCCACTCCCGCGAACTGGAGCCGCAGCAGACGGTTGCCTCATGGCTGGAGCGAATTCAGTCGGCGCGCGCGGAGCGCCTGGAGAAGTTTCTCGCCAAAACAAACGGCAAAGAATCGCTCTGGCTTGATTGGCGGTCAGGGCTACAGGGAGGAAACACTCTGCTTCCCGTTCTGACCCGTGAAATCAGAACCGCTTACTCGGCCAGCTGACGCAGTGTTTTTGCCGTCACCAGCCACAGAAGCTCCCAATGTCCCTGCGAAGCGCCGCGCTCAAAGCATGCAACTCCCGCTTTCTTCATCGAAGTAAACACGCCGCGCGCCCCAGCCAGCTGCGAAATCATGGTATCCACATGAGGCGCATGACCAAAGCAGATCACTTCTTTCGCCTTCAGCCGCGAAAGTTCCTTCAAAAACTCCGCCGGGTCAGCAGCAGGCTTCAAGTGCTCACTCGAACGAATTTTGCTCGGAGCAAAGCCCAGCGCCTCCGCGAAAATTTCCGCGGTTTGTACCGCGCGTATTAAGGGGCTTGTGATGAAAGGGTCGGGCTTGATCTCAAATTTTGCCAGCCCCAGCGCCGCTAAGCGTGTTTTCTTCACTCCCCGCGCAGTCAGCGGCCGCTCCGGGTCGGGCGGGCTGTTTGGATCTGTACGATCCACTGCAATTCCATGGCGCACGATATAGAGGATCATGTCTTAATCTTACGCCACCTTTTCCTTTTCTTTCCGCGGCTCGCGGCGAAACTCAGGCTTCAAATGGAACTCCTTTTCAAAAAGGTCGGCTTTTCGCTCCAGACCCAAGACATCTAATCGCGTACCTTCCGCCGCGCGAACATTGAAGATCGCCTTGCGGCCCGCAATTTGAACGTCCACCGCCGCAACATGCTGCTCGTGCTCGGATTCAAGTTTTTCTGCAATACGCAGCAAAGAGGTGAGAAGCCGTACTTGTCTTCGCCGCGCGCCGTCCAGCGCGGCATAGGACGCATGTTCAAGCTCAGGCTCCGATTTCGAATTATGATAACGCACCAGCGCCGCCACCATATCGCATCGCCAGCCGCGCAGAGTCGGAATCTCACCGTTGCGGATCAAGTATTCGCCATGCCGGTGATGCGATTTGTGGCTCACGGCGTCGCCCACATCGTGCAGCAAAGCAGCTATTTCCAGCACCAGCCGCAAGTCTGCTCCCATCTCATGCAACGGCCGAAGCTGATCAAACAGTGAAAGCGCGAGCCGAACCACCTGATCGGCATGCTGCTCGTTGTAATTGAAGCGCCGCCCAAACCATCGAGCGCCAGCAAGAAGCTCCTCGGCACGATCCTTCTCTTCCTCTGATGAGAGACAAGTCGAATATTGCGCCGCCACGAGATCCAGCAAAATGCCTTCGCGTACGCCCACGCCCGGCACAAGCATTGTGCGAATGTCGAGCCATTTCGCGAGCGTCGTGATAATAATAGCCGCGATTCCCATCACTTCGGCGCGGTCTTGTCTCACGCGGAATACTTTCATCCGCCCGGGGATATCCAGAGCAAGCAGCCGCCAGGTCTGATCTTTCAACAGCCGCACATTAATCGTTGGTGTCCGCCCAACAAAAGGCCCCGAAGCCAGGCGAACCAGGGCTTCCGCGTTGCCTCCGCACGCGACAGCTATAGTGCGAGACAATTTTGGCGGCGACGGCATCGCACTTCGAAGCAGCGCTAGGGTATGGAGCCGGAGCCGGTGTGCGTGATCTTCGTCGATGGCGCCCTGGATCGAATAAGTCTCCATCAGCCGAATCGTTCCAAGAGGCAGCGCGATTCGATGCTCCAACACACCGCGCTCGAAGAAGTTCAGCTCCAGGCTACCTCCACCTAAGTCGAAAATCAGCCGAGGTTGCACTTGATCGCCCAGCGCTCGGAAGACTGCCGAACAAACAAGCCGCGCTTCTTCTTCACTGCTGATCACTTCGAGTTCAATGCCCGTCTTGCGCCGAATACGTTCCATCAGCGTGCGATAGTTGCGAGCTTCGCGTGCAGCGGCCGTCGCAACGGCGCGATAGTCGCTCACGTGATGCTGGTCCATCCGCTCGCGAAACCCTTCAAACGTACGTGCGGCGCGCGCAATCGTCTTCGAATCAAGAAGCCGGCGCGTAAACGCGTTATGGCCCAGCCGCACCGCCGCCCGTTCGTTGTCCAGAATTTGAATGTGCTCGGGGGAGGTCGCCCGCGCGATTACGAGACGAATCGCATTCGAGCCTGCGTCAATCGCCGCGAGCTGGACAGGGGCGGCCAATTTTCAGCGCCAGAGGTGCGCAAGTGCATGTGAGGGTTTGTAGTGCGTGCTCCGGATTCCCAGCGCGGACGCGATCCGCTTGCGCAGCACCCGGTTCACTTCGGAGACGCTTTCTTCGCCGTCTATTTCAATAAAGCCATGCCGCTGCGACAGATAATCAAATTCCCGGCGGATCAGCGATTGATACCGGATGAATGATTGGAACAGATCGTTCGATAGCGACATATCGCGCCCCGACTCCCAGTAGCTGATTGTCTGCGATTTCTTGAACTCGCGATCGAAAGCAATCTCAGGTTTCACGTTGAGCCAAAAAGTCAGGTCTGGACGCAGCGCCATTTCGTAGATTCCGTGCAGATAATCGCGCCCGATTCCTCGCACCGCGGATCGCGCAATTAGGGTGTAAATATATCGATCGGCCAGAACGATTAAGCCCGATCGCAACGCGGGAAGAATTCGCCGTTCCAGTTGGTCGAAGAAATCGGTGCTGTACATCAGTGCCAACGTCATCGGCGTAACCGAATTTTCGGCGAGCAGCGTATCGATGTCGTCCGCAACCAAAAAAGATCGGCGCAAGCCCATCGTCTGTACCGCGAATCCTTCCGATTCGAGCCATTCGGTGAGCAGAGAAATTTGCGTCGAGCGCCCCGAACCGTCTGTGCCCTCGAGAACGAACAAAGTCCCGCTCAATTCTTCGAGCTTTACGCCCGGAAGCGGAACCCCATAAAAACGCGAGGGTATTTCGCTCTGCCCGTTCTTTTTCTTGCGTTTTTTCGTTTTGCTGGATGGGTTGCCGTTTTTTGAATTCACCGAGACCATTTTGTTGTGTGCGTCCACCCTATTTTTTCGGTGCGAACTGTGTGAGTTCCACTTTCTCGCCGAGCACTTGTCGCATAAGCTTCTGCAGCTTGTTCACCTGAACAGTTCCGTCCATCAAGACGAAATGATCCGACTCGACCATGGAGTCGTAGTTCGAAAGAATCCGCTCCTGAAATATTCGGAAGCTCTCCGCGCGATCCAGCGAAATTCCCAGGTCCATTCCAGCCTCGTAATATTTCAATTTCGGCCGGCCCGCCACAATCCGGTTAACCGCCACGTCAAGCGGTGCGCGAAAGTAAAATGTGATGTCCGGGACAGGAGCAAAACTGTATAAATTCCGCAACCAGTGGGGCGAGCAGCCTCGCGCCGCGTCGCGAGCGAAAGCCGTGTAAATGTATCGGTCAGCAAGCACCAAATAGCCGCCGTGTAGAAGCGGCAAAATCTGGCGCTCGCAGCGGTCGGCGAAATCGGCTGCGTGAAGCAGCGAAAACGTCGTGGGCGTCAGCAGCCGGCGCTGTTTACCTCGTCGTGTAGCGGATTTCACGAGGGGAGAAGAATTCCATTCCGTGAAGTGAATACGGTACCCGCCGATTTCGAGCCAGCGCTTCAGCAGATAAAGCTGCGTGCTTTTTCCTGACCCGTCGATGCCTTCCACCACGACAAGTGCGCCCGGATACTGCCTTTTCGGGGCAGGAGGCTTCACTATTGATGTTCGAGTCGTGGTCGATGCTTCGAGCAAAACCGTTGCCATAAGGAGCGCGCCTGATGAGAAACTTATCATACTTCGGAACTGTGAATCCCGAGTCAAAAAAGTGTTACAACCTAACAGCGGCCAACGGGCTGAACTTGAAACCGAGAGCTGCGACTGCGCGAACGAACAAGGTATGCTCTAGATTCCGGACAGCTTGAGCCGGCACACGAACTGCAAAGGAAGCCGATGCCAACTAACTTCACGAAGGAACTCATAGTCACTCCCGGGAAGAAGCACGTAAACCTCTCCAAGTGGGACCCTGACGACACGCTCGGTTGGGAGAAGGACCACAAGACGAAGGACAACCTTGAAAAATGCGGCGAGCGGCTGGACGACTTGCAATACCTGATGTATGCGGAGAGAAAGCATGCTCTCCTAATCGTTTTGCAAGGGCTGGATGCGGCCGGAAAAGACGGTACGATTCGCCACGTAATGGATGGCGTCAATCCTCAAGGCTGCCATGTTGTATCGTTCAAGCAGCCGTCAACCGAAGAGCGCTCCCACGATTTTCTCTGGCGCATCCATAAAGCGGTGCCTGCCATCGGCGATATCGGTATCTTTAATCGCTCGCAGTATGAGGACGTCCTGATCGTCCGCGTTCACAATCTGGTTCCGAAGTCGGAATGGTCTAAGCGCTACGACGAAATCAATGATTTCGAGCGAATGCTGACCCAGAATCACGTTCGAATTTTGAAATTCTTTCTGCACATCAGCAAAGACGAACAAAAGAAAAGATTCCAGGAGCGTATCGACGATCCGGACAAACGTTGGAAGATCTCCGTGGATGATTTTAAGGAGCGGCAGTTCTGGGATGACTACACTGAGGCTTACGAAGACACACTGCAGCGATGCAGCACCGACGAAGCGCCCTGGTTCGTGATCCCGTCGAATAAGAAATGGTTCCGCAACCTCGCCGTCTCCCACATCATTACAGAAACTCTGGAAAGCTTGAAAATGAAGTTCCCGCCTCCCACGGTGGACGTCAAGAAATTGAAATGGAAATAACCGTCGTGCTCTTGCAATTATCCGCGGTTATGAATACGCTCGGCACGTCTCACCGTTCAGTAACCCTTACTTGCTTATCGGCCGATAGTTGAGATAGTGCGGGCTCCGTTGTGCAAAATCGCGCAAGCGCCGTTTAATTGAGAAAGCAGCGATGAGTGACGCCGTCTTTCCTCGAAATTTCCTGAAGACGTACCCTCAGGCGGTACGCGGCGAGGGATGTTTTATCTTCACCGCAGGAGGCCAGCGCTATCTCGATGCCTCAGGCGGAGCTGCAGTCGTCACCATTGGTCACGGCGTCCCAGAGATTGGCCAGGCGATGGCCGAACAGGCTACCCAGCTCGCCTACGCTCATTCCTCGCAATTCCATTCCGAACCCGCCGAGAAACTTGCCAGTCGCCTTCTTGCTCTTGCGCCTCGCGGAATCCGGCATCAAGGACGCGTCTATTTCACTTCCGGCGGCTCCGAAGCCGCGGAGACTGCCTTAAAGCTTGCGAGACAATACTGGGTCGAGCGAGGCGAAAAGAAGCGCTACCGCGTCATTTCGCGTTCCCAGAGCTACCATGGCGCGTCGCTCGGCGCCCTTTCGGTTTCGGGGAACGTTCGTCGCCGCGAGCCTTTTGCCCCTATGTTGCAGGAGTGGGGACATATTGCGCCCTGCTATTGCTACCGCTGCCCGCTTGGTCTCGAATACCCATCCTGCAATGTCGATTGCGCCGATGAACTCGACCGCTTGCTCGAGCGCGAGGGATCGCAGGATGTCGCTGCCTTCATTTTTGAGCCTGTGGTGGGCGCCACGCTCGGCGCTGTCGCGCCACCCGACGGTTATACCCAACGGATCGCGGAAATCTGCCGCCGCCACAAGATTCTCCTGATTGCCGACGAAGTGATGAGTGGCATGGGCCGAACGGGCAAGCCTTTTGCCGTCGACCATTGGAGCGTTTCTCCAGACATGATTCTGGTCGGGAAGGGAATCGCGAGCGGGTACGCTCCGTTGGGAGCAGTCTTGGTTGGCGCAGATGTTGCCGAAACGATCTCTCGCGGCTCCGGCACCTTCCTCCACGGCTTCACGTACAGCGCGCATCCGGTGGCTACTGCGGCCGGAAACGCGGTGCTCGATTACATCGAGCGGGAGCGCCTCTTCGAACGCGTCGAGCCGGTCGGGCGCGAACTGCTTGCGGCGCTCGAAGCGCTTCGGCAATACTCCGTCGTCGGTGACGTGCGGGGCAAGGGCCTGCTTCTTACTGTCGAAATCGTTCGCGACACGAAGACGCGCGAGCCTTTTCCTGCGGACGCGCACATGGCCGCGCGAATTCAGGAAGATGCGCTCGAAGCGGGTGTGATGACATATCCAATGCAGGGTTGCGTGGATGGTACTCGCGGCGACCACATCCTGATTGCTCCGCCGTACACGATTACCTCCGCCATGATCCAGATGCTTGCGGCCGGTCTGGGCCGCGCCTTCGCAGACCTCGAAAGGACTCATCTCGCCGGCACGGGAGGTACATCTGCGCTTGTCTGACCGGCCCTCCCGGTTCCCCCTATGGCCGATTTCGATTCTCTTCTTGTCTGTGGCCATGCTCGGTGCTGCCGAAGACATCGTCCCTATCACTGGCTTTTCATCAGGCGCAGCAGTACGAGAGAATGCCACCGAGCTGCGCTATCGAGCCAACGTCTCCACAGACCAAATCTCAAAATTTCACCGTTATCTCACAGCGGAGCCGCACCCAGCCGGATCGCCTCGGAACAATGAGCTTGCGCGATGGGTTGCCGCCCAATGGCGTGAGCAAGGGCTCGAAGACGTAACGATTCATCAGTACGAGGTCCTGAACTCGTCCCCTCGCGACATCTCGCTTGAGATGATTGCGCCCAAGAAGTATCGAGCGACGCTTCGCGAGGCCCCCTACGAAGTTGATCCGGATACGAAGAATCCAAATGTTTCGGGCGCATACCTCGGTTACTCGGCTTCAGGTGATGTGACTGCACCGCTCGTCTATGCGCACAGCGGAAACCCGGAGGACTATGCCTACCTCCATAAGCACGGAATCGATGTCCGCGGGAAAATCGCTCTCGTGCGATATTCCAATCCATACAGCTACCGCGGCTTCAAGGCTCTCACCGCCGAACGGCTTGGCGTCGCCGCTCTTTTGATCTATTCCGATCCTGCCGAGGACGGATTCAGAAAAGGCGCCGTGTTTCCGGACGGCCCCTGGGGCCCGGAGACTCACATCCAGCGCGGTGCGATCACTTACGATTTTCTGGAGCCCGGTGATCCGCTCACTCCCGGCTGGGCTTCGGTGCCTGGCGCGAAGCGCATCCCTGCTGAGCAGGCGGTGTCGCTTCCAAAGATCGTGGCGGTGCCTCTTTCATGGCACGACGCTGAGCCGCTTCTCCAAAATCTCGATGGGGCGGTCGCGCCGGATGAATGGCAGGGCGGGCTTCCGCTCAAATATCGTCTCGGCGGAAAACGTGTGCGCGTTCATGTGAAGGTTGATATGAACACAAACATCGAGCCTTACTTTGTCTCTGAGGCGCGCATTCGAGGTTCAGAGTCGCCCGATGAATGGGTCATTCTCGGTAACCATCGCGATGCTTGGGTATTCGGCGCCGTAGATCCTTCGAGCGGGACGGCTTCGATGCTGGAGCTCACTCGCAGCCTGGGGCAGCTCCTGAAACAGGGAATTCGCCCAAAGCGCACCCTGGTGATATGCAGCTGGGATGGCGAGGAATATGCACTCACGGGCTCCACGGAATGGGGCGAGCAGTATGCCGACGAACTCAAGAAGAAGGCGGTCGCCTATCTCAACGTTGACGAAGCCACCTCAGGCAAAGACTTTCAAGGTGACGCCGTTGGCTCACTCGCTCCTCTTCTTGTGGAGGTGACGCGCACGCTGCCCGCGCCCTCGGGCAAGATGCTTTACGACGAGTGGAAGATCTCCCGCCAATACGAGCTTCACGACGGGCCCATTTCCGATTCCGAATTGGCAAATACGCGAATCGGCAGCGGATCGGATCACACAGTATTCCTGAACTTTCTCGGGATACCGACTGTAGGCCTTACGTTCGTCGGCCCCTACGGCGTCTATCACTCAATGTATGACGATTTCTACTGGATGAATCACTTTGGCGACCCCGGGTATCGCTATCACGCGTTGATGGCCCAACTCTGGGGTTTGATGGCTCTGCGGCTTGCCAACGCCGACATCCTGCCATTCGACTTCGCTTCTTATGGAGCCAACATTCGAAGGTTTATCTCCAGCCTCGATTCAGCGACTCACCTGAGCACGAAAATCGACCTTGTTCCATTGCAAGATCGCGTTGCGGCATTTGAAGCCGCCGGCCGAGAGCTCAACGAAAGCG
>DATNKB010000392.1:0-13582 GCA_035603595.1 Candidatus Dormiibacterota bacterium
AGATTCATTCCGAGGATGCGCTCGGCATGCGCGGCAGCTTCGTCGGTTGATTTCGCCAGCTTCACCCCACCCGCTTTGCCGCGCCCGCCCGCATGAATCTGCGCTTTCACCACCACGACCGGGGTACCAAGCCGCTGGGCCACCGCGCGCGCTTCGTCTTTTTTGAAAACCACCTCGCCGCGCGGCACCGGCACACCGAATTTCGCCAGGATCGCTTTAGCCTGATACTCGTGGATCTTCATTCCCGCTCCATCGGCATTCGGAAGGCTCGCCGTGAATAGTGCTAGTATTTATGCACGCAAAAAGCTACTAAGTTTACTTGGAACATCGAGGACGAGCAAGGAGCGGTGTAGTTCCTAAAATGAAACGAGCCAGCAAAAACGCGGCGATGCAAGCCCGCAGTGCGTCAATCCCTTAATCTCATGATCCTCGAAGCCCTTGAAAAAATTATAGCCGACGAAGATTTGACGCGCGCCGAGGCCGAAGCAGCGATGGAAGATATTCTTGCGGGTCGCGCGAGTGATGCACTGATCGCGGGTTTACTCACGGCGCTGCGCATCAAAGGCGAAACGGTTGATGAGGTGGTGGGGTTCGCGAAAGCGATGCGCCGGCACGCGACGCCAATTTTCCCGGCTGGGCGCTCTGCGAAGAGCGAAGTTCTCGTCGACACGGCGGGGACGGGCGGCGATGCAGCCGGCACCTTCAATATCTCAACCGCCGCTTCGTTCGTGATTGCTGGCGCCGGCGTGCCGGTCGCGAAACATGGTAATCGCTCGGTTAGTTCGCGATGTGGCTCCGCGGACGTGCTCGAAGCGCTGGGCGCGAAAATTGATCTGGCACCGGATCGCGTGGCCCGATCGATCGAGGAAATCGGCATTGGATTTATGTTCGCCCCGGCGATGCATGCCGCCACGCGGCACGCGATGCCGGTGCGGCGCGAACTTCGCATGCGCACCGTCTTCAACCTCCTCGGCCCGCTGACAAATCCCGCGGGAGCGTCGGTGCAAATCGTCGGAGTGTATGATCCTAGTCTCACCGAGTTGGTCGCGCGAGCGCTCGGCGAACTGGGCGTGCGTCGCGCTTTCGTTTTTCATGGCGCCGAAGGCTTGGACGAGATTTCGATATCAGGTGAGACGCACATTTCGGAACTGCGCGATGGATCCGTGCGAAATCTTACTGTGACTCCCGAGGATTTCGGCTTGCGCCGTTGGCCGACCGAAGAGATTCGAGGCGGCGATGCGAAGCTCAATGCCGAAATCATCCTCCGGATTTTTGGTCCTTCGTCGCACCACCACGCGAATGGAGCCCACCGCGAAATCGTGCTGGCCAATTCCGCGGCGGCCCTCGTTGCTGCAGGCCGCGCCACGGATTTTCTTGACGGCGTGCGCGTTGCAGCGGAATCAATCGATTCAGGCGCCGCGCGCGAAAAACTCGAAGGATTTATCGCGTTCACCCAGCGCGATGGCGAACGAGCACTCTCCGGATCGTAGCAAAGCAGACTCGGCCTCAACTAAATCTGCGTCAAGCTGCGGACCGCATAGCCGAAACAGGCCAGAACAAAAATCCCGAACGCCACCGCTTCTATTCCGAGCTGGTGTGGAGTGCCAAGCCCGATCGATGTGTACCGCAGCAAATCCACCTGCCACGTAATCGGATTCGCGAGTCCGATCACGCGAAACCAGCGCGGCAGTGGTTCAAGCGGATAAAACATCGAGCTGGCGAAAAGAAACACAAAATAAAAAACGGATGTAACGCTGTTGAAAATATCGTTGCGCCGAATCTTCAGTGCGAAAATCGTATAGAAGAAGAACCATCCGGCTGTGCCGAATATCACCGTCACAACCAGAAGCGGCAAAAGATCAACGCGCAGTCTGATTCCGAGCAGCCAGGTGCCCAGCCCGAGTGTGATCACCATCTGCACGATCGCGATGAACACATTGAACAGCACTTTTCCGAGCAGATATTCCGACCTGCTCATCGGATATGTCAGCATTTCGTAGAAAATGCCGTTGTCGCGATCCATGAAGAACGACCAAGAGCTGTTCGACGCAATGCCGAAGCTCGCCATGCCCAGCACGCCAGCAAGAAAAAACGAGTTGTACGTGACGCCCGGCGCAGAAAGCGGTGTGCCCAGCGAAGCCGTAACACCCACGCCGAACACGAGCAGATAGCAAAGCGGATAAAAAAGATCCCAAAAGACGAACGTGATGTTCGTCGCGCGAATCTTTGTCTCGCGATACAGCATGGCGGAAATCGACGACACGATTGCTCCTACCAAGCGCTAGCCGACTAGCGCGCTCCCTCGCCGGCCTTCTGCGTCAGCTCAACGAAAATATCTTCCAGACTCGCCCCGCCAATTTCCACTCGCAGCAAGCGCCCCTTCTTCGCCAGCGCCGCGACGAGTTCCAGCGCCTCCGCCTCCTGCGCCTTCACGCAGAATTCCAGCGTATTGCCGTTCACTTGCGACCGAATCGGATGCAGCGCCGCAATCTCCCCCTCGATTCCAGCCGGCAGTGTTTCAAACGTGATCGCCACTTCGTACACATCCTGCGACAGCAGCTTCAAAGCATGCAGATCGCCGCGCGCGATTTGCCGGCCCTTATTCAAAATTAAAATGTCGTCGCACAATTCTTCCGCCTCGCTCAAAATCTGCGTCGTTAGAACAATCGTGCGCCCCCGCGCCGATTCCTTCCGCAGCGCATCCATCACGGCCCGTTTCAGAATCGGGTCCATACCAGTCGAAAACTCATCTAGAAACAGCACCGGCGTATTCACCAGAAAAACTTTCGCAACCTGCACGCGCCGTCGAAAACCGCCGCTAAGATCCTGCACTTTGCGATCGGCCTCGGCCGTAAGATCGAAAAGTTGCATGATCTCGGCAGCCCCGCGTTCCGCCTCAGCCCTAGCGAGCCCGTGAAACCCCGCGTAAGTCAGCAAATTGTCGCGTACCGAAAGAAACATCTCGCCAGCCGTTTCCTGCAGCACCATCGACATCCTTCGGCGAACTTCCAGCGCCTGCTCGACTACGTCAAAGCCCTCAATGCGCGCCTGCCCGCTCGAAGGTTGCAGAAGTGTCGCGAAAATCTTCAGCAGCGTCGTCTTGCCTGCACCGTTCGGCCCCAGCATCCCGAAGATCGAGCCGCGCGGAACATTAAAACTAAGCCCGTCAATCGCGCGCACCGGCTCACTGCGCGCCCCGAAGAGTCCATTGCGCCGCGCGGGATACACTTTCACGATGTTGTCGACTTCGAGAGCGTTCAGCGCGCCCTCGCTCATTTGCGTCCGTCCGACGGATCGGACGAAAGCGATGAGCTCAGGTCGAGGTTCACCGAACCCGGCCCCGCTCCCGGCGCATAGCAATTTCCGTCGCGATTGTAGGTGGCAGCGCAGCGCTTCGAGAATTCACGCCGCCGCGGCGATTGCGCGAACTGCCACACCGAAGCGTACGGCACACCGCTTGCAGACGGCGGCGGCGGATTTTTCGGATACACACAACCAGGCGCTGGCGGGCAAGCATCGTTGTAGACAAAATACGAAATCTCCCGCGTTCCCGCGTGTGCCCGAATGTCGTCCGCGGTGACAATCGTTTGCCCCCTGCCTTCTTTCGCGGGCATACCGGAACAATAAATTCCTACTCGGAATCCGCCCGCGATCACCGCGTCCACCCACGCAAGAATGTACGCATTCTGATCTTCCGTCATCCGCCCGCCCTCTTCCTGGTCCAGAAAAATCACGGTGCCAGAATGAAAACCTTCCTGTTGCGCGTGCAAAGCGGCCGACTGCCCATCCTTTTTACCCGCTTCGGCTGCGTTTCCAAGAGATTTTAGCTCGCTGATCGTGCGCCCGTTGAAGAGCACGAGAAAACCGAAGCCGTTTTCCAAGAGCGCCGCGCGCTTCCCCACCCAGTCATTTGTATTCGCACCCGGCGGATTATTCAGCCAGTATCCGGCGAACGAGAACGTGCGCCTCATCGCCGCCAGCGCTGCGTCGCCCGGATAGTCGTTCGCGTCAAAGCCGAGGTAGGAGGTTGGCGAAGCATATCCCAGCGTCGCCACGAAAATCAGCACGCAGCAGAAAGATACGGCCCGGTAAATAAGGTTATGCGAACGCGGATTCATTGAGCATCTCGCAAGAACGTGAATTTTTATTCTAGACGCTGAGGAAATTTTCGAGAAGCCGGAAACCCGCCTCGGTAAGAACCGACTCCGGATGAAATTGCACGCCCTCGACCCGCAGTTTGCGATGCCGCAGGCCCATGATCGTGCCATCGTCCGTCTCGGCGGAAATCTCGAGTTCGCGCGGCAGAGATTTCCGCTCGACGATCAGCGAATGATAGCGCGTGGCCTGAAATTTCTGCGGTAGGCCGCGAAAAATCGTTTTGCCGTCGTGGTCGATGCGGCTCGTTTTGCCGTGCATCAGTTTGCGCGCTCGAATCACTCGGCCGCCAAACGCCGCACCGATCGCTTGATGGCCCAGGCACACGCCAAGAATCGGAATTTTGCCCGCGAAGCGCTGGATCAACGGGATGCTGATTCCCGCTTCCTGAGGCGTGCACGGCCCGGGAGAAACCACGATGCGCTCAGGCCGCATTTTCTCGATCTCGTCCAGCGTGATGCGATCGTTGCGACGCACTTCGAGCTGCTGCCCCATTTCGCCCAGATACTGCGCGAGGTTGTAAGTAAATGAATCGTAGTTGTCGAGTAGCAGTAGCATCGTTGCAATCTAGCGACGCAATTCAAGAATACCGTAGTCTGCGATTTATTTCTTTCCGCCCTTTTCATGCGCGATTTCCAACGCCTTCACCAGCGCGCGCGCTTTGTTCACCGTTTCCTGATATTCGCGCCCAGGCACCGAATCCGCGACGATCCCTCCGCCCGCTTGGATGTATACACGCCCCTTCTTCGCCACCAGCGTGCGTAGCGCGATACACGAATCGATGTTGCCGGAGAAATCGAGATACATCACCGCGCCCGCATAGATGCCGCGACGCGTTGGCTCAAGCTCGTCAATAATCTCCATCGCGCGGATTTTTGGTGCGCCGGAAACAGTGCCCGCCGGAAAGCAGGACATCAGCGCGTCGAAGCAATCCATCCCGCGCCGCAACTGCCCGCGCAAACTCGACACCAAGTGCATCACGTGCGAGTAGCGCTCGACGAACATCAGCCTCTCCGGCTTCACCGAGCCGTACTCGCAAACGCGCCCGAGATCGTTGCGCCCCAGGTCAACGAGCATGATGTGTTCCGCGCGCTCCTTGGGATCGGCGAGCAGTTTCGCTTCAAGCTCACGATCTTCTTTCTCGTCGCGCCCGCGCGGAACTGTCCCCGCAATCGGGCGGTAGAAAACATCGCGGCCCTGCACCTTCACCAGCATTTCCGGCGAACTGCCCACCACCGAGACATCGTCGAGCTTGAGAAAATAAAGATACGGCGAGGGATTCACCACCCGCACGGCGCGATAGATCTCAAATGGATCGGCATTCGTTCGCGCCGAAAATCGCTGGCTCGGCACCACTTGAAAAATATCTCCCGCGCGGATGTAAGCCTGGGCCTTTCGAACCGCGGCTAAGTATTGCGGCCGCGTCATATTCGATTGAAGCCGCGGTTTGCTATTCCGCGCCGTACGGCGCTGCTTCGGGAGCGGCCCTTCCAGTTTCCGCCGCGCTATCGCAATTTCTCGCACCGCCGCATCGTATTTCTCGCGGAGGCTTCCCTTCCCTTCCGCGAATACGTTGCGAATCACCCAGATGCGATGCTGCACGTGATCGAAGGCGATCACGCCATGAAAAAACATCATCACGCAATCGTCGAGCGCGAGATCGTCGCGTCCAGTCGCGGGAATTTTTTCGATCAGCCGCACCATATCGTAAGCGAAATAGCCGATTGCGCCGCCGATCAATGGTGGAAGCCCGGGCACCCGGACGGGATGGTAGCGCGCAGTCAGTCGCCGCAATTGCTCAATGGGATCATCGTTGAAATGGATTTCGCGGCCGCCGGTCTCGAGCGTGCAGATTCGCCCACGCGCCCGAAAAACTTCCTCTGGATTCGCGCCGGCAAACGTGTAGCGTGCAATGTTTTCGCCGCCCTCCACGCTTTCGAGCAGAAACGAATATTTCGCGCCGTGCGCGATTCGCAGATAAGCCCCAACGGGCGTCAGCAAATCGGCTGTAAATGTCTCGTAGACCGGGATCAGGTTTCCCTGTCGCGTGAGTTTCGAGAATGTTTTGAAATCAGGCTGAGCCATATTGTCGCCCGCGAGCTTGCCCGTCAGGCGGAGCGCCTTCCGTGCTGGGTTTTCTCTTCGCGTTCCAGTGCCGCGAGAACGGCCGCGCGCATCGCCTTCTCCGGAGCGCGCTGGCCCGTCCAGATCTCCCACTGCGCGGTCCCCTGCGCCACAAACATCTCCACTCCAGAAACTGTTTCGATGCCACGATGGGCCGCAAGTTGCATCAGCCTCGTCACGCGCGGGCGGTAAATCGTGTCGAAAACCAGCCGGCAATTCAGCTCGCTCGCTTCGAGCGGCGAGCGCCCAACTCCAGGGTACATGCCCACCGGCGTGGCGTTTATGATCGCGTCGAAAAATTCAGATTTTAAGTGCCTACGCGCGATTGCTTCCCCTCCTGCCGCTCGAGCAAGAGCGGCTGCCCGCGCAGCCCGTCGCGCACAAACGCCAACCGAGGCTCCAGCTCGAGAAAGCGCAAATGCGACCGCGCGCGCCACTCCTCCCGCTCCAAAAATCAGCACCCGGCTGCCTCTCAGAGGCATGCGGCGTTCGAGCGCTCGCAGTACACCTACATAGTCGGTGTTGTAGCCGAAGAGCTTTCCGTTTGCTCGCACCGAAACCGTGTTCACCGCTCCGATCGAGGCGGCGAGTTCGTCACAATCGTCGAGATAGCGAAGGATCGCCTCCTTATGTGGCAGCGTGACGCTGAATCCCTTCATCCTTAGCGGCGCAATCGAATCGCGAAAATCCTTCAAATCGCACACGAGAAACGGCAAATAGACAGCATCGATTCCTCGCGCCTGGAAGCCGGCATTTTGAAGCTGCGGCGAAAGCGAGTGGCCGACAGGGTTACCGATAACGCCGTAAACGCGAGTCCGCCGATTGATACTCTCTGCGCGATACAGATTCACCATCTCATTGAGGGATACCTGGCCGGGAGCCGTGGCGTTTTCAACGGGCGCGTAAACAAAGTTCCTCCCTTCGCGCAACGCGAGGACGCGCATCGGAAGCGCAACGTCGCCCATCGGCACCGCAATCGCGTCACGGCGGCCACGCGCAATCTCTATCACGCGCCGCGCCTCCGAAAGCGACTCGCACTGCGCTGCGATCTTGATCGCATCCGGCCGCACACTCGAGAGCGTGGCAACCACCCGCTTGAAATCTTTCGGCGCGCGATGAAAAAAGTGGGCGGAACAGATTTGCTGACCTTCACCAAGCAAAACATCGAGAAGCTCGCCCGGGCAACACGACGCCGACTCAATTTCAAGGTCGTACCATTCGCATCCAGCTCTCAGCGCAGCCCCAAGATGGACAAGCTGTTTGGCAATCGTGCCGCGATAGCGGCCTCCCGCTTCGCGCCGCCGGCAAGTCGCAATAAATGTCGCGCTTGCGGCGCGCACCGCTCCTCCCCGACCGTTCGCCGCCAGCCGGGCGAGAAACCGATCGATCTCGCCGTCATTCGCGAGCCAATCCAGGCGCAATTCGATCGTCCTTGTCCCCGCAAGCGCCCGATTGAGCTGCCGCCACATCGCCGCAGCACTTTCCGCTGCTACGACCGCGCAAATTTTCGACTCGCCAATCATTTCCCGCCTATCCACGCGCCAAATTCCGTCTACTTACCGCTGAATCCTATCGCGTTCGGCATTTCACGCGCCGCATACGCGCCACCTGTCCTTCCGTACAGGGGTTCTGGCTTCTATCATGCGGTTACTGAATGTGTAAAGCGCATCAGACCTTGCCTTGACGCTCCCATACCCGTTTGTTACGGTCGAATCATCGGGTTGCGCCCTGTGTCGGCGCACTGCAATCAAAGGAGCATGCATTATGCGCGGGAAAATTGTCCTTGCTGGTCTCATTTTGGCCCTGTCCGGGGGCGCGATTGCCGCGCAGGATAGAGGCGCTTCCACGACTCAGGACGACATCTACTGCTCGGGAACCATCACCAGCGAGTCCGTCCCGCGCGACACCTATGTGATTACCGGCGAAGAGTCGAACTATAAGAATACCTTCCAGCAAGGCGACTACATTTACATTAACAAGGGCTCCAGCCAGGGCGTCAAGGTAGGCGACCAATTCTCAGTGATTCGCGCCACCACCGACCCAACCGACATCGAGTGGACCAAGTGGCAGTTTTCCATCTTGAAGAAGATTGGAACCATGTGGGAAGACGAGGGCCGCTTGCGCGTAGTCGTGGCGCAGCCGAATGTCTCCATCGCTCAAATCGTGAGTTCCTGCAATTACATGCAACGCGGCGACATCGTACTGCCCTTCAACGAGCGTCCGGAGCCACCCTTGAAGTCCGAAGCCAATTTTGACCGCTTCGCGCCGCCCAGCGGCAAGCCCGTTGCTATGGTGGTTTCGGGAAAGCAGTTCGCCATCCTTGACGGCACCAACGACATCATTTACGTCAATTTGGGCACATCGCAAGGGGTTAAAGTCGGCGACTACTTCCGAATTTTCCGCTATCAGGGAACCGAGCACGAAACAGCGTATCAAACCAAGCGGGCTGCTTTTGACATTTACGGCTACGGAAGCGCGCCTGCAAAATACCAATGGGACAACGTGCCTCGCGAAGTGATCGGCGAGGGAGTGGTGGTTCGCGCTGCGCCCAATTCTTCGAGCGTTCTAATCACGTTCAGCCTTCACCAGATTTACGCGGGCGATTACATCGAAGTCGAATAGTTTGATTTTGCTCGTACGTCAGGTTCGTCGCGCCGCACAGCTGCGTCGAATCCTGCTTCGCTGAAGATCTCGGCGGTAAATCCTTGTACGCGCGTTCCAGGCTGCTTCCAATCGTCGCGATCGAGATCGGCCTTCAGGCACGTCTCTTCCAGAAAGCGCTCCGCTGTCCAGCCGAATTGCTGGGCTACCTGAGGCAGTAAAACGCCGCGTTTTACCCCTCGCGACACCATCAAACCGTGCTTTCCGGGCTCCACCTGCTCGCTGGAAATCTCCACAAGCGGTGAAAGCACAGAAACTTCAATTGCAAGGCCGTCGATGTCAGGTGGGGTCATGGGAGCGAAGCGCGGGTCGTCCAGAGCCGCCGCCATCGCGCAATAGGCAACCACCGAAACCAGCGGCTCCTTCGACGCCACCTGCCCGACGCATCCCCGCAAGCGTCCCATTCGGTGCAATGTAACGAAAGCGTTGCCAGGTTGCTGCAGTGCTTCATCATCAGGAAGGTCTTGCAGTATTTCGCGGCGTTCGATGGCGAGAATCACTGCTCGCCTTGCCACATTGAGGAGGGTTTGCTTCGCTGAATCAGCGAGTGGGAGCATCCTGGTGCTTCTCTTCGGGCTTTACGATGATTACCGCGCGTCGCCGCTCCTGCACGCGACTATCGATCTGGCTCCAGAACATCTGGAAGTAGTGAATCGCCGATGCCACGGCGCTCAATACCACGAGCCACATCAACACGATGCCGAGCAGCTTCAGCGAAGTATACTTCGCCGTCAGAATCACAGCGCAGCCGGCCAGCACCTGCAAAATCATTTTCGTCTTGCCCAATGGCGACGCGGGAATCACCAATCCTTCCACCGACGCAATCTCGCGCAGCCCTACCACAATAAACTCGCGCCCGATAATGATCACCACCATCCACGCCGGCACGAGCCCCATCTGCACCAGCGAAATAAACGCAGCTGAAATCAGCAGCTTGTCCGCAATCGGATCGAGCAGAATTCCCAGCGTCGTAATCTCGCCCCGCTTTCGAGCGATGTAGCCGTCCATCACGTCCGTGGCGGCGGCCATCAGCAGAATCAGCACGCCCCACACTTCGAAATGGATTGGCAAACCCCAGAAGTCAAAATTCGGCTGGCGAGTAAGCAGGACAACAACAAGAAGCGGAACGAAAAAAATCCGGAGCACGGTAAGGCTGTTCGGCAGATTCATCGCGCTCACGGGATTGGTCTCAATTGGCAGACGCCGACAACGCGGCTGTCGTGCATGCCGATTCACTATAAACTTCGATATCGAGTGAGTCAACGGTACGCACAAGGTGCACGGCGTGACAAATAAGAGCCCGGCAGCCCCTAGACCCGATACAGCAAATCCTGTATCTAGTGACTCTTAGCAAACAAGATGCTGCAACGCTGTGCAAATTCGTGTGCGAAGAAAAACGGACGCGGCCTCTTGGTATTTTCCCTCAAGCGCAGAACCACTAGGCACTAACTGGCACATCCGGAAGGACTTACCCGAGTATATCGAAATATGCGATTCCGTATAAGTCTCTCGATTAAAAAGGTTTTCGCGATTTCGGCAGGCCCTTTTCCACAACGATTTCCACAGTTTACATCCACCCAACCGCCGCTAGGTAGTACTAGTAATAGGACTTTTTGCGCCCCTCATCGCCTCACCTTTCGCCACGAACTCCTGAAGCTGCCGCGCAACAGACTCGGGCAGTTCTGCGTCAACGTGCATATGCCCGTCCTGGACTTCAGAACTCAGCACCCGGCCGCAAGCGTGGATTATGGCGAGGTCACGGCCATTCGCGAGGGGGACGTTCAGTTGCAACCGAACCAGAGGATCCCCGGGGAGCACGGCGTCGATGCGGGAGAGTAAATCTTCCAGGCCGGCGCCTGTGGCGGCGGAGGTGAATGCTTTTTGTTCGTTGTGGCCGTTCGCGCTCTGCAGAATAGCGAGCTGCTCGGGATCGAGCTGATCGATTTTGTTGAACACGTGCACGCGCGGCGTGTTCTTCACGCCGAGATCGTCGAGCACTTTTTCAACTTCGGCGTCCTGCTCGGCGTGATGCGGATTCGAAATATCGGTAACATGCAGGATCAGCGCCGCCTCCTGCACTTCTTCCAGCGTCGCGCGAAACGCCGCGATCAAGTCGGGCGGCAAGTCGCGCAAGAATCCCACCGTGTCGCTCAACAGCACTCGCCGCCGCGACGGCAGCCGCACCGCGCGAATCGTCGGGTCAAGCGTCGCGAACATTTGCGGCGACGTGAGCACCTCAGCGTGAGTCAGCGCGTTGAAGAGCGTCGACTTGCCCGCGTTCGTGTAGCCGACGAGCGCGATCATGCCCAGCGGCACCGCCTGGCGCGCGCGCCGTCGCGTCGTTCGCTGGCGTCGCACGGTCTCAATCGCCTCTTTGATTTTCCCCACGCGATCGCGAATCCGCCGGCGGTCGGTCTCGAGTTTCTGCTCGCCAGGTCCCCGCGTCCCGATTCCGCCGCCCAGCCGCGAAAGCTCCGCCCCTTTGCCGGCAAGCCGCGGCAGCAGATAATTCAATTGCGCCAGCTCCACCTGCAACTGGCCTTCGCGCGTCCGCGCATGCGTCGCAAAAATATCCAGGATCAGTTGCGTGCGGTCAATCACGCGCCGCCCAATTCCCTTCTCCATGTTGCGCAGCTGCACGGGCGTCAGGTTGTGATCCACAATCACCAGCGGCACATGCCGCATCTCCGCTTCCATGCGAATTTCGTCGAGTTTGCCGCGCCCCACGAGCGTCGCAGGATCGAGCGCCTCGCGCACCTGCAGCAGAGAGCCTTCGATTTTCGCGCCCGCGCTTTCAGCCAGCTCCGTCAGCTCTTCAAGCGAATCGCGCCCTGCAGACGTGGGATCACCCATTCGTCCGCGCGGAGATTTCTTCAGCCCCACGCCGACAAGCAATACTCGTTCGCGATTATCCAACTCTTGCGGTGTTTTCATGCGGAGGCAGTATCCTGCGGCGGCCGAACCCTGGGGGTATCAACTCTCATTCGTATAATGTGATTATACCGCCGTTGGCAAGGGCTACCGCACATTCTCCTGCAGCGTCCAATTCCCAGTCCCATTTCCATTGGGGTTCGCATTCACGTCGTTCGTCTGAACTCGTTTCCCCTGATCGTTCACCCACGTGTAGCTGTACGCGCTCGAATCCTTCGTAATTTCACCCGTCCTCGGATCGAGCCGCTTCTGCTGGTCGAGCGAGTAGTCGCACCAATCATCCGCCGCCTGGTGCCGCGCATTCGCGCTCTCCTGCGCCCGCGCCATCGACATATCCGTCCCGCGCTGCATCGACGCCAAAAACTGCTCATGCTGCCGCTGCCGCATCTCCTGCGCCTGATTAAACGCATTGAACTGCGCCTTGCTCCGCCGCATCGCCTCGTCGCCCATCTGCTTGATCGCGCGCATCGACGCTTCAGACATGTCGTTGATTTTTTGAACATAGATCTTGGTCCGCGCGTCGGTCCATTGCTTGTCCACGACAAATGATTTCACAATCGGCTGAAAGGTGGCATCCGAAAAGCTCTTTTCCGGCGCCCACACGCGCGACACGCTCGCACTGCAGCCATGCTGTCCGATGTTTCTGAAGTACCTGCACGACACAAACACGTTCAGCTTCTCTTCGATCACAATTTTGTTGATGTGGTACCGCACCACCGCGCGCGCCTTATCCGCCGACACCGCAAACATATTCGAACTCTGCGCCGCCGCGTTTCTGCGAGTCTGCTCCAGGTCGGCCGCCGGCTCTTCCCGCACGTATTCCACCTCCAGCACGCCCACCATATATTTCAGCACTTCCTCAGCCGGCACTTCTCGCTTGTACGGCAGACATTCCTCGCCACTCTTCAACGGTTTCCCATTGTTGTCCGCCCAAGTCCAATCCAGCCGCGGCAACTGCTTCACGCCGGTAAGCCCGTCCGGACTCATCATCCGAAACACAGGAAACGGCCCGTCATTGCAACTCGTCCCCGGCATCACCGCCCCGTCAAAGATCCAGTTCGCCGGAATCGAAAGCGAGTAAGCCTGCATATTCAAAATCGGATCCGTCATCGTCACGACGCACGTACCCTGGGCCGAAGCCGTCGGCACGACGTTATGAAGTGCGAGGATCGCCAGCGTCAACGCCGCAACACCGCTAAAAAATGGCCCAATGATTTTCATACCTCTCCTCTCGAAGTCCGTGCCTCTGTAGCGCCGGTCTTCAGACCAGCAGAGTTGCCGTTGCCGTTCGCTCGAGTAGCCACGACGACGTTATCGTCGTGGGGATTTGCGCTTCGTCGGCACGAACTACTTCTACACCACAAACCAACCAAAGCTCGCGGAAAAAACACCGCGAAAGGAAGGTCACTTTTTCTGCCTCTGTTCCCAGGGCTTGCGCACTGGGCTAACTTGTGACGCACCTACGGTGCTGAAGAAACAATTCGACCCAGATAGAAGGTTTCTGACAAAAAGTGGCGCCGCAACTGCAGCAACCAGGTTGCAGCAAAAAGCAGTTTTGGCGCGTCGCGGCCGGCCTTTTCCCCTGTAGCGCCGGTCTTCAGACCGGCAGGGTTGCGGTTCGCCCGGGGAGCCACAGCGGCGCCGTTCTCGTCGTGGGTGTTGCTCTTCCTGCGGTGTCATTCCGACCGGAGACTCGGCTCGCCTTTCTCCG
>DATNKB010000393.1:0-8727 GCA_035603595.1 Candidatus Dormiibacterota bacterium
GTATTCCGGCAGCGGCAGGAACAACTCTCAATCGAATCTACATCCCAGGTGCGAAATATGGCAAGTAAACAGCGGGCGATCTATTGGGACACATCTGTCTTTCTGTGCTTCCTTCGAAGACACGAATCTGAAAGACGCGCGATCTGTGAGGACATTCTCCGCCACGCGCGCGATGGCAAAGTAGCTCTCTACACGTCCTCATTTACCGTCACTGAGGTGATCAAGCCGCTGCGAATGGAGACCACCGGGCCGCGGCCCCTTTCGAGCGATGAAGTGGAAGACTTGCAGGGAATGTTTCACTGGCCGTGGCTGAAAAAAATCGCGCTGGATCATCGCGTGGCACAGGACGCCGTAAATCTGGGTCTCCATTTCGCACTCACGGCAGCCGAAGCGATCCATGCTGCGTCTGCGATCGTGGCCAAGGTGGACGTCCTACAGCAATGGGAGCGGAGCGCAACTCTCGAGAAGGTAAACCGGCTCGTTGCGGTGGAGGCCCCACGAATGCTTACATACGGCGTGACGCACCGGGTTGCATCCAAAGGCAATTTTTTCGAAAATCTTCACCGCGCCAGAGCCGCCAGCGCCCGATAAATCCAAGCCAGATCCTTTCGATACAGCACAGATTCGAGCCTACAGGCTAACCCGTAATGCGAGCGCTGTACGCTCATTCGGCGCGACTTACGGAGAAATTACCAGTACTATGCGACGCCTCTACCTCCGCATCTTATTGATTCCAAGTTCCGATCGAGTGGCATCACACCTGCCCCTTCACAAAGCAACTGGAGGCTCTAAATGAAACTCAAATATATTTTGGGCGGCGCTGCTCTATCACTGATTCTTGCGGGCACCGCGTATCCGCAGCAGGAACAAGAAAAGGAAAAACCTAAACAGGAAGAGCAGAAGCCGGCTGAAAAGCCGAAAACGCAGCAAAAGCAGGACCAGCAGTCAGCCAAGCAGCAACAGGGAGAACAGAAACAAGAACAGAAGAATGAGCAGAAACAGGAGAAGCAGTCTGCGAGGCAGCAAGGCGAGCAGCCAAAGCAATCGGAACAGCCGAATCGGGAGCGTCAGGATCAGCAGAAACAGGTAACAAAACAGCAGCAAGACGAGCAGAAACAGCAACAGCGACAACAGCAGCAAGTGGCGAAACAGCAGCGCGATGACCGAGACCAGCACTCAGATCACGGTCACGGGCGTATTCCTGACGATCGTTTCCGCTCATCGTTCGGACGAGAACATCATTTTCGTGTCGGTCACTTCGATAATCGGCGATTCCAATATGGCGGTTATTGGTTTTCGTTTAACGAAGGATGGCCGGTTGGATGGGCTTATAGCGACGACTTCTATATTGACTTTATTGACGGTCAGTACTACCTGATTGACCTCTCACACCCTGGTGTGCAACTTCTTCTCGTGGTTGATTAGCTTCTGTAACCTTTGCCGGGGCCGGACGAGATTCCGGCCCTTTTTTTTTGCGCGCCGACTTTGTAAAGCCAGGAACAAACTCAAACTCACAAGGCGGGATGTTTCAGATGCCAATCGGTCGCGTTCTGATAGGCGCGCGCGAGCGCGAGCATCTCAGCGTCGCCATATAGCTGACCAATGAATGAGAGACTTGTCGGATGGCCTTTTTCGTCGAAGCCATGTGGAAGCGCGACGCACGGGTGGCCGGTCAAATTTGTCACTGCGCTGTTCAAGGTGGCCACGGGGTTCGGCGTGTAGTCGGCGTAGTCGAAGGGGACCAGATACACATCCACTTTCGACATCACCTCCGCCATTTCGTGCATCAGAATCGTCCGCACACGATTTGCATTGATGTATTCCACAGCCGGCAGCAAACGCAAATTGTTTTGGTCCAGGACCCGATCCTGCCGCACGAGCCCTGCCGGTTGCGTTTCGATTGGATCGCGCAACGCGGCATTCGCTTCTCCATACATCACCATCGTGAAATCCATCTTTGAATGTTCGGGCAGCTCGATTTCGATCAGGTTGAAGCCCATGCTCCGGAATTTCTCGAGCGCAGCGGCATCATTGGCGTCCACTTTGGGAGTCTGCCGCGTATTTGAGAATGCCGCTTTCAGGTAGCCGACGCGCAGCTTGCGAACGTCAAACTCAGCATCCCAATTGAACGGAATATCCTGCACGGCGAGATCGTGATCATCGGGCCCCTGAATTGCCGCCAGGACGAGTGCGCAATCTTCTACGCTGCGGCACATAGGCCCCGTTTTATCAAGGCTCCAACTGAGGGTCATCACGCCATATCGGCTCACGCGCCCATAGGTGGGGCGCAGGCCTGTGACACAGCAGATCGCGGAAGGCGCGACAATCGAGCCGCCAGTTTCCGTGCCGACGGAAAAACCTACCATTCCGGCTGACGTTGCCGAGCCAGGTCCGGCCGATGATCCCTGCGAACCCATCGAAAGATCCCAGGGATTTTTCGTCTGACCAGCGAACCAGATATCGTCGAGCGCGAGTTCGCCTGTCGCGAGCTTCGCGATTAACACGGCTCCCGCGTCATTCAGCCGATTCACCACCGTCGCATTGTGGTCGATCACTCGTTCCTTGAAAGGACCGGCGCCCCATGTGGTCGGGTAATCCTTCGCGGCAGCCAAATCCTTGATTCCCCAAGGAATTCCGTGAAGCGGGCCGCGATAACGGCCGGCGGCAATCTCTCTGTCGGCATCGCGCGCCTGTCGCATAGCGAGATCGTCGGTGATCGTCACGGCGCAAAGAAGCTTCGGGTTGTGCTTCTTCAGTCGTGCCAAATACATCTCAGTCAGTTCGACGGATGTCACCTGTTTCGTGCGAACCAGCTCGGCGAGCTGCGTCACCTGCCAGAACGCAACGTCCTCGAGATTCCGTGGCCGCTCGACCTTGGGCGGCGTGCTCATCCGGATGGGGCGCTTGGTGCGGTCGATTCTGGTTCCGGGAAGAATCGGATTGAAGTAGAGAGGTGGCGCGATCGCATTTTCTAGGGGAATTTTTCGCAATTCGCGATAGCGGGCGAGATTCTTGTTCATACCCGCAAGCATTTTGTCGAGCTGCTGGTCTGTGAATTTAAGTCCAGCGACGGCGGCGGCGTCGCGCAGCATCTCTTTCGTTATGACCACGTCCGAAGCTTGCTCAATTTGACTAGCTCGGCCGGCGTGAGAGCGGCTCGCGACTTTTTTCTCTTCAATTTTGGCCCACAGCACACCGGGAAAAAGCGTCGAAGAAAGTCCGAGGCTCGAGAAATAAGCCACGAAAGAACGGCGATCCTGAATACTCACAGTCTTCCTTTCGCGACCGTCGCTGTATCGGTCACCCGTTTGCGGAGAGCTTAAGGGAGTTCGCTACTGCTGCGGCGTCGCGGGCCCGCCAAGTCTTTCCCCAATGACTTCTCCGGAAATAATGATCTCGACGCGCCGGTTTTGCTGCCGTCCTTCGGCCGTGTCATTCGACGCCACAGGATTCGATTTCCCGTAGCCCGTCGCGGTGATCGTGTTCGGATCGAGGCCCTGATTCACGAGATACGCTCGAACAGTGTCCGCGCGATTCTGCGAAAGCGTCAGGTTAAAAGTGTCACTGCCGATGCTGTCCGTATACCCTTCGACGGCGAGTTTCAACCCCGGGTGAGCGATAACGATACCGCTCATCTTAGCCAGCGCTTCTCGCGCCGGAGGCTTCAGATCATACTTGCCAAAATCGAAAAGAACATCCGCCATATTCACTTTCAGACCGCGCGGCGTGTCGGTAGTCGGAAGAATGCGGTTGAACTGCTCGAGCAACTGAGCGCGAAGTTGCTCTTTCTCTTTCTCTGCCTGTTCCGCAGCAGCTTCCGCTTGAAGCGCTTTTTGCCGCTCTTGGTCTGCCCGTTGCTGGTCCTGCTGCGATTGCAGCTGCGCCGCGTGCTGAGCCGCTTCTGCTTCTGCTCGCGCCTGCGCCTGTTGAGCCGCGTCACGCTCGGCTTGCAATTGCGAAATCTCAGCCTGCTGCTTGGCTCTTTCCGAGGCCGCCGCATCGGCTTTGGCTGCTGCCTCCGCAGCTGCAGCCGCTGCCTGTTCTCGCGCTAGCTTTTCGTCGTATTCCCGCTTGATCGCTCGCGTTCGCGCGTCGGCCGCGTTCTGAACGGCATCGCGCGCCGCCTGAATCACCCGCTTCCTATCTCCCTTGCTCGCAAAGAGGCTTTCGGCCTGGCTCAGTGAAGTCTGCGCCCGCCCGAATGCGTCAGGCGCATATTGCTCAGCCTTAGCCGCCTTGGCGATTTCAATAGCGTTTCGCGCTTCATCAAGTTCCAACGGCGTTTTCGATTTCGACTTCGGATACCTCGAGCTCGCGGCAGAAAAATCGTAGTTGTAAATCCCCTTGTCGAGCGACTGATACTTCGCCGAGGCCTGCTCGATCGTGCCTACCGTGCCGGGGACCACGACATTTTCAAGTACCACCGCATTACTCGGCGTTGACACCGCGAAATACGGTTCCGCCGTAACGATTAGCCCGAACGTCTGCAGCGAAGTAGTTACGCTGATTTTCGATTTGTCTCCGTCGAGCAATATTTCGCCGAGATTGTTCGACTTTCCCTCCGGAGTAATCGCCCAGAGCACAAACGTAAGATATTCCGACCCGAATAGTTGCGGTGGCGAGAGCTTCTGAAAATCCGCGCTAATCTGGATACGCCCCTGCTTGCTTTCCACCTTCCCCGACCCTTTGCCGTTGGGCATGATCGGCGAGCCCTGGAAACCGATCTGCGTCGAGCCGCCGCGGTGCTCGTAGTTGATCACCGTGATCGTGCGCGCCACCATCGTCACTTCAAAAGATGACCGATTCTGCTGCACGGAGCCGGATCGCTCAGTGGCCGCCGCGCTCGCTACCACAAGTAGCGCAAGCGCCAAACACGTCTGCACCTTCCTCATTTTTCCCTCAGTCTTTACGCGCGACTCGACCGCCGCAGCGTGGGTTCTCTACGGATTCGTTTCCAAAATGGCGTGGAAAAAGCCGCACGCTAGATAATACGAATTGACAGCACAAATCAAGCCGTTCTTGGAAAGTGCTCTCTCTCCCGTCAGCGGGAGCGAATTCTGCCTTCCCGGTGGCTGAGAACCACCACTGCCGCGCGAAATCCACCAGCGCGCCAGCCCGGTCACCCGAATTTCTTGCAGCTTTTTGCCTAAGGCACAGTCAATCGAAGCTTTAAGCGCGGATATCACGCGGATGAAATTTGGTCTCTTTCCTGCATTGATCGTGAAAGGAATCGAAGGTTCCTACGGGGTCTGCCTGGGGTTCCCCAACATCTCCCAGCCGGGGATGACACAATGGGAAGTCTGCAAGAACACTTCGGGACTCTGCCTCCTGCACCCGACCGGCGCACCGAGCCGCGAACCACACCGGCCTCGCTCACGCAGGTCGAACTCGGCAATGATCACAGCGGCATAGTCCTCAATATAAGTGAGGCGGGAATGGCCATCGCGGTGGCCCACGCTTTCACAGTGGGTGAACACCTCCCTCGCATTTCCTTTCAGTTGCCAGGTTCCAGCTCGGTGCAAAGCATCGAAATCTCCGCGGAGATAGTCTGGCTTTCAGAGTCGAAGAAAGGCGCCGGGATGCAGTTTGTCGGATTATCTGCCGATGCGCGCAATCACATTTCAAGCTGGATCGCTCGCGAAAGAACGGCTCCCGAATTTGCACATCTGCCGAAACCCGTTCGTCGCGATCGACAGCCCTTGCAAATCAGCTCTGGCAGGTCGAGAACGATCTTCAGCAGGGAGGCGGTCGGCAATGAGGAAGCGGGAGCGCGTTACGCAAAGATGTTTCCATCTGAAAACGCAAATCCCAGAATCACCGCCACGATTGCCGAAATTGGGAACGAAGAGGAACCACAACCTTCAAAAGCTGCCGAAGGTCACGTAGAAGATAAGATTCCCGGCTCGCCCGCGGAAGTTTCGAGGCTTTCAATTGCCAATACTACGCCGATGTTGACTGCCACCTCTGCGCAGGAAGGTGGCCAAAGAGCCACGCCGGCACCGATCCAATCCGCAGATCGTAGTAGGAGGGAACCCCTGATACCAGACAAACCGGAAACGCAAGCTGCGGACAGCAAGATCGAGATTTCGCCGTCCAGTGCTGATGGCGCCCCTTCAAATCTTGATCTCCCCGAAAAATCACCTGAGAAAGGTTTCAAACTTCAATTCGCCGTACTGGGGTTTGTGTTGGTCGCGATAAGTTTCATCCTGGGACTTACGGCTGGATACGCTCCGATCGAAAAACGCCTCCGAAGCTTTGGAAGGCCTGCGCGGCCGCCTGCTGCCAGGCCTTCGGCTGCGCCTGCTGTCCTGGGCGAAGCGACTTCCCACGCACCGGCGGGCGAAACATTTGACGCGCCTCCAACAGAAGCTACCTCGCCCGACGAGGAAGGATCGCAACCAGAAATTCCACCTGCTCCCTCGCGCTCGCGATCCTCGAATTCAGCTAGTCATTCAGCTAGTCATTCCGCTAGTCGTTCCGCACCACCCACGCCATCCTCGCCGCCTTCAACAAAGGCTCCGATCAAAAATGGTTCCGACAGCTCTCTAAGAACGCATGAGCTCGAAAATGCGCCATCTCCCGAATCGAACTCCAAAAAGAACACCACGCCGTCTGAAACGTCGGCGCCTGCACGCTCCAAGAATCCGAATCCGTCTCCAGCTATAGCGTCCAAAGGATCGAAACCAACCGCCGAGGCTGGACCTGAACCGGGAGAACGTAGTGATTCGGCGACAACGCCTGGTGAAAGCGCAGCCCGAACAGCGCCACCTAAGAGTGAGCCGGTAGCTCCACCCGCGGCAGTTGGCTCGACGCCCGAAGCTCCACGAGAGCCCGCTGCCCGTGGCGCAACTCCGCCCGCAAGCCCAACACCAACTCCAAGACCGGCTCCGCGTCCCACACCGGTTCCCGCAAACGTCGTCATCCCCCCGGCCGAAAACGGCAAACTCGTCCGTGCGATTCTTCCGCGCAAATCCATCGCCGACTCGCCGGAACTCGGCATCACGTCTCAACTCTCCGTGCTTATTTCGCCGGCGGAACGCTCTACGGCGGGGGATCACGAAACGGCAAGATTGCAGGCGGGTGACGTCATTACTTACGTCGTGCCCAACCAACCGAGGCCAAGGGATCGTTACAACTCGACGGAAACCGTAAGAGTGCGCGCCACTATCGGAAGCGATGGTCGAGTAAAAGACGTCAGACCGATAAACGGCCCCATCTTCCTGCTATCTTCCGTAATAAGCGCAGTCCATCAGTGGCGCTTTCACCCCACTCTTCTGAACGGCAGCCCAGTCCAGACCCAGGAGGACGTCACGATCGAATTTCGGCAGAAACGATAGTTACTGGCTTAGCGGTTTAATGTCGATTCGACGGACTCAAAAGATATTGAAGCAATGCTGAACCCGATTCTCTATCTCGATGTCAAAGCGGTGCAGTTTCAAGCAAACGTACGAACCAGTGCCGGTGGTCGAGGTGGTCGATGCAGATGAGAAGCAAGTCCGAAGCGCTCAAAAGTGCAGATGGTGTACCAGTTTAAGTCGATTTCATACCACTTGAACCCGTGTCGCGCTGAGACCGGGTAGGCGTGATGGTTGTTATGCCATCCATCTCCGAAACTCAGCAGTGCCACCCACCAATTGTTGGTTGACGCATCTCGCGTCTCGAACCGCCGCGACCCCCAAATATGCGCGCACGAGTTGACGATCCACGAAGAATGCAGTCCCACTACGGTCCGCAAAAAAGTGCCCCACAGCACCAGGCGGAATCCACCAATCGCGAACAACAAGAGTCCGAGGACAATCGTTGGAGTGAGATGCCACTTCGTCAGCCACACGTGAAACTTGTCCTCCGCCAGATCGGGGACGTAGCGCTTGAGCGTTGCAACGTCTTGGCGGTAGGTATTGCCCATCAGGATCCAGCCCGCGTATGACCACCACTTGCCATCGCGCGGAGAGTGCGGATCGCCGTCCTTGTCAGCGAATTGGTGATGCTGGCGGTGCGTAGCCACCCATATTAGTGGGCCTCCTTCCATAGCTGTCACGCCGCAAATTGTGAGGAAGTACTCAAACCATTTGGGTGTCGCGTAGGAGCGATGCGTGAGCAGGCGGTGATAACACACGCCGAGTCCCAGTCCCCCCATCACCCAATGTAAGAAGATCGCGGTGAAGAGCCCACTCCAAGTGAAGAAGAAGAGTGCCGCCACAGCGCCGACGTGAAACAGCATGAGGACAGGCGCGATTTTCCAGTTGAACCGATTCTCGCTGGGCTGATTTTGCCCGGAATCATTGAGTCGCAACACGCGCATTGACGGTTAAACCCTCCCGTCTGGATTGTGGAACACGACGCGAGAGAAATCTGTTCAAAAGAGCACACATTCGCCTTTTCTTTGAACGAGGCTTCTCTCGAATATACAACCGCACGAATCCAGCCATGAGCGAGCAGGTCCATCGAAGCAGGTGGTTTCCGTCAACAGTATGGTTATGAACCAGTCGACGAATAGTGGCGGGTGCCGAAATTCCAGAGCGATAGGGCAAGCGTGAAGAAAACAACTGCGACGACCGGGACCAACGGCGCATATTCAGGCGTGACAGCGCGGCCGAGCAATTTCACGCTGGGATAGAACGAGGCCAGTCCGAAGGGAACTACCCAGCACAGGAAAAATTGCACCACGGGGCTGTAAATCGACAAAGGGTAACGGCCGAAGGCGATTACGTTCCACACGGGTGGATG
>DATNKB010000394.1:0-4627 GCA_035603595.1 Candidatus Dormiibacterota bacterium
TGCACGTTCTGGCGGATTTCATCGAACGCGGCTTCCGGCGTGCGCAAACGAATCGGCGAGCCGACGCCCAGCATGCTGAGTTGATGCGAGAGAATGCGAATCAGATCGAAGTCGCTGCGCGGCCCTTGCGGATCGATGGAGCGATGCGTCATTTGAACTTCACCGGCAGTATTCGTGAGCGTGCCGTCTTTTTCGTATGTGGATGCGGCTGGCAGCACGACGTCGGCGCGCTGCGCGGTTTCGGTGAGGAACATATCCTGGACGACTAGAAGTTCGAGGCCGGCGAGCCGATCGGGCTGCTTCACCTCGAACGTCTTCAGGGGATTTGCGCCGACGACGTAGAGAGCTTTCAGTTTTCCTGCGGCGGCTTCCATCATTTCGCGAGCGGTGATGCCTGACGCTGACGAAATTTCGCTGCCCCAGAGTTTGCTGAAGCGGGCGCGCTCGGCCGCGTCGGCAAGCGGCGCGTAGCCGGGAAGGCGATCGGGAAGGATGCCCATGTCTGCGGCGCCGCGCGAGTTTGCGTAATCGCCGAGTGCCATGAAACGCGTGTGGCCCGGGAGTTTTGAGCCAAAGCTGACGAGATCGCGAAGCGCGGCACCGCTGATGTCGGCGCCAAAAATAATCACCACATCGGATTCTTTTTCGAGGCCGGTTTTCAGGACGGAGAGCGCGGTACGCGTGTTCTCGTCGAAGTCGCCCTGACCTGTGGCGAGCCAGCGGACGGCTTGACATTCTGTGCCTTGCGCGACTTCCGCGAGATACGCAGCTTTACGATGGATCTTGCTTGGCCGACCGTTGATCACGTAGAGGCGCGCTTTGTGGTGGCGAATCGCGGTGCGAATCTGCCAGGCAACAAGCGGATTTTGTTGCGTGGCGTCATTCGCTATCAGCAAGGTGGCATTCGAAGCGTATACATCCGCCATTGTGGCGAGCGAATCTTTGGCGCGCGGGCCGAGAGCGGCGGCGAGGCCTGTGTAGTCGGCGGTGCGGTGATGGTCAATATTGTTGGTGCCGAGCGTGGCGCGGGCGAAGCGATTGAGCAGATAGTTTTCTTCGTTGGTGGTGTGATTGGAGCCGATCACTCCGATGGCGGCGGGGCCATGGGTATCGCGCACTTGCTTGAAGCGGCGCGAAACTTCTTCGAGCGCGTCTTCCCAGCTGGCGGGTTCGAGTTTGCCGTTGCGGCGAATGAGCGGCTGGCGGACTCGTTCTGGATTGTGCGTGAAATCAAAGCCGAAGCGGCCTTTGCCGCAGAGAAACTCGTCATTGATGCCGGAATGATCGCGATTGTTGGCGCGGAGGATTTCGTTGTTGCGAATACTGAGCGTGGTTTTGCATCCGTTCGAGCAGTGCGTACAGGGCTCGGGAACGTAGGTCATTTCCCACGGGCGCGTCTGGTAGCGGTAGGTTCCGCTGGTAAGCGCGCCGACCGGACAGATGTCGATGCACATGCCGCATTCTTCGCAGGCGAGCGCGCCTTTTTCATTCGGCAGGATTACGGAATGCACGCCACGGGCGCCGACGCCGAGAGCTTTCACGTCCATGCCCTCATCGCACACGCGCACGCAGCGGAAGCAGAGAATGCAGCGCGGCGCGTCATAAAAAACGAGCGGCGACCATTGCTCTTCCGGGTAATGCAGTTTTTCTTCTGTGAAACGGCTGTGATCGAGGCCGTAGCGGAAGGTCATGTCCTGAAGTTCGCATTCGCCGCCCTTGTCGCAGACCGGGCAATCGAGCGGATGATTGGAGAGGAGAAACTCGATCATGTCTTTGCGCGCTTTGTGAACTTGGGCGGTGTCGGTCTTAACCACCATGCCCTCGACGGCGACGAGTGTGCAGGCGGTCTGAAGCTTGGGCGCTTTTTCTACTTCCACGAGACACATACGACATGCGGCCTGGAGAGCAAGTCCAGGGTAATAGCAAAAAGAGGGAACTTCGATGCCCTGGTGCTTGGCCGCTTCGATCACGAGGGTCCCGGCAGGAGTGGTCACCTTTTGATCGTTGATCGTGAACGTGATCTGTTTCTGTTCGGGCATCTTGCTAGCGAACCTCGGCAATCACGTCAGCGGGCTTGTACGGGCAATCGCCGCGCAGGTGTTCTTCGAATTCATTGCGCCATTTTTTCACGATGCTGATGGTGGGCATGGCCGCTGCGTCGCCCAGCGGACAGAAGGTGCGGCCCAGCATGTTCTTGGAAAGCTCGTCGATCAAAGGAATGTCTGAAGCGCGGCCGCCGCCATCGTGGAAACGGTCGAGCAACTGGCGAAGCCAGGCGGTGCCTTCACGGCAGGGAATGCACCAACCGCAAGACTCGTGCGCGTAGAAATGCATGATGCGGCGAGCGAAATCCACCATGCATGTGTCCTCATCGAGGACTACTGTGCCACCTGAACCGAGCATCGATCCGGCTTTTGCTACCGAATCAAAATCCATCGCGATATCAATTTCATCGCCCGTGAGAAGCGGACATGAGCTGCCACCCGGAACGACGGCTTTGATTTTCTTTCCGCTGGGCACGCCACCGGCAACTTCTTCGATCATGCGCTTCATGTTGAAGCCCATCGGCAGCTCGTAAATTCCGGGGCGATTGACGTGGCCCGAAACTGCGTACAGGCGTGTGCCGCCATTTTTCGGAGTGCCCAGGCCAGCGTACCATTCGGCGCCGCGCAAAATAACGGCGGGAACAGAGCTGAGCGTCTCGACGTTGTTAATGACGGTCGGACAGCCGTAGAGGCCGACGACAGCAGGGAACGGCGGACGGATGCGCGGGTAGCCGCGTTTTCCTTCGAGCGATTCCATGAGCGCCGATTCTTCGCCGCATTCGTAGGCGCCAGCACCGGTGTGCGCCACGAGATCGAAATTGAATCCGCTGCCGAGGATATTCTTGCCAAGGTAACCCTTCGCGTAGGCATCGACGATGGCCGCTTCGACGATGTCGATCACGTAGCGATACTCGCCGCGAATGTAAATAAAGCCGCGCTCAGCGCCCACGGCGCGTCCGGCGATCACCATGCCTTCGATCAACTGATGCGGATCCATTTCCATCAGCGGACGGTCTTTACTTGTGCCCGGCTCGCTTTCGTCGCCATTGGCGATGATGTATTTCGGTTTGCCGCCCGTTTCTTTGGGGACGAAGCTCCACTTCATGCCCGCAGGGAAGCCCGCTCCGCCGCGTCCGCGCAGATTCGATTTTTTCACTTCGTCGACGATCTGATCGGGCGTCATCTGCTTCAGGGCTTTTTCGAGCGCTTGATAGCCGTCGTGCTGGAGGTAGACGTCGATTTTATTGGAATTGGGAATTCCGAAACGGCGGCTAATCACTACAACCTCGGCGGGATGGCGCTCGTGAATCGCGCCTGAAATTACGGATACCGGTTTCGGGCGCTTGCCTTGTTCGAGCTGCTCGAAGATCGTGTCAATTTTCGACGGGTCGAGATTTTCGTGATAGTCGTAATTGATCTGAATCGCCGGTGCGCCGGTGCAAGCGCCGATACATTCGACTTCTTCGAGAGAGAAGGTTCCATTGGGCGAGACTTCCTTGTTGCCAATTCCCAGGCGCTTTTGAACGTGTTGGAAAAGTTCGTTGCCGCCGCGCAGCATGCAGGAAATATTCGTGCAGACTTGAATATGATAGCGGCCTTCGGGTTTGCGGCGGAGCATCGAGTAATAGGCGAGCGTCTCGGTGACTTCAATTAGATTGACGCCGACGCGCTTGGCGAGCTCTTCGAGCATTTCGTCGCTCAGGAATCCGAATTGATCCTGGGCGTACATCATCATGGGAATCAGCGCGGAACGCTTGACGGGATATCGCCCGAGTAGTTCTGTAAATTTCGCGTCGAGTGACGGCGGCAATTGCATGATTCGTTTAGCGCCGGGCGGATGAGCCTAGCGGTCGACTTCCCCCAGGACGATGTCGGTGGTTCCGATGCAGGCCACCACGTCGGCAATCAGGCGGCCTTCGCAGAGTTTTGGCAACGTTTGTAAATTGATGAACGATGGCGCGCGAACCTTCACGCGGTACGGATGCGCCGAGCCGTCGCTGGCGACAAAAAATCCCAGCTCACCGCGAGGCGATTCAATGGCCTGGTAGACTTCACCCGGCGGCGGAGCGAAACCTTCCGTGTAAATTTTGAAATGATAGATGAGCCCTTCGATCGAGGATTTCATTTCTTCGCGCGACGGAGCAATTATTCCGGGAGCAGTGGCCTTGATGGGCCCTTCCGCGGGGACTTTCTCCATGGCCTGGCGGACGATTTTGATGCTTTCGCGAATTTCGGCGACGCGAACCTGATAGCGTGCGAAGCAGTCGCCCGCGGTTTGCGTTTGAATATTGAAGTCAAACTCTTCATAGCTCGAGTAGGGAAATGCCTTACGGACGTCGTAAGGCACGCCACTGCCGCGCAGCATGGGGCCCGATGCGCCCATGGCGATGGCATCTTCTGCGCTGATGATTCCGACGCCCTTGGTGCGACCGAGCCAGATGCGGTTATTGGTGAGCAGGCCTTCGTATTCGTCGATGTGCGCAGGAAGGGCATCGATCACGCGGCGGATATGATCGAGCCAGTTCGGAGGAGGCTCGAGAGCGATGCCGCCGATGCGGAAATAGCTTGTCATCATCCGCTGG
>DATNKB010000395.1:0-6359 GCA_035603595.1 Candidatus Dormiibacterota bacterium
AAAGTTGAGAACTGGGGCTGGTTCGACAATCCGTTTGTGGGCACGCGCGAGCTCAACGGGCTGCGAGTCATCATGGCGCTGATCAACAATTGGGATTTAACCACGAAAAACAACAAGGTGTATGTCGCGGACAGCGAGCGCCATTTCGTTGTCAGCGATCTGGGAGCATCTTTCGGCAAGACCCAGTGGCCGCCCTCGCGCGTTCCTCTGTTCCCGCATGCTACTAAGAGCTCGTTGAAGGATTACGAGGACTCCAAGTTTGTTCGAGCGGTAAAGGGAGGGACCGTGGCTTTCGAGATGCACACCACGGCGCCGTTTTTCATCAGGGAGTTCGATCACACCTACTTCAACGAATATCGACAGGCCGAACAAGTGGTGCGCGGAATTCCTATCGCGGATGCGCAGTGGATTGGAGGTCTCCTGGCACAGCTGACCGGCCAGCAGATTCGCGACGCATTTCGCGCGGCGGGATATCAACCGGACGAAGTGGATGGGTTCGCGAAGGTGGTCGAGAAAAGAATCGCGGCGCTCAATCAACTCAAATAATGAAGCGCCATGCGGACAAGCAGTACGATGGTTGTTCAGGCGTGAAAAAGAAAAGGGGCGATCGCTCGCCCCTTTCCTTCATTCGCGAAAGGAAACAGCTGCCATGCATTTTCCCGTTGCCGGGAGAAGCCGGCCACGACAAGCCTGTCTAAGTCAGGTCCGTGGTTTGCCTGGCACTCTCTCGCTAAGCTACGCTTAACGAGCGCGCCCAGCCCACCACTGGTCCGGACCTAGCGTCTCACCGCGATGCCGTACCATTCCGAAATTCGTCGAAGCCGATCTATCCTTCCGTGCCCTGCATAACTCGTCAAACTTTCGCTTGCCGCGCTACGTAAGACTCGGATGATTGAAAGCGTTCGCAAAGCGTTTGTAACTCTGCTCGTATTTCAGGTCAACCACACCGAAACGATTTTTCGGTGTGGAAATCTCGGAAATGTGGAAATCTTCGAAACGTCACAAGCGCGCTTATGGCAGTACAATGTCCGCCGTTTCCGAGGGGTGCGCATGCGATATCTCGTCAGGTCCGTTCTCGCCGTCTTTCTCCTTTTACTCCCGGCGTTTGCACAATCTCCCGAACTTTCCGACACCGTAAAACAGTTCGTGCGGATCGATGCACCCAAGATCGTGTTAACCCACGCGCGAGTGATTGATGGCACGGGCGCGGCGGCGATGGACGATCAGAATGTAGTCGTCGAGGGCGGAAAGATTTCAGCAATCCAGAGAGGTGCCGACGTTGCCCCTTCCGCAGGCGCCACGGTTCTCGATCTTCACGGATACACGGTGATGCCGGGCATCGTAGGCATGCACAATCATCTCTTCTATATCGCAGCTCCAAACCTGAACAGCGAATGGAAGTCCGAGCCGCCGCTGCTGGTTCCACAAATGACGTTCTCCGCCCCTCGTCTGTATCTCGCCGGCGGCGTCACTACGATGCGCACAACCGGAAGCGTGGAGACGTACGCCGACCTGAACCTCAAGCGCGAAATTGAGTCAGGCAAGCTGCCGGGTCCCCACATAGACGTGACGGGCCCCTATCTGGAAGGCGCCGAAAGTTACTTCATCCAAATGCCTCACCTCACCAGCCCGGACGATGCTCGGCAAACGTTGGAATACTGGGCCGATCGCGGCGTAACGTCCTTCAAAGCCTATATGAACATCACGCGCGCAGAGTTGAAAGCCGCGATCGATGCTGCGCACAAACGCGGGCTCAAAGTCACGGGACACTTGTGCTCCGTAACTTACAAAGAAGCCGCCGAACTCGGAATCGACGATCTCGAGCACGGATTTTTCGTGAACACGCAGCTCGATCCCGGAAAGAAACCGGACATTTGCAGCGACAGCTTTGGTTTCTACACGCTCGAGCACATGACTCCCGACAGCGCGGAGGGGAAGGATCTGATCGAAACGCTCGTGAAACATCACGTCGCCATCACCTCAACCTTGCCGGTGTTCGAAGGAGGTGCAGATGAGTCTGGCTCCGGCGATCATCCGCGAATCACTCAAAAGGCGTTCGACGCGATGAGTCCTGACGCCAGAATCGCCGTTTTGTACTTACGCCACCGGCCGGCTTCCATAGCGCCGCCCAAAACGGACCCGGCGTTGCTATGGAAGCACGACCTGGCGATGGAGCGCGCTTTCGTGGCCGCGGGCGGGTTGTTGATTGCGGGACCAGATCCGACTGGTGCCGGAAACGTGGTGCCGGGATTTGGCGATCAACGCGAAATCGAATTGCCAGTGGAAGCCGGTTTTTCGCCAGTCGAGGCCATCAAGATCGCCACGCTGAATGGCGCTGTCTATCTAGGCAGAGACAATCAGATCGGTTCGATCGCTGCGGGAAAGAACGCCGACCTCGTCGTGATTAAAGGCGATCCCTCGAAAAAGATCTCCGACGTCGAAAATGTCGAAATCGTCTTCAAGGACGGCATCGGCTACGACTCGCAAAAGCTCCTGGTTTCAGTGAAAGGCCGCTACGGCGAGTACTGAAATGCGGTCATCACCTTGCCGCTAAGTTCAGAGTCGATGCAACCCGACGAAACCCAATTGCGAGATTTCGCAGCGCGTTACACTGCAGCCTGGTGCAGCCAGGATCCTGCGAGCGTGGCGGGATTCTATTCACCCAGTGGTTCGCTAACCGTCAACAACGGCGTTCCAAGCCGTGGGTCGGAATGCAATCACGGAAGTAGCGCGATCATTCATGACCGCCTTCCCCGATATGTGCGTGGTCATGGACGAACTGCTTGTGCACGGAGATCGCATCAAGTATCGCTGGACGTTAAGCGGAACCAATACGGGGCCAGGAGGCGCAGGACATCAAGTTCGGATTAGCGGCTTCGAGCTTTGGCAGATTGCCGCCGATGGACTCATCGCCTCGTCACAAGGCCAGTTCGATGCGGCCGCGTACCGCCGCCAATTGGAACAAGGATTCTAGCCAGAGACAATGAAAATGCGAATTACGCCGCCCGCCACAGAAAACCTACTCTTGCGGTTCCGTCTTAGCGCGTGATAGCGTCCCCCAGCATTCCAGGCGGAAATCATGGCCCAGCAAGAAACGGAACAGCTCAATCGCATCCTGAACGGAGCCGCCCTCAGTCGCGCAGTCAGCACAATTGCCGAACTCGGCGTAGCTGATCTCGTCCAAAGTGGCAAGCCGCAGCCCGTCGAATATCTCGCTGAAGCCAGCAAAACTCATGAGCCGTCGCTCTATCGAATTCTCCGCTACCTAGCCAGCCACGGCCTTTTTCGCGAAACCGAGAATCGCCACTTCGACCACACGCCGCTTTCGGTCGCCTTGCGCACCGACGCTCCGGGTTCCTTCCGCGCAGGCGCGCAAATGTTCCACCACCTGTTTGCTGGTTGGGATGGCCTGCATCACTCCATTCAAACAGGCGAACCCGGTTTCAACAAAGTTTTCGGCGCGCCCATCTTCGACTACATCCAGACGCACCCAGAAATGGGTCCTATCTTCGACGCTGGCATGACGTCCTTCAATTGTCATGAAACCACAGCCATGTTGGACGCCTACAATTTCACCGGCATAAATGTCCTGGCCGATATTGGCGGAGGCAACGGCTCGCTACTGTCCGCTGTGCTCGCACGCTATCCCAATATGAAGGGCATCTTGTTCGACCTCGGCCACGTCGGTGAGCGCGCTAAAAAGAACTTGAAGGCCGCAGGCTTGGCTGACCGCTGCAACGTCCTCGAAGGCAGCTTTTTCGAAAGCATCCCCGCCGGCGCCGACGCCTACCTCTTCCGCCACATCATTCACGATTGGACCGACGAGCAGTGCCGGCAGATCCTGGGCCACTGCCGCAAAGTAATCCCCGCAACTGGCAAGCTGCTGATCGCAGACTGCGTGGTTCCCGCCGGCAACACGGCGTGCCCCTCGAAAGACATGGACATGGTCATGCTGACCTTCCCAGGCGGCCAGGAACGAACCGAAGCCCAGTTCCGCTCGCTGCTGAAAGCCTCGGGCTTCGAACTCAAGTCCATCACGCCCACCACAACAATGATCCATGTGGTCGAAGCAAGACCGATCTAGCTCTCCCCGCGCACCACCTCTACCTTGCGTGCGCTGTGGCGGATGTCGCTTTTCAGCTTCGCGGAGAATTGTTGCCCACAATGAGGTCCTGGTTTCAATCACGTCCCGCAAATTGACCCTGCCTTCGCGCGCGCCTATACTTATATTCCGCCGAAGGAGAAGCCATCATGGAAAATCCCGTCATACTGAGCGCCGTCCGCACACCCATCGGAAAATTTATGGGCGGTCTCTCACCGCTCACCGCGCCCGAGCTTGGCGCAAAAGTCGTCGCTGAATCCGTACGCCGCGCCGGTATCGACCCCAAACAAGTTGACGAAGCCATTATGGGCAACGTGGTGCAGGCCGGCCTCGGTCAGAATCCCGCGCGCCAAGCCGCGCTGCGTGGCGGTCTCGATTCACGCGTCGCTGCCATGACCATCAATAAAGTTTGCGGCTCAGGCCTCAAAGCTGTCGGGCTTGCAGCGCAAGGTGTCATTCTCGGTGAATCCGAAATCGTCGTCGCTGGCGGCATGGAGTCCATGTCGAATTGCCCATATCTTCTGAAGGGTGCGCGCACAGGATTCCGCCTCGGCAATCAGGATCTCGTCGATTCCATGATCAACGACGGACTCTGGGACGTGTACGAAAACTTCCACATGGGCGTCACTGGTGAACTTGTCGCCGAAAAGTACAACATCTCGCGCCAGGAGCAGGATCAGTTCGCTTACGAGAGCCACAAAAAAGCCGTCCGCGCCATCAAGTCGTGCTTCTTCGGCGAACAAATCGTGCCAGTCGAAATCCCGCAGAAGAAGGGCGACCCCGTCATTATCAAGACCGACGAATCGCCACGCGAAGACACCACGCTCGAAGCGCTGGCAAAACTAAAGCCCGCATTCAAAAAGGATGGCACCGTCACGGCAGGGAACGCACCCGGCACGAATGACGGTGCAGCCGCCGTCATCGTCACCAGCGAAAAAAATGCCGCGCGTCTCGGCAAGGCTCCGATGGCGCGAATCGTCGCGCAAGCCGTAAGCGGCGTCGAACCAAAATGGGTGATGATGGCCCCGGTAGAAGCCGTCGAAAAACTTCTCGCCAAAACCGGCTGGGATCGCGACAAAGATGTCGACCTCGTCGAACTCAACGAAGCTTTCTCCGTCGCCGCCATCGCCGTCACGCGCCAGCTTCGCCTCAATCCAGAAAAAGTAAATGTGAATGGAGGCGCAGTCGCGCTTGGCCATCCCATCGGAGCGTCAGGCGCCCGCGTCCTCGTCACGCTGCTCTACGAATTGCAGCGTCGCAATCTGAAACGCGGCATCGCTGCGCTCTGCCTCGGCGGCGGCAACGCCGTCGCCCTCGCCGTCGAGCGCTTCTAGCCCCGGACATTACACAGAGAAACGAGAAATCGAGAAAAACATGAAACATGCCGCGGTCGGTTTTCGCGTTCACTCAGGCTGGGCCGCGCTGATAGCCCTCACAGTGACGAAAGGCGCGCCAATCGTGCTGGTTCGCAAGCGCCTTCATCTCGTCGAGAACTTTACGTATGAATTTCGCCAGCCATACCACACAGCAGAAAAGTTGCCGGCTCAGGAAGCCCGCGCTTTCGTCGCGCGAGTCCGATCGAGGGCGCGACGGCTCGCCCTTCGCGCAATCAGTGAGCTGAAAACTGAACTTCGCGACCAGGGATATTCGCTCACGGGTTTTGGTCTCCTCCTTGCTTCGGGAAGGCCGCTTCCAGCTTTTGCAAAAATTCTCGCCGCCCATTCGTTAATTCACACTGCTGATGGCGAGCTGTTTCGCGAAGCGCTGCTGCATGCCGCCGCGCGCACCGGACTCAAGCCCGTGCTGATTCGGGAGCGTGAATTGGCCGATTCTGCTTCGCGCGCTCTGCGCCGTAGACCTGCGGACCTCGCGCAGCGCATCTCCGATCTCGGCCGCCCGCTCGGCCCACCCTGGTCGCAGGACGAAAAACTTGCATCGCTCGTCGCATGGCTCGCTGCATCGTTGCCTTCATCGACATCGCATTTATCGCAAGCGCGAAAGGCTCGATAGATGTTCTGCCCCGTCTGCAAATCCGAATATCGCGAAGGCTTCACGAAGTGCTCCGATTGCGACGTGGATCTCGTCAGGCAACTGGCCGACGATTCAGAAGCGAAGGAACCTCTTTGGGCTGGCCAGGATGCGAATGTTCGGAGCGCGATCTGCGAAAAGCTCGACGCGGCCAAGATTCTTCATGAAGACGATTCCGTAGAGTCGCAATTCATGCCTGCATTTCGCCAATCAATCTACCGGATTCAGA
>DATNKB010000396.1:0-4057 GCA_035603595.1 Candidatus Dormiibacterota bacterium
AACTGCGGCGAGATTCAGCCGACACAAGAGGAAATGTTGAACCGAAAGAGACTCCAGACAATTGTATCTCTAGGTTTCCTAGCGGTTCTTATCCTCGACGCGCCTGGCTTATGTGTGGTTAGGCTCCGAGTGCTATTGTGGCCAGCGCCGGTAATAACTGAGGTTAACAGCGCGACCAAATTTGCCGTTCCCCCAAATCGGGCGAATCGTTTCAAACTACATCATGAAGAGGAGAACGAACAATGACAAGGATCACAGTGTCACGCAGAAATCTGCTCACAACGGGAGTCTGCTCACTGGTTGGTGCGGTGAGCCTGCCGGGAGCGGCAAGTGCCAGCGCTTTGGGAGGGCAGAACTTAACGAACGAAGAGATTGCCAGGAAGTGGTACGCAGCTTGGGAGAAGAAAGACTGGGGCCCAGTGGATAGGCTGCTCGCCGATAACTTCACCTTTACGAGCGCGGCCGGCGACGACCACATCAGCAAGAGCACTTTCAAAACGCGATGCTGGGAAACACAGATTGATTTCATTGGACATTTTGACCTGGAACGGATCACCACTGGCGCCGAGGATGCTTTTGTGAAATATCTTTGCCACACCAAGGACGGTAAATCGTTCCGGAACGTGGAGTATCTCCGAATCAAGAACGGAAAGTTGGAATCCATTGAGTGTTATTTCGGCGCGCAATCCAGCTTTCCGTCAGCAGTGAGCACTGGGCAGAACTAACCTACGGGCCTAGAAGGTAAGGCGTGGGGTGCCGATTTGCCGAAATCAATGGTGATGCTGAATCCAACAATTCAAAGGCGCTCAACCATTCGACGTGTTTGTCGTTCCCGTGGGCAGGTGGTCAGAGCAAGGGGTTCGATCATGAGCGCCCGCGAAATTCAGGATCAGAAGGCCGTTGCACGTCAGATGTTTGTTCAACAAGCTGCTCACGCTAATACGGACCTTTCGGCGAGCCCACAGCGGGGACCTTCAAGCCGATGAGTTCACTGACTCGCAGGCCTGTCCACACGGCGACGAAGACCATCGTGGCGTAAGGTTCGGCAGCCAGTTGAAGCAGATCGTTGAACTGCTCGGGCGTGATGGTCGGCTTCGGCTGCTATCTGTCTGTTTACGTCAACCACGGCCCAAAACAGGTACGCCAACTCATCACATTAGTTGAATAGGTGTTGAACTCAGTTATTCTGGCGAGCATTGCATTGCAGGAACAACAACCCTCCGTGCCAACATCTCTGAGACAGTTTAGTACTCTTAATTAATGAGCAGTAGGGCGAGAAAGAAAAAGGAAGAGATGAACGGGAATTCTCTTGGTGTTGTTCTTTCCCCTGGGGCTTTGGCAGTCGCGGAACGGAGCGAAGGCGAGCGTAGCGAGCCGAAGCGCAGTGCAGCGACAGCCAAAGCGGGCGCCGATCCGGCCTATGGGTCACGGCCGGACCCCGAAGTAGTTGCCAAGCCAAAGCGGCGGACCTACACCGCGGAATATAAGCAACGCATCCTCGAAGAAGCTGAAGTTGTTGCTGCGACGCGAGGTGGTCTGGGCGCTCTGCTCCGCCGCGAAGGTCTGTACTCGTCTCTGCTCACCTATTGGCGGCGCGAACGGGCTAAGGGAGTGCTCGAGGCTCTGACCCCGCGGCAACGCGGGCCGAAGTCCAAGCGCAATCCGATGGAAGACGAAGTTCAAAAGCTGCGTCGCCAGAACGCCCGCCTCACCGAAGATCTGCGTAAGGCGCACCTCATCATCGACGTCCAAAAAAAAGTGGCTGCGCTGTTGGGGAATCCCATTCCGGAGCAGGCCCCAGACCCGGAGGAAAAGTCCTGATGGCCGCCATCACTGAACTAGCCAACGATGTCGGGACGAGCGCGGCTTGCCAGGCCTTGTGTATGCCGCGCGCTTCTTACTACCGGGAGCGTCGTAAGACTTGTTCTCCGGCGGTGACTGGGTCGAGGCCTTCACCGGCACGCGCACTCCACCCAGTGGAACGAGAGGCGGTGTTGTCTCGCTTGCACGAAGAACGCTTCCAAGATCGCTCGCCAGCCGCTGTTTATGCGACGTTACTCGATGAAGGCGAGTATCACTGCTCGATTCGCACTATGTATCGCTTGCTCGAAGCGCACGGCGAGGTGCGCGAGCGCCGCGATCAGTTGACGCACCCGCCCTACCAGAAGCCAGAGCTGATGGCCACTGCTCCCAATCGGCTCTGGAGTTGGGATATCACGAAGCTACTCGGCCCCGCGAAATGGACATATTTCTATCTGTACGTGATCCTCGATGTCTTCAGCCGTTACGTCACCGGCTGGATGGTCGCTTATCGCGAAAGTGCGGAGTTGGCCAAGCGACTGATCGAGGAAAGCTGCAAGAAACAACACATCCAGCCCGGTCAACTCACCCTGCATGCCGATCGTGGTACCTCGATGAGGTCCAAGCCGGTGGCTCTTTTACTGGCAGATATGGGGGTCACGAAAACCCATAGTCGGCCTCACGTGTCCGATGACAATCCCTTTTCCGAGAGCCAATTCCGAACCCTAAAGTATCGGCCGGAGTTCCCCGACCGCTTTGGGTGCATCCAGGACAGTCGCGCTTTCTGTCAGAGTTTTTTTCGGTGGTACAACGATGAGCACCGTCACTCTGGCGTAGGCTTGTTGACCCCAGCGACGGTTCACTATGGCCAAGCGGAAAACGCACTACGGCAGCGCCAGGAAGTACTCGACGTTGCTTACCAACGTCACCCGGAGCGCTTCGTACGAAGCGCTCCCAAACCACCGGCTCCGCCCAGCGAAGTCTGGATTAACAAGCCGGCTTCCACTCAGCTCCCAGCAGCGATCGACTTTGGAAAAACGCAGTGTGCTCCCATGGGGGACCAAAACGGGCATGCCGTAGGTCCATCGATTTGGCGATCGTCGTTCCTAGGCGATCCTGATGCGAACTTTCTTGTGGAAAACTGACAGCAAATGAAAACCTCACTAAATTTCGTGAACACCTGTCTCAGGGTCGTTGACACGCGCCGCTTGACACAAAAAGCGCAAGCGCGGGGCACCCACTATTCCGGGAAGGGAACGAAAAAACAGAAAAAGTGGACGACCCGCCAGATTTTTCTGTCACTGTTTCAAGTAACGAAGCGCAGCACATCCTGATTTGAAAGTCTTTGACTCAACAAGTTTTAATTGGCATTTCTTTTGCAGGTTGATGCCTTCACACAACCGTCTCCCTTCTCCTAAAACTATCGGGTGAACCACCAAATGATATTCATCAATCAGACCAAGCTCCGCGAGTTGTGCAGGAATGGCTACACCTTCGGTAAAGGTATGTTTACCTTGTTCTCGTTTCAATTTAAGTATTTCGTCGCGAAGGTTTGTACGAACAATTCTCGTTTTGTTTTCTTCGGGGCTGTCTAATGATTGTGAGAAAACAATAATTTTGTTGATGGCGTCAAATGCCTGGGCAAATTCGATCTCTGCTTTTGTCTGCCCGGAATGGTTTTTCGCCACATCGGGCCAGTAAGGAACCATCAATTGATAAGTCTTGCGCCCGTAGAGAAATGTGTCAGCATCTCGCGTGAGGTGCGTAAAATACCCAAACGTTTCTTCATCGGGATTGAATTTAGTATGGTCGCAGCAGCCATCCAGGGTAATGTTGATTGCGAAGATTACATTTCTCATTTGATTCCCTTTAAATTTTGTCAGCCACCCGCCATTCCTTGCTTTCCGGCGGGCGCCTCAGACTTTGAATTGCCCGAAGCTATCGCAATTATGGGTGCTCGCCCGCATCACGAGGTATCCTTTCGCCGCCGCCGCTCGCTCTCGCTCATCATTTCGTTCAAATCCGCAACCGGCCGTATCTCAACCGGTCCAAGTCCATACGTAAAGCCTGGAAGCTGTGAGATAAGCTGAACGGCATGATTGAGGTCTCGCGCTTCAACGATCTGAATGCCGCCGAGCTGTTCCTTGGTTTCCGCATAGGGGCCGTCGGTCGTCGCGACTTTGCCGTTTTTCGAGTACAGGGTCACCGCGGTCTCCGGAGGTTGAAGAGCCATTTCGGCAATAAGATGTCCGTTGGC
>DATNKB010000397.1:0-12738 GCA_035603595.1 Candidatus Dormiibacterota bacterium
CGATGCCGGAGACCTTCATTTTCTCAAGGAAATGGGGAAGCTCGCACCGGCGGACTTCAAGGCATGGCTCGGGCTCAACAATATTGTCGGCAGCGAGAACGGAAAAATCCCCAAGAAGTACAGGGAGCTGATCGCCATCGCGGTGGCCTGCACAACACAGTGTCCGTATTGCATCGCAGTGCATTCAAAAGCGGCAAAGGCGGCCGGTGCGACGCGGGAAGAGATCACCGAATCGGCATTTGTCGCAGCGGCGTTGCGAGCCGGAGGGGCGGCGACACATGGAGCGATGGCGCTGAAGTTCTTCGATGAGGAGTGAGGACGCCAACCTGAAGCGAGTGAAGTTGAGTGGGGCCAAGGCGCGAAAGCCGCGTGCTAGAATCGCGCGGTGAGTAAGAAAACGATTTCGCCAGGCGGAAACGTGACCGGCGTTGTCGAATTGCCGGGTGATAAATCCATTTCGCACCGGTACGCGATTCTGGCGGCGCTCGCCGAGGGACGGAGCGAAATATTCAATTACGCGACTGCGGCTGATTGCCGCAGCACGCTCGAATGTTTGCGAAAGCTGGGCGCTGAAATTGACGCGACCCAGGAACGAGTCCGAATTTCCGGCAAGGGTCTCGATGGACTAAAGCCGCCGAAACGGGCGCTCGATGCAGAGAATTCCGGCAGCACGATCCGAATGCTTTCCGGGGTGCTGGCCGGACAGAAGTTTACGTCAACAATCACGGGCGATAGCTCGCTGCGAAAACGGCCGATGCGGCGTGTGGCTGAGCCGCTTCGACAAATGGGCGCCGAGATTCGGGGACGCGATGGAGACCTGGCGCCGCTTGAAATTCGCGGCGGAAACCTGCACGCGATTGACTACGCGCTGCCGGTGCCCAGCGCGCAGGTGAAGTCCGCGATCTTGCTCGCCGGTTTGTACGCTGACGGTGTGACTGCGGTGCGCGAATCCGTTCGCACGCGCGACCACACTGAGCTTGCGCTGCGCGAGTTTGGCGCGACGGTGGAGACAGCGAAAGATTCCATCCGCATTCAGCCGCGGCCAAAACTGGCGGCTCGACAGCTGACGGTGCCGGGCGATCTCTCCGGCGGGGTATTTCTAGCATGCGCCGCGCTTATTCTCCCCGATTCGTCCCTCATGCTGCACAACGTGGGGTTGAATCCAACGCGAGCGAAAGTGCTCGATTTTCTGATTTCCATCGGAGCGCAAATCAATCTCGCCTCGGTGCAGTTACGCGATGGCGAACTTGTCGGGGATTTGTCGGTGAGATATTCGCAGCTTTCGGGCGGGAGCATCGCCGGGTCGCAAGTGGCCGAAATGATCGACGAACTGCCGATGCTTGCGGCGCTCGGCGCTTATACGGAGAAGGGAATTGAAATTCATGACGCGGCGGAGCTACGGGTGAAGGAAAGCGACCGCATTGCGACGCTCGCGACGGGGTTGCGCCAAATGGGCGCGGACGTGGACGAATTTCCGGACGGGCTTCGAGTGGCAGGCCGCTCGGCCGGGAAATTGCGCGGGGCGAAAGTGGATCCGCAAGGCGATCACCGCATCGCCATGGCGCTTTCGGTGGCAGCTCTCGGCGCGGAGGGTCACACGGTGGTGCGCGACGCGGAATGTGTGGGCGTTTCTTTTCCGGAATTTTTTGCGACGCTTGAGCGTTTACGGGGATCGGGCGGAGAGTGAAACCTATACGACGAGGCCCTACGAGGATTTGCGCAGGTAGATTGTGCCGTAACTCGTTGTGAGCGTAATGCGCGAGCCGTGTGAGCCAACGGTTCCGTTCAGGTGCCCTGTGTCGCTTTCGTTGGCGAGTTTGAGTGAAGCATCTTCGAAATCGCTCTGCACTTCACCCGAACGAGACGAAGCGGCGATCTGGAAGCTGGAGTTTGACGGGAGGGTGAGATCAATTTCTCCAGAATCATTCACCACATTGATATCTTCGCGCGGCGGATCGGAGCAGCGAACTTTGATATCGCCGTGCGCGTTCGTAACGTCGAGCTTTCCAGCAATATTCTCGATATCCATGTCCTGATTGTGTGTCGTTATCCTCGCGGAACCAGCGACGTCGGAAATTTCGATGTCACCCGAATCGAGCTCTAACTGGCCAGTTAGATGCAACAGCGTGATATCGCTTCGCTGCGATGCATAGTGGGTGGTCTTCTTCACGTTGCGCACGCGAATCGGCCCAAAAAAATCGCCTTCGAGCAAAGCGTCGCCGGCAACATCGGACACGTCAATCTGGCTGCCTTTGCCGGTGATGCGCACGCTGCCAGTCACGTCGGCAACGCGCACGTCGCCTTTCTGGAGCTGAACGTTTACATCCGAACCGGCGTCGTGAATTTCGACGTCGCCATTTTGCGTGGTGGCGGTGATGGCGCCGCCGATTCCAGAAATCTTGATATCGCCGCGAGCGCTGGTGGCTGTGAGCGAGACGTTCTTTGGGAGTTCGACGTCAAGATCCACAGACACGTTGCCGCTGGCCTGGTCTTGGCTCACTGGATGCACGAGATATGCGCTACCGGAATGCTCGATCACCACTCGCACTTCTTTCAATTGCTTGCGTGCCGAGGACTCATTCGGCGCCGACCCGGACTTATTCACTTCCACACGGATCTCGTTCATGTCGCCGGCATGAATCGTGAGATCGCCGTGGCCGGTCTGAACGGTAACCTGCGCGCCGGCAGGAATGGATTGCGGGGGAATCACCTCCATGTCCGAGTGCCGATGCGAGAAAAGGCCGATGCCATCGACTTCGAGTTGCGGATGCTTCATATGAATGTAGTCCACCACCCAAATCCACCCTAGGACAACGACGAGCAGCACAAGCAATACCGCCTCGCCGCCAGAGAGCACGGGAGGCCGAGCGTGGCCGGTGCGTTGCGCGGAAAGATGGTCAACCAGCTTCGCAATGCCCCAAATGATGAGCAACACCGGCCAGTAGCGAGCGATCAGATGACCGATGCCGAGTTCCGGAATGTACCGATGCAGAAGGAAGAGAGCACCGAGAAAAATCAGAAGCAAGCCGGCAAAGATCGAGCTTCGCTGTGGCTGAGGTGGCAATGCGCCGTTGCTCACGCGCTCCTCACGAACCGATGTGCCCTTCGCGAGAGGCCATGGCCTGGGCGACGAGAACGATGCCGGCGACGATCAGCAGGACCGGCCAGAGTTCGCCGATGCTGAAGCGCGTATATTCGCGGACGAGAAAAAGCGCGCCGATGGTGATTAGCATCACGGGACCCATCAATCCGCGGATGCGGCAGTTGGGGCAGGTGCAGCGTGCTTTGAGTTCGTCCGGCATTCGAGCGCTCCTAGGCGTTCCTTCGCGTGCGGTCCCAGATGATCCAACCGCCCAGCGCGATCAGGCCGATGGGCCAGGCTTTCTCGAACCAGTCAGCCTGCAGCAAGCCGAAATTCGAAAGCAGGAAAAGCACGCCCATGAGAATCAGGACAAACGCGCCAATGGGTCGCGCGCCTTTTCCTTCGACGATTCCGCCGGGCTCAGCTTGTCCCAACTGCCGGGCTTTCGCGACACGGTAGGAGTCGATTGGCATGTAGCAATAGAAACAGCCGAGCGCAATGCTGAGGAAGGCGATGTATCCACTGGGCATGTCGCTGCTGACTCCGGCAATGAGGCCGCCGAAGACGAGAACCTGTATGAGCGCTTTTACATATTCGCCGTTGTAGACCGCGCCGAGGCCGGGAATAAAGCCGAGCGTTGCAGCCAGGCCCGGATTCACGTCTGGGCGGGCACCCGCCGCCGCAGCTCCCGCCGGGCCCAGCGGACCTGCGAGCACATTGGCGAGACAGTCCTCACAGTAGAGTGCGCCGCGGATTTCGCGCGTACACTCCGGGCAAAGCGCTTTGCCGCAATTGCGGCAATAGCCGGTGGCCTCGCGATCGGTGTGCACGGCACATGTCATTGAGGGCTCCTGGTTAGCGTTGCGATGGTAGAAGCGGGTAACGTTGCAGGCATCAGCACTGCGAACATGCTGCCGCCGTGAACTTGGGTGCGGTCGCGCGGCGGGTTTTTATCCGACTTTTGCTGGGGCGTTGAAGGATCCGGTCGCGATTGCTTTTCCTCCGGCGCAGGCGCTGAATTGGGTGAAGGCTCGGGAGCGGGTTGCAGCCGGGACTGAATTTCGTACACGACGCGTAGGTCATTTACAAATTTTGCGCTGCGCGCGTACGTGAGATGCAGCTGCCGATTCGCCGAGCGGACAAGGCTCGCGGGATTCAAATCGGCCCGCTTGATCTTTCCCGGCGTTATGCCGGTAGAGTGGATCACGATAGTGAGTGACGCGGCGACCGTCACAATACCCATTGCAAACCGCGGCTGCCACAGTTTCGGCACCCAGGAGAACCAGTTCTTCCAGCCTTCTTTTTGGGTGCGCGGGCCAATCGTGGCGTCGAGGATGTTTTGGATGAGCTGCGGCGGCTCTTCGATTTCGGCGAGCTCATGCATCTGGCCAACGAGTCTGCCAACGCGGGCAACCAATTGCGCGCAATCCGCGCAGCCGGCGGTGTGCGTTGCAAACGCGGAGGCATCGGCGGCCGGGAGTTTGCCGTCGAGATATTCGCTTAGCCGTTCGTCCGAAATTTTGCAGTTCCAGTCCATTTCATTCACTCCGAATCTCTAAGACCAAAGCCGTCATGCCTGCCCTACGACGGCCGCACGCCCATCTCTTCCAGAACCCGCGCCAGCTCGATGCGCCCGCGGTTGATTCTCGATTTTACGGTGCCTTCGGGCACTTCGAGCACCGACTGAATCTCGTTGTATTCCAATCCCTGCAAATCGCGCAAGATCACCGCTTCGCGCAACTCGGGCGACAGCCGGGCGAGTCCGCGCTGCAATTGCGCGCTCAGCTCGGAGGCTTCGGCGAGCCGATCGGGCGTTCGCGCCTGCGAGTGCTTTTCTTCGAGCACTGGCATCGCGTCGTCGATCGAATCCGTCACGCGGTCGTGGCGCGTGCGCCGGTAATGATCCACCAGCAAATTGCGTGTCACGCTGGTGAGCCACGTGGGAAACGCCCCGTACGCGGGCCGGTAACTCGCGAGCGTGCGGTAGATGCGCAGGAAGACTTCCTGGCTCAAATCCTGCGCATCGGTTGCATTTCCTGTGAAGCGATAGCATATGTTGTATACGCGCCTCGTGTGCCGCCGCACGAGTTCCTCCCAGGCCGGCCCTTCGCCCCGGAGACATTGCTGCACCAGTTGAGCGTCGGGCTCCAATCTTCCTCAGCCTCGCGCGTTGGATCACCTTTCGTGCCTCAATCATGAAACGCAAAATGGGGTCGAAAAGTTCCACACCATCGCGATGCATCTTAGCCGTCCTGCGCGAAGGAACACAAGCCGCGTCCCAGGCGGAAGAAACTGCGGCGAACGCCCACCTTGAACTTTGCGAATGTAACTGTTAGCTTTTGCGACGAATGCCGCCCAAGCTTCGGAAGTACCTCACGATTGTCATCGTCGCGGTTGTTCTCGGTTTTATCGTCTACGAACTCGGGCATTCCGGCGCGCTGAAAAACTTCGATTGGCGCATGGTAGCTGAGTCGGTTCGTAACGCAAATCTTTCTCTTTTGCTGCTGGCGGCGGCCGCGATCTACGTCTGCTACGCGCTTCGCGCCCTGCGCTGGATGCAATTTTCGCACGCGCTTGGCCGGACGCACTTCTGGAACGTGTATAAGGCGACTCTAATGGGATTCACCTGCCTTTTTTTGCTGGGCCGCCCTGGGGAACCGATTCGTCCGGTGCTGATTGCCAAGAAGGATTCGCTGCCGGTGGCGGGGATGTTTGGTGTTTTCTTTCTCGAGCGGATTTCGGATATCGCCGCGACGGCGGTATTGGCTGGCGTTGCCCTGGCTCTCTTCCAGCAAAGTGGATTGGTGAATGAGCGCACTGCGCATTTGCTGGTTTTCGCGCGCTCCGTAGGGCGGGCGCTGCTCTATGGGCTCGTTCTGGTTGTCGCGATGCTGGTCTACTTCCGGTTTCATGGCGCGCGTTTGCTTACAAACTTCTTGAAGAATCCGCGGTGGCGTACCGGATGGCGCGAGAAGGTGGTTGTGTTGATCGAAGGGTTCAGCGAGGGGCTGCAGGCAATTCGCACCTGGAATGATCTCTTCTTGCTGACGTTGTATACGGCGCTGCACTGGATCCTGGTTGCGTTTGTTTATCTGTGGGTCCTGCATGCGTTTGGCGGCCGACTGGCGACGCTCGGCTTTACGGATGCTTTGCTCGTTTTGGCGTTCGGGATGGTGGGATCGGTAGCGCAATTGCCGGGAGTGGGGGGCGGAGCGCAAGCAAGTACGATTCTTGTGCTGACGTTGGTCTTTGGAGTAGAACATGAACCGGCCGTGGCCGCTTCAGTGGTGGTCTGGCTGATTTCGTTTGCGGGTGTTTGTTTGGCGGGTATTCCGCTGATGCTCAGTGAAGGCTGGTCGATGGGGGATTTGCGGCGGATGGTTCAGGAGCAGGAGCGCGCGAGCGAGGCGGTGTTGCTCGAGAACGCCGAACAACAGGCTACGCGGCCGGAAGAGAGTTCGCGGTGAAGTGCCCTTTTTGCGCGCACCTGGATGATAAGGTGGTGGATTCGCGCGAGGCGCGCACGGGCGACCTAATTCGCCGCCGCCGCGAGTGCTTGAAGTGCAGCCGCCGGTTTACCACCTACGAGCGCATCGACGAAATTCCTTACATGGTCATCAAGAAGGATGGCCGCCGTGAGAAATTCGACCGCCAGAAGATTTTGCAGGGATTGCTGAAGGCGTGTGAGAAGCGGCCGGTGCCGGTGGGGAAGCTCGAGACGATTGTCGACGAAGCGGAAGCGTACGTCAGCGAAGCGCCGGAGCGCGAACGCACCACTTCAGAGATTGGCGAGCTGCTGATGAAAAGTTTGAAGAAGCTCGACAAGGTCGCTTACGTGCGCTTCGCGTCCGTATATCTCGATTTCAAAGATGTGAAAGAATTTATGGATGAATTGAAGGGGCTGTTGAAGGATCGCGCGAAGAAATAGTTTGAATTCTTTACGCCTGCCAGACGCCTGCTGCAAATTTCTTGATCGTTTTGAAACCGAGATGCTCGTAGAGCTGCACTGCCGACGTATTCACCGCCGTCACTGTGAGCGACAACCACTCGTACTTGCGGCGTATGAGCGCATGGATCGACGCTTCCATTAGTGAGCGCCCGATGCGATGGCCCTGGTAGCCGGGCAGGACGCACACTTGCGTCGTATGGCCTACGCGCTCCTTCACTGTTGAAGTGAGAACCATACCGACAAGGCGATCTCCCGTGGCCGGGCGCACGAGAAAGGAAGCTTCAGGAAGGAACTGACCGCATCCCGGCAGAATCACGATGTTGCGAAGGAATTTCATGCCGCCAGCTTCGGAGCGGTATTGATCGTTGATGTCGCCGTCCACGTGGTTGGCATAAGAAAGCTGAATCAATTTTGCCGCTGAATCGAACGCGCGGTCGCTCCACGGCTCCATCCGAAACGCGGGGGAGAGTGGCTTTTCGCTCACCTTCGCATCCGCAAGTCGCAGAAGCATGAATTGCCGCGTGTGAAGATGCATCTCCCTTGAAAGGAAGGCCGGATCGAATTCGATGCCAAATGGCATCAGCTGCGCCTCGATGCGTTCCAGGCGCGGCGTGGCACGAAGCGCCGCCAGCATCTCGGTGAGGATCTCTTTTGGAATCGCCGACTGCGCGTAATCGGAGGAGACAAACAACCCGCCTATCAATCCCTTGTGATCCTCGAGCACGTAGAAACCGTAGCCGGCGGGGCGTCCGTTATCGAGCGCGAGGAAACCATTCAGCGAGCGGGAATCGATGAATTTGCGAATCAGATCAATAGAGGGGCGGTAGTCCCAGTGCAGTTCGTCGCGCCAGTGGCGAGCTTCCTCTTGAAACAACACATCAAGGGTTTTCGAATGGACCTGCCGGAGGTCAACAATCTGCATGAAGGCCCGAGCCGCTCCCGTAAGTCATTATAGCCGTGACGAGTGAAAGAACCCAAATGCGTCTCCCGGATAGAAACGCCAGCATGCGTGGAGCCAGGATACCGAAAGAATTGTGCTAACATTCCGTTTGTCGAGGCGCGAAATCGCGCTCTCGCGCTCAACGGATGGCCGTCCTCTCAGAGCTACGCTATCCCACAACGCGCCCCGCCAAAGTCGTTTCCGCGCTGCTGGCGATAATCCTCTTTGGTTTTGTATCGATCGCCACAGTGGCGGGTTTTCTGCTTTACCAAATTCTGAAGCCCACACGTTCCGCAGCCTCCTCCTCCGACCTGAACGTGATGATGGGCCATCCCATCCCATTTTCTTTTTCCATCACTGGCCAACCCGAGCGGGAGGGATGGTTTTTCCCTGGGCTGCGCGGTGCGCCAACGATTGTCGTGTGCCATGGGTATTTGTCCCAGCGCACCGATGTGCTGACGCTGGTATCGGCGCTTCAGGATCATCAGTTCAACGTGTTTGTGTTCGACTTCCTTGGGCACGGATCGACGCCCGGTATTACGACTCTGGGCTATCACGAAACAGCCGAACTGGAAGCTGCTGTCCAGGCTCTTTCGACCCGCAATGATGTGGATCCCAAGCGCTTCGGCCTATGGGGCGTGAACTTGGGCGGGTTCGTGGCGCTGGAAGTAGCCGCCTCCGATCCCCGTGTTGGCGCCTTGATTGTTGACAACGCGTGGGACGACCCTCGCGACATGGTGCAAATAGAAGTGAAGCGCTCGGGCCTCGCCGTGATTCCTTATGTGAATCGCTTTTCGGACTGGGGATTCCGGCTCATGAATTATCGTTTCCGTTCCCAGCAACCGATTTCGCTGCATCTGGCCAAAACGCAGGGAATTCCGAAATTGTTCATTCAATCGGACGACCGACCTCAGCTCGCGGATGAAACCTGGAAGATTTTCTCGCGCGCGCCAGAGCCGAAACAGCTGGTGCGCGATCGGCTTAGCTACTCCGAAATGACAGACGATGATCGCCACGCCTACGAAAATCAGATCGTCAATTTCTTTCTGCAGAATTTGCCGCCCGTTTCTCGCACGAATCCCTAGCGCGCAGCAGGCAGCACCGGAACATATAGAATTCCTTCGTAAGGTTCATCCAGCGCTTCCTGCACTCGATTCGCTTTTCTGATCTCGTCCAAGCCCTGTGGCGTCGTCAGAACGAGCGCCGCACCCACATCATCCGGAGACCATTCCGCAATTTCACGTCCGAGGTAGAAGTTGAGTCCGTATTGCCAAGACCGATTCACATGGAATGTGAAAACGCGATTGGGGTACCGGTGATTGCGAAGCAGTTCGCCGTGAAATCTTGCCGAAATGAAGGGATCGAGCGCGGGTAATACGCGTGCGCCGGCGAATTCGACGCAAAGCGCTGCCAGAAAGAATGAAAGCAGCAAAGCCTCACGCCCGCGACGAAAACCCAGCACGACAATCGCGATACCGCCTGAAATCGCAATGATCGAAATCTGCAAAATCATTTTTTCCGGAACATCGCGTGCAGCAGCGGGAAGTCGGTTTACCCAGTGAACCGCCGAAAGCGCCATCACGATCCATGTGACGCCGACCGCGATCAGGACACAGCGAGCGGATGGAACGGGTGACGTTAGAATCCGACGTTGTACTCCGACCGCAATCAACAAAGCGAGCGGAGGAATCGCCGGAAGGATATATCCCGGCAGTTTCGATTGTGAAAAGCTAAAAAACAAAAAAGGGAATATAGCCCAGCAAAAGATAAAGAATCCGGCCGAGTTGCTCCAGGATTTCTGCCGCCAGAGTCGCAGCCCTTCTTCGAGAGCAGGCCAGAGGCACGCCGTCCAGGGAAGTAGTCCGAGCAGAAGAATCGGGACGAAATACCAAAACGGCTGGCGATGCTGAAACATAGGAGTGAGGTAGCGTTCGAAATTGTGCTGAAAAATAAAGACACGAAGAAAATCCGGATTGCGGAACGCGCAAAGCGCGTACCAGGGAAGCGCTATCAGGCAGAATGCGGCGATGGCGATTGGATGGGCCAGCCGAACAACGGCGCGCCACCGCGAGGTAGGGATGGCCCAAATTGCAATCGCGCCGGCAGCCAGTAAGGCGCCCGCTGGACCTTTTGCGAGAACCGCAAGCCCGAGCGAGGCGCCGAAGAGGGCTAGCGCAAAGTGATCAGACGGGCCGGTGCTGGCCCGCTCGTCATTTTCTGAACGCAAGGCCCCGCGACGACTTAGCACAATCGCGCCGCTTGCCATCGCGACGGTGAGAGCGGCGCTGAACAACATATCGGGACCCGCCGCGCGCGCGAACCCTATCGTTGCAACGCTCGTCGAGAAAATAAGAGGAGCAAGCAAGAAAGGAGACGCGAACGGCCAAGATTCCGCGTTGTAGAATTTCCGACCGAGCCAACCGATCGCAATCGCTGCCACCAGCGCCGCAAAAGCAGAGGGCAGCCGCGCCGCCCATTCGGCGGGCAAGTGAGCCGAAAATCCCAGCGCTGCCACCCAGTAGTAAAGCACCGGCTTTTCAAACCACGGCTCGCCGTAAAGACGCGGCGTCACCCAATCGCCGCTCGTCGCCATCGCCCGCGCGATCCACGCATAACGCGGTTCGTCCGGCCCAACTAATCCAATCGCACCCAAATGGCTGAAGATGCACACCACCACGATCAGTCCCGCACTTGCATAGGCAATGAAATTGGTGCGTTGCCGGGACAGCGACTGTTCGCTCATTGTATGGTCATCGTATGGCCATCGCGCTTCGCTCTAGTAAGCCCGCCGAGTCTAACATCCGGGCAAACACTCTTTCATCACACATCGCTGGCATCGGCTCTCCAGCCTCTTGCATAATGACGCGCGATGCGACAATGGCTCGAATACGCAGCTGCATGGACGGGACTCAAAGCGCTTGGCCTGCTTCCACGCAGCACAGCCCGTCAGGTGGGCGCCGCGTTTGCCGCGCTCGCATATCAAGTGCGCACGCCCCTCAGGCGCGCAGCGATGTTCAATCTTCAACTCGCATTTCCCGATATGAGCGAGGCGGAACGCAAACGAATCGTTCGCGGAATGGTCCGCCAGATCGGCTGGATGGCGGGCGAGTTCTCGCAATTCCCAAAATACACGGCCGCGAATATTTTGCAGATTGTGACAATCGACGGCGCCAAGAATTTCGAATGCGCCCAGCGCCGCGGGAAAGGTGTCTTGTTTCTCACCGGCCACATGAGCGCGTGGGAACTCGCTCCTTTCGCGCATGCCCTCTATGGCCACCCGCTGCATTTCCTTGTGCGCCCCGTCGCCAATCCTCGCGTCGACGCGCTCATCAATCGCTATCGCTGCCTTTCCGGAAATCAGCCGATCGAAAAGAATCGCTCCGCGCGCGCTATTCTGAAAGTGCTCGGCGAAGGCGGCACGGTTGGCATATTGGCCGACACCAACACGTCCCTCGACGAAGGGGTCTTCGTGGATTTTTTCGGCAGACTGGCATGCACCACGTCAGGCATTGCCAGAATCGCACTGCGCACAGATGCCGCCGTCGTTCCTGGATTTCTAGCGTGGCACGCCGCCGAAAAGAAATATCGCCTGCAGTTCGGACGCGCGCTCGACCTCGTGCGCACCGGCGATGAAGATGCCGACGTTCGCGAGAACACCGCTCGTTTCATGGCTGTGATTGAAGCCTACGTGCGCGAGCATCCCGACCAGTGGCTCTGGGTTCATAAGCGCTGGAAGACTCGCCCGCCGGGAGAATCGGCGATCTATCCGTTCTAGTTTTTGAAGGTGCGTGAAATGATCGGCGCACGGCAATCCGCGCAAATCAAAAAGTTGAGAAAGAGGTTCACATGAATCGCACAGCCGCTGATCTGGCGAAATATTTGGGCGCGACGCTACAGGGCGACGGAAGCCGCGCGCTCACAGGCGTCGCCGGCCCTGAAAACGCAACAGCCACAGACCTCATCTACCTCGACGCTCCTAAATTTGCGCCGCGCATCGAAAAATCAGCAGCCGCGTGTGTTCTCGCTCCCGCGAACACTCGCGCAGCTGGCAAGACAATTCTCGAAGTCGCCGATCCAAAATTTGCGTTCGCAAAGGCCGCGGCGTGGCTCTTGCCGCGAGCCACGCCAAAATCCAGTATTCATTCCACCGCGATCGTGTCACCGACAGCCAAGATCGCTGAAAATGTTTACATCGGCCCGTACGCCGTGCTCGAAGACGAATCCGAAGTCGGAGCCGGCACCATGATAGGCGCCTTCGGTTTCATCGGCCGCGCCTCACACATCGGCGCCAATTGCATCTTGCACCCCCGCGTCACGCTCTACGCCGGGGCGCGACTCGGCGATCGCGTCGAAGTCCATTCCGGTGCCGTCATCGGCAGTGACGGCTTCGGCTACGTCTTCGGCGAAGGCCGCTACTGGAAATTTCCGCAAGTCGGCCGAGTCGAAATTGCCGACGACGTGGAAATTGGCGCGAACACCACCATCGATCGCGGCTCGCTCGAAACCACTCAAATCGCCGCCGGGGTAAAAATCGATAACCTCGTGCAAGTAGCGCACAACGTCCAAATCGGCGAGCACACGGTGATCGCTGCACAAACAGGAATCTCCGGCAGTAGCACGGTAGGGAAGCACGCCATGATCGGTGGACAGGTTGGTATCGCCGATCACTGCAAACTCGAAGACGGCGCCATTGCCGGCGCGCAAGCCGGCATCCCCACCGGCAAGACAATCCGCAGCGGTCAAACTGTCTGGGGCACTCCAGCGCGC